>JBKQRF010000082.1:0-15838 GCA_052144055.1 Candidatus Limnocylindrales bacterium
CGAGCCAGCGCGGCGACCGCCACGCCCCTCGTCTCCTTCGCGATCCGGTTGACCGCGTCGAAGTCGCCCGGCGACGAGGCCGGGAAGCCGGCCTCGATGTCGTCGACGTCGAGCCGCACCAAGGCGCGCGCGACCTCGAGCTTCTCGGCCGCGGTGAGCCCGGCGCCCGGGGCCTGCTCGCCATCGCGCAGGGTCGTGTCGAAGATGCGCACGCGTCCCGGCTCGACGCCGGGACCGCCCGCCGAAACCGTCATCAGGCTCCTCCCTCCCCGCGCGACCGCTCGGCCGACGCCTGGGCCTGCTCTGGCCGAACCTCCACGGGGTTGAGCCAGCGCATCTTCGAGCGAAGCTCGGCACCCACCTGCTCGATGAGGTGGTCCTGGTCCTGCCGCCGCAGCCGGTTGAACTCCGGCCGGCCGGCCTCGTTCTCCGCGATCCACCTGCGCGCGAACGTGCCGTCCTGGATCTCGGCCAAGACCTGCTGCATGGTCTCCCGGACGTGGGCGTCCACGATCCGCGGTCCGGACACGTAGTCTCCGTACTCGGCGGTGTCGCTGACGCTGAACCGCATGAAGTTGAGCCCGCCGCGGTACATCAGGTCCACGATGAGCTTCAGCTCGTGCATCACCTCGAAGTAGGCGAGCTCGGGCTGGTATCCGGCCACCACGAGTGTCTCGAAGCCGTTCTTGACCAGGTTCGAGACGCCGCCGCAGAGGACTGCCTGCTCGCCGAACAGGTCGGTCTCGGTTTCTTCGGCGAATGTCGTCTCCAGGACCCCGGCGCGCGTCGCTCCGAGGGCGCGCGCGTAGGCGAGGACGCGGGCGCGGGCGGTGCCGGTGTCCTCGCGGTGCACGGCGAAGAGCGCGGGCACGCCACCGCCCTCCACGTACACGGACCGGACCAGGTGCCCGGGGCCCTTGGGCGCGACCATGCCGACGTCGACGCCGCCGGGTGGATCGATCAGCCCGAAGTGGATGTTGAAGCCGTGGGCGAACAGGAGCAGCCGGCCTGGCCGGAGGTTCGGGGCGATCTCCGCATCGTAGACGGCCTTCTGGGCGGTGTCGGGGACGAGGATCATGATCGAGTCCGCCTGGCGAACGGCCTCGCCCACGTCGGCGACGCGTAGCCCGGCCTCGGCGGCGATTGGGCGGCTCTTGCTGTTCGCGGCAAGGCCGACCACCACGTTGACGCCAGAGTCGCGCAGGTTCAGCGCGTGCGCGTGTCCCTGGCTTCCGTAGCCGATGATCGCGACGGTCCGGTCTTGCAGCGCGCCCGGGTCCGCGTCCGCGTCGTAGTACACACGCGCCGTCACTTGGTCACTCCCTCGTACTCCACCACCTGCGGGCCGCGCACCATCACGGTCGTGCCGGTGCGGACCATCTCCTTGATCCCAAAACCGCCCACGAGCGAGACGAGCGCGTCGATCTCGTCCTCGGTGCCCGTCGCCTCAATGATCACCGAGTCCGCAGCAACATCGACCACGCGGCCCTTGTATAGCTCGACGATCTTGAGGATCTCCGCGCGCGTGCTGTTCGTGGCGCGGACCTTGACCAGCGCCAGCTCGTGCTCGATGCGCGGCTCGGCGGTCATGTCCTGCACCTTCAGGACGTCGATTAGCTTGTAGAGCTGCTTGGCGGCTTGCTCCACTGCCACGTCGTCGCCGTGCAGCGTGATCGTCATGCGGCTCACCTCGGGCCGCTCCGTGTGGCCCACGGCGAGCGAGTCAATGTTGAAGTTGCGAGCACGCATGAGGCTCGCCACGCGGTTGAGGACACCGGGCCGGTTGTTAACCACTGCGACCAGGACGTGGCGACGGCCGGCGCCTGTGCCGGGCACGTCGCGCACGGCCGGTGCCGCCTGCACCGCGGCCACGGGCTCCGGGCCGGCCGCCGGCGCGGCGGCGTCGGGCCGACGCGTCATCGGGTCCGTCATTCGTCGGCCCCTCCCCACTCCTCGATCAGGTCGGACAGTCCCTTGCCTGCCGGCATCATGGGGAAGACGTTCTGCTCATCTGCGATCCGGAAGTGGACCAGCGTGGGGCCGTCGATCGCTCGTGCCGCGGCGATCGCGGCGGGGACCTCATCCGGCGTCGTAGCCCGGAACGCGGGAATGCCATACGCGTCGGCGAGCTTCAGGAAGTCCGGCCCGAGCAGGTGCGAGGAGTGGTAGTTGCCCGCGTAGATGAGCTCCTGCCACTGCCGAATCATGCCCAGCTTGTTGTTGTCGAGGATGGCGATCCGCACGGGAATGTGGTCCTGGACAAGCGTCGCTAGCTCCTGCAGCGTCATCTGGAACCCGCCGTCACCGCAGATCGCCCAGGTCTCCTTGTCCGGTCGGCCCACGGCCGCCCCCATCGCCGCCGGCAGCGCGTAGCCCATCGTGCCGAGGCCGCCGGAGCTGAGGTGCGAGTTCGGGCGTCGGTAGCCGGCATAGCGCGCCATCCACATCTGGTTCTGTCCCACGTCTGCGACGAGCGTGGCGTCGTGGTCGGTGGCCGCGCCGATCTGCTCGATCACGTAGTCGGCGGAGAGCAGCCCGTCGCGCCAAGCGCCGGACCCGTGCCAGCTGCGCGACTCGGACTCGCGGCGCCACTCGGCCAGCTCCGCGAAGTAGCTGGCGCGATCCTCGGGGCGCCGCTGGGCAACGAGCGGGGTTAGAGCTGCGAGGACGCGCCCGACATCGCCGACGATGGGCACGTCCACCGACACGTTCTTCCCGATCTCGGCGGGATCGATGTCGACGTGCACGATCTTCGCGCCCGTGGCGTACGTACTCACCTTGCCGGTGACGCGGTCGTCGAAGCGCATGCCGAGCGCGATCAGCAAGTCCGATGACTGGATCGCCCGGTTGACGTGCTTCCAGCCGTGCATCCCCATGTAGCCGTACGAGAGCGGATGCGTCTCGTCCATGGCACCCACGCCGAGGAGCGTGTGGGCGACCGGGATCTGCGTCTTCTCGGCGAACGCGCGCAACTGGTCCCACGCCTGCGCGAGGAGGATGCCGTGGCCGGCCAGGATCACGGGGCGGGCTGACTCGTCGATGAGCTTCGCGGCCAGCCGGAGCTGGCGGGAGTGGCCCTCGAAGTTCGGCCGGAAGCCGGGGATGGCGGCGAGGACGGCCTCGCTGTCGGGATGCCGCGCCTGCGTCTCCTGCTGCAGCGCGTCCTTCGTGATGTCGATGTGCACTGGCCCAGGGCGCCCGGTGCGGGCGATGTGGAACGCCTCGGCGAAGACATGCGGGAGCTCGTCCGCGTCCCGGACCAGGTAGTTGTGCTTGGTCATGGGAAGTGTGATGCCGGTGATGTCGATCTCCTGGAACGCGTCCTTGCCGAGCAGCGCGGCGGCCACGTTCCCGGTGATGGCGACCATCGGGATGGAGTCGAGCATGGCAGTCCCGATGCCCGTGACGAGGTTAGTCGCGCCGGGGCCGGAGGTGGCCAGGCAGACGCCAACCTTGCCGGTCGCGCGAGCATAGCCGTCGGCGGCATGGGCCGCGCCCTGCTCGTGCCGGACCAGCACGTGGCGGAGCTCAGGGTAGTCGCCCAGCACGTCGTACAGGGGCAGGAGGACGCCGCCCGGAAAGCCGAAGAAGACGTCGACACCCTGGCGGAGGAGCGCCTCGCACACGACGTCCGCGCCGATGCGAGTGCGGCCGCGGGGCTTCGCGGCGTGGAGCATCTCAGTACGTGCGTGCTCGACTGCGATCGCGCCCTCGGTTCCGGCTCCGGGCAGGTGCCGAGCGGTGGTCAGCCCGGACGCTGCGGCCGTGCTCCCCGCGGTCTCTCGTCCCATCATCGTCATCCCGGCTCTCCCGCTGCACAAACGAAAGACCCCCGCCGTCCGGCGGGGGTCCCTGATCGGTCCGGTTCTCTGCGCCTAGCGGCGCACGCTCCGTCTCCCGTCAGGCTCCCGCCGGGAGCCGCTAATAAGGGAGAGCACCCCCTGGCCGAGGAGCCGGAGGATGCCGAGGAGCGTTACGTCGACGGTGGAGTCATCGGGCAGGCGGACGGGCACGCGGCGACCATCGGCCGTGACGGCGACGGCGATCCGGTCCCTCTTCGAGACTGTCTGGCCCAACGTGAGCTCCACCCTGCGGTTGAGGCGCGAGTGTACCCGTGCACCTCGGTCTTGTCCACACCAAACGTCGCGTTAGCGCGGCGGGAATCCCGTCCACTCCACTCGCGACCGGATCGAGGAGCAGAGAGGCCGCCGCGCCGCGGTCTGGTAGGCTGCGCTCGCACGTCCCCCCAACCGCACGAAGTCGAGTCATGGCCAACACGTCCCGCCCGCGAACACTCGTCGAGAAGATCTGGGACCAGCACGTCGTCGCCCAGGAACCCGGGGCTCCGGCCATCCTGGCGATCGACCTCCACTTGGTCCACGAGGTGACCAGCCCGCAGGCGTTCACCGGGCTCCGTGAGCGCGGTCTGCCCGTCCGCCATCCCGAGCGCACGGTGGCCACCGAGGATCATTCGATCCCGACCCTGCCACGCGGACGCGGAATACCGATCGTGGACGGCCAGGCGGCGTACCAGATCGCACAACTCGAGCGCAACTGCCGCGACTTCGGCATCCCGCTGCACGGCATGGAATCGGAGACGCGCGGGATCGTCCACGTGATCGGACCCGAGCTGGGTCTTAGCCAGCCCGGCATGACCATCGTGTGCGGTGACTCCCACACGGCCACGCACGGGGCAGTCGGCGCGCTGGCGTTCGGCATCGGCACCACCGAGGTCGAGATGGTGCTGGCCACGCAGGCCCTGCTGCAGCGGCGCCCGAAGACATACGAGGTGCGCGTCGAGGGGCGGCTCTCGCCCGGCGTGTCGGCCAAGGACATCATCCTCGCGCTGATCGCGCGCATCGGGGTGGGAGGCGGCACCGGCCACGTGTTCGAGTACACCGGCGAGGCGATTGGTGCGCTCGGCATGGAGCAGCGCATGACGATCTGCAACATGTCGATCGAAGGCGGCGCGCGCGCGGGACTGGTCGCCCCCGACGAGACCACCTTCGAGTACCTGCACGGGCGCCGGCACGCGCCGCAGGGCGCGGAGTGGGACGAGGCCGTCGCGCGCTGGCGGCACCTCCCGTCCGACCCGGAAGCGACGTACGACCGGACGATCACGCTCGACGCCTCCGCGCTCGAGCCGATGGTCACGTACGGCACCAACCCGGGCATGGGCGTGGCCGTGACCGGCCGGGTGCCGTCCCCCGACGACGCCCCGGACGACGCCGGTCGCCGGGCGCTGGACAAGGCGCTGGCCTACATGGACCTCGCGCCCGGCCAGCCGATCGCGGGCCAGAGGGTCGACGTCGTCTTCATCGGGTCGTGCACGAACAGCCGGATCGGGGACCTGCGCGCGGCGGCCACGATCCTGCGCGGGCGCCGGGTGGCTGACGGCACGCGGCTGCTCGTCGTGCCCGGCTCGCAGCAGGTCAAGGCGCAGGCCGAGCGAGAGGGTCTCGACGAGGTCTTCCGGGCAGCCGGCGCGGAGTGGCGCGAGTCGGGCTGCTCGATGTGCATCGCCATGAACGGCGACCAGCTGGAGCCCGGGCAGTACGCGATCAGCACGAGCAACCGCAACTTCGAGGGACGTCAGGGCACCGGCGGACGCACGTTCCTCGCCTCGCCGCTGACCGCCGCCGCGAGCGCCATCGCGGGTATGGTCGCCGACCCCCGGCCGTTCGTCGACGGGGGTCCGGTCGTCGTGGGGGGTCGCTGACATGACTCAGCTTGGGCTCGCCTCAATCAGCTCCGTTGGGTTGCTCGCCTGCGAGGGAGGCCGTCTGCGTGGCTAAGCCGCTCGCCGCCTTCACCAGCCGCGTGATCCCGCTGCCAGCCGACAACGTCGACACCGACCAGATCATCCCGGCGCGGTATCTCAAGACGACCGAGAAGTCCGGCCTGGCGGAGGGCCTCTTCTACAACTGGCGCTATCTGCTTGACGGCACGCCACGCGCCGACTTCGTGCTGAACCGCCCGGAAATGCAGGGGCGGGCCATCCTGCTGGCCGGCGCCAACTTCGGGTCCGGTTCATCCCGCGAGCACGCGCCCTGGGCGCTGCTCTCGTGGGGCATCCGCGCCGTGATCTCCACCGGCTTCGCCGACATTTTCCGTGCGAACTCGCTGAAGAACGGGCTGCTGCCCATCGTGGTCTCGCCGGAGCGCCACGCTGCCCTGTTCGAGCGGTTCGCGGCTGACCCTGCCGTCGAGCTCACGGTCGACCTCGAAGCGCAGGAGGTGCGGGTCGGGGTGCGCGTCGGAGTGCCCGGCTCGGTCGGCGAGGGCCCCGACGCCGACGACTTCTCCTTCGAGATCGACCCGTTCGCCCGCAGGATGCTGCTCGAGGGGACGGACGAGATCGGCTACGTGCTCGCGCGCTTGCCGGCGATCGAGGGGTGGGAGTCGGCCAACCAGCCGCGGGTGAACACGCTGGCGTAGGTCGGCTCCGGACGAACCTGGGAGGGCCGATCGAGGGTCCGGGACGGTGAGCCGCCGCGCGGTCAGTTCCGCGCCGGTGCTGCCCTGACTCGCCTGCCTGGCCTACTTCGCCGGCACGGTGCCGCCGTGCTCGTCGGCGCCGTCCTGCAGCTGGGCGACCGCGTCTCGCTCCTGTCGCAACCGCGACGGCCACCACGCCCGGTCACCGACCAGCGTCGTCAGCGCCGGCACCAAGATCGACCGCACAAGGAACGTATCAATCAGGACGCCCACCGCGACCGCCACGCCGATCTGGAACAACACGACGAGCGGCGCGCTTGCCATCGACCCGAACGTGCCGGCGAGGATCAAGCCGGCGGACGTGATGACTGCCCCGGTCCGGCCCGACGCAAGGCGGATTCCCTCGCGGATGGGACGGTGCTCGCTCTCCTCTCGAACCCTGCTCATCAGGAAGATGTTGTAGTCGGAACCGAGGGCGACCAGCAGCACGAAGACCATAAGCGGAAGGAAGAAGTTGACCCCCGGCTGCCCAAGAACCGACTGGTACAGCCAGGACGTGAGGCCCAGCGTACTCAGGTACGAGAGCAGGACCGTCAGCACCAGATAAATGGGCGCCACGATCGCCCGCAGCAGCAGCACCAGGACCAGGAACACGCCGAGGACCGTGATCGCCGCCACGTGCTGGAAGTCCGTGTCGAGCGCCGTCTGGGTGTCCGCAAGCTCTGCGGTCGGGCCGCCCACATACGCGTGTGCACCGACCCCGAATTGCCCGGCGACCGGGTCGAGCACACCACGGGCGCGCCGCACGGTGTCGAACGCGGCGATGGAATACGGGTCGTCCGTGGTAACAAGGAAGAGCCTCGTGACCGTCTGGTCGCCCGAGAGATAGGCGGCGACGGCCGACCGCACTTGCGCCCCGCTCGGGCCGCCCAGCGTGGTGGGAATCAGCACGTCGTCGGGGAGCGCCGCGTATTGCTGGGCGAGCGTGCGCAGGTCGCCGGGGAGCCGTCCGAATACGGTGGCGATTTGGGCCTGCAGTGCGGTCGACTGGTCGTTCACAGGAAGACTCGTCGGGAACAGCACGGCATTCGGCTGCGCGTCAAACGTGGCGGCCAGGGAACCGAGGGCGGCCGCGAGGTCGGCCACGGTCGCGGATGTGGGGGCCTGCTGCAGGGATACCAGGTCAGACTGGGCCCGCGTGAACGCCGCGGCGCTCGCCGAGGCCGGGTACGCTGTCACCAGCTCCTGGAGGTAGGTAGCCACTGTCAGCAGCGCGGCCCGCGGGTTGGCGTCCGGCGCGACGGGCGCCTGCAGCGCGGCGCTGAGCGAGCGGAGCTGCGTCGAGACACGCGCGCTCTCTCGGAGCTGCGATAGCAGCGTGGGGGCCGTGCTCAGGTCCGTCTGCACCGCCGCATACGCCGAGGTGGACGCCACGCCCGGGAACGGCGGGCCGAGCGCGCCGACATACGCCGCCGCCGACTGGAGCGCGGTGGTCACCTTGGGCTCGAGAAGCGCCTGTGCGCCACCCCCGGAGGACTTGAACCCGGAGGCGATCGACTCAAGCTGGCGGGAAGGGACATACGCGTCGGGGACGCTGCCGTCTCCGCTCGGCGCGACAAGGCTGGTCACGCTCTGCACGCCCGGAGTCCTCGCCAGCGCCCGGGTCACGTCGCGCAGTCTGGCAAGCGACATAGGTGCGAGCAGGTCTGTCCCGTGGCCCGCCTTGATCACGCCGTTGACCGGCATGATCTTGCCCTTTCCAAGGTGCTGCGCAACGAGGTCGAACCCCACCCGCGCGTCCGAGGTGCTCGGGAGATCGCTGACCGCGTCGAAGTTCGAACGCATCGCCGTGATCCCGCTCACCGGAACCAGCAGTACGACGAGCAGTACCGCGCCCACGATAGCCGGCCGACGTGTCACGCCGCCTGCGAGCCGCACGAAGAAGCTGCGGGGGTTGACTATCGACTCGTCACGCTGATGCATCGGCCAGAAGAGGTAGTGCCCGAAGATGCCGAGCAGAGCCGGCGTGAACGTGAGCCCGGCGAGGAGCGTCACGAAGATGGCGATGGCGAGCGCCGGACCGGTCGTCTGGATCATCTGGAACTGCCCGAACGCCATCGAGCCGAGACCCACGATCACCGTTGCGGCGCTGGCTGTAATGACGGCCCCGATCCGTCTCACGGTGGCCTGCGACGCGGCATGCCAGTCGCCGCGACTGACCTCCTCCCGGAAGCGCGAGATGAGGAAGATCGTGTAATCCGTGCCGACTCCGAATACGAGCACTACGACGAAGGTGTCGAGCAGTGAGGAGATCTTCCAGCCCGCGTTGGCCAGGTATCCGAGCACACCTCGCGACACCAGGTACGCCACCCCAATAGTGGCCAGCGGCACCAGCGCCGCCAGCGGCGCCCGATACACGAGCAACAGGATGACCACCACGAGCGCGATTGTGACCAGCAGCGTGCTGTCGGTCCCCCTCACTATCGCGTTCATGTAGTCGAGGCTGATGCCAGCCGACCCGGTGACGTTCGCTTGCAGCCCCGACGGCGCCGTCTGCGCGAGGTGCGCCCGCAGCGCATCCACCGCGTTGCCCGCGCCACCGGCCAGCGAGGCCACCGTCAGGTTGACGTTCATGAGCTCGAGCTGGCCATCGGGGCTCCGCATCATCGATCCCAGCTGCGGGTCAGATTCGGGCGTCTGGACGCTAGAGACGATGCCCCGCAGGTCGTGGGGAGCACTGGGACTCGTGATCCAAGAGGCGACTGTGGCGATGTACGAGCGGTCCCCGGCGGTGAGCCCCCCCTGGCGCGAGAAGGAGATGGTCGTGGATCCCGCCGACACCTCGCTGGGAAACGCGCGTTCCAGCGCCGCACGCGCCTGGATGGACTCTGCGCTTGCGGGAAGGAAGGAGCTCTGGTCGGTCGATCCCACCTGCGCCAGGGACGGTGCCAGGGCCAGTGCTGCCCCGGCCGCGACGATCCAGACCACCAGGATGGCGAAGCGGTAGCGGAAGGCGAACGAGCCCAGCTGTTGGAACATCACGTGCCCCCGCGGCGTGTCCCGCCCGCCGGGCACGCACGGTATCGTCCATTACCCCCACGGGCGCGCCCCACGCTAGGAGCTCGCGGCCACGTTGGCCACCGCCGGGCGGCACCCACTCCGCGGGCAAGACGGCACGACCGGGCTCGGTCCCCCGGCGACCCGGGTGAACCGGGCCAAGACGCCCATCGGCAACGGACACGGCCACGTTCGTCGGAGCCGCTGCGCGCCCACGTCCGTAGAATGACCCGACCGAACCGAGGAGGGATGAGATGCCCGACCGATCACTGCCGTACGACCAGCCGTCCGACCCAGCGAAGCGGCATTCCGCGGCACTGACCGACGGCCCGGACCGCGCCCCCGCGCGCGCCATGCTCAAGGCCGTCGGCTTCACCGACGAGGATCTCGCCCGCCCCCTCATCGGGGTCGCCTCCACGTGGATCGAAACCATGCCCTGCAACTGGAACCAACGCGAGCTCGCCGAGCGGGTCAAGTCCGGCATCCGTGCGGCCGGCGGCACGCCCATGGAGTTCGACACCATCGCCATCAGCGACGGCGTGTCGATGGGCACCGAGGGCATGCGGGCGAGCCTCGTCAGCCGCGAGGTGATCGCCGACTCTATCGAGCTCGTCGCGCGCGGCCACCTCTTCGACGGCCTCGTCTGCCTCGTCGGCTGCGACAAGACGATCCCGGCCGCAGTGATGGCCCTGGGCCGCCTCGACATCCCCGGCGTCGTCCTCTACAACGGCACCATCCTGCCCGGGAGCTTCCGCGGCCACGACGTGACGGTCCAGACCGTGTTCGAGGCCGTCGGCGCGTACGAGGCCGGCACGATGAGCGGCAGTGACCTCTGGGAGCTGGAGAACGTGGCGTGCCCCGGCGCGGGCGCCTGCGGCGGCCAGTTCACGGCCAACACCATGAGCACTGCGCTCGAGTTCCTCGGCATCTCACCAGCCGGCCTCAATGGCATCCCTGCGCCATTTCCCGAGAAGCTCGAGGCGGCGCGCTCGACCGGAGAGCTGGCCGTCCGCCTCGTGCGCGACGACGTTCGCCCGCGCTCGATTGTGACCCGCGCGGCGCTCGAGAACGCCGTCGCCTCGGTCGCAGCGACGGGCGGCTCCACCAACGGCGTCCTCCACCTCCTCGCGATCGCTCGCGAGTTTGGCGTCTCTCTCACCATCGATGAGTTCGGCGAGATCGCCGACCGCACCCCCTACCTCGCCGACCTCGTCCCCGGCGGCCGTTTCGTCGCCCTCGACATCTACCGCGCCGGCGGCGTCGCGCTGGTCATGCGCGAGCTCCTAAAGCGCGGCCTGCTGCACGGCGACGCCCGGACCATCGACGGTCGGACCATCGCCGAGATCGCGAGCGCCGTCCGGGAAACGCCGGGCCAAGAAGTCGTTCGGCCCATCGAGCGGGCGCTCAAGGAACGCGGCGGCCTCGCGGTCCTGCACGGCACCCTCGCCCCGGATGGGTGCGTTATCAAGCTCGCAGGCCACGAGCGCCGCCAGTTCCGCGGCCCGGCGCGCGTCTTCGACTCCGAAGAGGCGAGCTTCGCGGCCGTCAGAGCCCGCGAGATCCGGCCCGGGGACTGCGTCGTGATCCGCTACGAAGGCCCGGCCGGTGGCCCCGGCATGCGCGAGATGCTGCACGTCACTGCGGCGCTCGTCGGCGAAGGCTTGGGTGACGACATCGCCCTGCTCACGGACGGCCGCTTCAGCGGCGCCACCCATGGCCTCATGATCGGCCACGTCGCTCCCGAGGCCGCCCTCGGCGGGCCCATCGCGCTCGTCCGGGACGGCGACCCCATCGTGATCGACGTCGACCGGCACGCGCTCGACCTGAGCGTCCCGGCCGCCGAGCTGGACCGGCGGCGAGCGGCATGGCAGCCGCCCGCACCCAACTACACGGGCGGCGTGTTCGCCAAGTACGCCGCGCTGGTCACGTCGGCGAGCGAGGGCGCCGTGACCGACCCGGGCGCGAGACGGGTCGGGGGCCCGGCTGCGAATTCTGGGGGCGACTGACCCGCAGCCGACCCGCGGCTGCAGCGGCCGCGCCCGATCCACCCGCTGCGCTCTATTCCGCGGGGCCTGCCTTGATCAGCTTTCCGCGCCGCGTGATCGCGCGGTCCGCCAGGGCCGCGACGCCCATCGCGACGAGCGCACGCTCGGCGGCGGGAAGCGGCCGCACGACTGCCAGGAACTGCTCGGCGCGCGCCCGGTCCACCTGGCCGAGCAGCGTCACTCCCGCCTCCGTCAGGGCCAGCGTCCGCTCCCGTCGATCGGCCTGCTCCTCCTGCCGGACCAGCAGTCCGCGGCGCTCGAGGCCGGACACAACCCGGCTCGTCGCGGACGGCGAGCGGCCCAGGTAGCCCGCCAGCTCCCCCACCGTCAGCATTACAGCGCCGGCCACGGCGTACAGGGCGGCGAGCTGCGTGAAACCCAGACCAAGCTCCGCGAGCTGGCCGGCGAACCCGATCACCAGCTCGCGCCAGAGCGCCCTGCCCATGACGATCCGATCAGACAGCTGTCGCGGGTTCTGCAGCTCAGCCCCGGCCGCCTCGACGACCCGGCTCATCAGCTCGCCGGACCCTGGCCCGCGAGACCGTGCTGCATCTCGGGCCGCGGGTGGCGTGCCCCGGTCGCCGGTGGCTCCGCCCTGGTGGCCGGGCCGACCCACGGGAACAGGTCCTGTCATGGCGGCAAGCATACCGGGCACCCACACCCGTGCAGGGATGCACGCAAATGCGGCCCTGGGGGCGCTCGGGCTGGTACGGTCAGCGCCGCACGTGGTTCCAGTCGCGCCGTGTCCCAACGCGCGACGGACCTGCGCCACAGGAGGAGCATGGGCTGGCTCGCATTGGTGTTCCCGGGGCAGGGATCGCAGTACGTCGGGATGGGCCAGGCACTGGCCGAACTGTCACCTGCCGCGGCGGCCGCCTTTGCGGAAGCCGACGCAGCACTCGGGGAGCCGATCTCCGCGCTCGCCTGGTCCGGGAACGCCGACGAGCTGGACCTGACCACGAACGCGCAGCCGGCCTTGGTGGCCACGTCGATCGCGTACCTCCGGGCGCTGCAGGAACGACGCTCGGCTGCCGGTGACCCTCCGCTCGCTCCAGCGTTTCTTGCCGGCCACTCGATGGGCCAGTACAGCGCCATGGTCGCCGCCGGCGTCATCTCGCTGGCGGACGGTGTGCGGCTCGTCCGGGAGCGAGGCCGCCTGATGCAGTCGTCCGGGTCGGGGCGGGACGGGGCCATGGCTGCCGTGATCGGCCTGGACGATGGACGGCTCGAAGACCTCGAGGCCGCGGGAGCCGCGGCCGGCATCTTCACGATCGCGAACCGGAACTCACCTGGCCAGGTCGTGGTCAGCGGCGAGCGGACCGCCGTCGAGGCCGCGGTCACAGCCGCGAGAGCTCTGGGCGCCAGACGCGCGGTGACGCTCCCCGTCAGCGTGGCGGCGCACTCCCCGCTGATGGCGGAGGCAGCCAGTGGCATGCGGGCGCTGCTCGCGAGCGTGATGTTCCGCGACCCGATCGCGCCGCTGCTTGCCAACGCCGACGCGCATCTCCTCACGACCGGGGAGGCGTGTCGCGCCGAGCTGGTGGAGCACCTCACCGCCGGCGTGGACTGGGTTCGTGTCGTCCTTGCCATGACCGCGGCCGGCTGCGACACCTTCGTCGAGGTCGGACCGGGGCGGGTGCTGACCGGGCTCGTCAGGCGCGACGCTCCCGAAGCCACGGCCGTCGCCCTCGACGAGGCGGACGCGCCCGGCAGGCTCGCCGTCCCCGTCGTTGCGTGGGCGGCAGCGGCCCCGGCCACCACGACATGATCGACATCACCCTCACGACCGCCCACCGAAACGCGAGGAGAGCCGCGCACCATGCGTCGACCTGACTACAACCGCCGCATCGTCGTGACCGGACTTGGGACCGTGAGTCCGATCGGCAACGACGTAGACACCGTCTGGAACAACCTGGTGGCCGGCTGCAGCGGGCTCGGCCCGATCACACGCTTCGACGCTTCCGGGTACGAGTCCAACGTCGCGGGCGAGCTCAAGGGCTTCGAGGCCAGGGACTGGATGGACTTCAAGGCGGCCCGGAGGACGGGCCTCAACGTCCAATTCGGGGTGGCGGCGGCAAAGCAGGCGCTCGCGGACTCGGGCATCGAGGTGACCACGGCGAATCGCGACGAGATCGGGATCATCTTCGCGTCGGGCGCCGGCGAACCCAAGCTGATGATGGACAACAAGGAGACCTGGGACACCAAGGGCGCCCGGCTGGTCAGCCCCTTCTTCATCGCGAACATGCTCGTCGACACCGCCTCGGGCCAGATCGCGATCGAGACTGGGATCCGCGGCCACAACATGGCGGTCGTGACCGCGTGCTCGACTGGCACGCACTCCATCGGCGAGGCTGCCGAAGCCATCCGCCGTGGCGACTGCACGGCCATCATCGCCGGATCGACCGAGTCGCCCATCTACGAGATGGTGTGGATCGGGTTCGGCAACATGCGTGGGATCGGCACTCCTCGGCCTGGCGAGCCGCTCCAGACGGTCTCGCGGCCATTCGACCTCACCCGCAACGGCTTCATCCTCGGCGAAGGAGCGGCCGCGCTGATGCTCGAGGACCTCGAACTCGCACAGGCGCGCGGCGCCAGGATCTACGCGGAAGTCGTGGGCTACGGTTCCACGAACGACGCTTGGGACCTCATCCAGCCCATCGAGGGCGGCGATGGCGTCGCACGCGCGATGCAGATGGCGCTCGACCGGCGCGGGGTGCCGGCCGACGAGATCGACATGATTAACCCGCACGGGACGTCCACCCCGCTGGGGGATCTCGCGGAGGCACAGGCGATCCACCGTGTTTTCGGGGAGCGCGGAGGCAGTATCGCGATCAGCGCGACGAAGTCGATGACGGGCCACATGATGGGAGCGGCCGGATCGTTCGAGGGGCTCGCCACGGTACTCAGCGTGTTCCACCAGGTCGTGCCGCCCACCGTTAACTACCGAGATCCCGATCCCGAGATCGGTCTCGACGTCTCGCCGGTGGCGCGGCCGATGCCGATCCGGTACGCCATGTCCGACAACGTGGGGCTCGGCGGCCACAACGGCGCCGTGATCTTCAAGCGCTACGACGGCGACTGACGCGCGATGGCGGCGACGGCCACGATTCCGCCGAACCCGCTGGCGGGCGGACCCGGCCCCCACGAACGCGGGTGGGTCCCATCCGCCATCGCGGGGCTGTACGGCCCGGGAAGCGAGGCCTGGCGCCTGAACCGCGAGGCGTTCCTCCTGCTCGCTGCGGGTCCGCGTGCGTTGCTGCTGCAGCTGGCTCATCCGCTCGTAGCGGAGGGCGTCGACCAGCACAGCACCTTCCGCGTCGACCCGTGGGGCCGCCTGCATGGCACGCTCACCAGCTACCTGCGGATCGTATACGGGACCGGCGCAGCAGCGACGAGCGAGATCCGCCGGCTCAACCGGCTGCACGTGTCGGTCACGGGCCCCATCCGCGACCGCCTGGCGCGGGACGTCACCGGCGCCCAGACATACCGGGCGCGGGACCCGGAGCTGTCGCTGTGGGTACACGCCACGCTGGTCGAGTCGACCATGGCAGCGTACGACGCGTGGTACGAACCGCTGCTGCCGCAGCGGCGCGACGCGTTCTACCGCGAGACGGTGCCGATCGGCCACGCCTTCGGCATCCCGGACGGGCTGCTCCCCGCGGGCATCCCCGCGTTCGATGCCTACTGGCGCGCCATGCTCGCGCCGGACGGACCAGTCCGCGTGACGCCGACTGCACGCTCGCTGATCCCGAAGATCCTGCACCCGCCGGTGGGCGCGCTTCCACCGGTCCTCTATGACTGGCTGATGTGGCCCGCGGTCGAGCTGCTTCCGGAGCGCCTGCGCGATGAGTACGGCATCGCCTGGGGTCCTGGCCATGCCGCGGTTGCCGCCTGGCTCCGGGCCGCGTATCGCCTCTGGGGTCACCGGCTCCCGCGCGCCTGGCGGAGCATGCCGCAGGCGAGGGCCGCTGACCGGCGGATGCGCATGGCTACAATCGACCCGACCTGACCCGAGGAGGACACATCGTGCCCCCGAGCTCCGATCCCGCGCGCCGCGCCGTTGTCACGGGCCTCGGCGCCGTCACGCCCATCGGCAACGACTACCCAACCTACTGGCACAACCTGCTGGCGGGCGTCAACGGCGGCGGGCCGATCACCTCATTCGACGCCACGGGGTTCGACGTACGGATCGCGGCCGAAGTCAAGGGGTTCGACCCGACAGTGGCGATGGACCGCAAGATGGCGCGCCGGATGAGCCGGTTCATCCATTTCGGGATGGCGGCCGCCCAGGAAGCCGT
>JBKQRF010000083.1:0-7867 GCA_052144055.1 Candidatus Limnocylindrales bacterium
GCGGCGTCGACCTCGGGTGCCCCGCCGCGTGGCACACGGGCGATCACCCTGCCAGTGGCCGGGTCGTAGACGGGCCCGGTCTGCTCGGGGAGGACCTCGACCGACCGGCCGTCAATCCAGTGGGACAGGACGGGGGGGGCCATGTATTCAACCGAGGCGGGTACCTGTGTAGTCACGATGGCTGCCTCCGTGGCTGCTGTCTGGGCGGACTCAGACGGTCCGCACGTCGGGGTTCGGAAGGAAGATGTCGCGGACCGCGGCCTGCAAGTCGTGGTAGGCCTTGATGAACGCGCGCAGTGTCCGAACGGTGGCGCCGTACGTCTCGAACTCGGCGGGTTGTAGCCCGTCGGGCTCGAAGGCGCGCCGGAAGTCGGGGAGCTTGTCACTGAGCTCGGCGAGAATGGCCGGGTCGACGGGTTCGTCGATGCGCGAGACCGGGTCGATGCCGCTGTTGTTGAAGCGAACCTGCCAAGCATACGGAATGGTCAGGCTGACCGCTCCGCCGACGAGCTCAGTCCAATGAAGGTGATGGCGGTACGCAGCCGCGAGCATGCGGCTGCGGTAGCCGCGCTCTTTGAAGAAGCCGTATGTGCGCTTGAAGGCGGCTATGCCGGCCCAGTCCAGGGCGGCCGGGTTCACCGAGAGGCCGTCGCGATCCACCAGGACCTTCATCCAGTCGTCGAGGCGGCCGATCATGAGTGTGACGATCGGGGATAGCTTTCGCGGATCGCCCCCGCTGGCCGCGAACCGGTCCAGTCCGCGCTCTACCGCTTCAGCAGCCGCCAGTGCCTGGGGGACTGTGAACGAGACGGTCGCGTTGATGTTGACCCCGCAGGCTGTGGCTTCCTCTAAAGCGATGAGGCCCGCTGCGGTGACCGGGAACTTGACCTGGAGGTTCGGGGCTAGGCCCGCGAACCGGACGGCCTGCTCGACCATTCGTGCCGGGTCGCGGTAGTTGGCCGGATTGATCTGTACCGACAGCCAACCCTTGCGGCCGGACTCCCGGACATAGATGGGTGAGAGCAGCGCCGCCCCGCGGACGGCCATCTCCTCGATGATCGTCCAGGTCAGCTCGACCTCTGTCCACGTCGGATTCACAGCGGCCAGTTCCCGGACCCGCGGCACCCAGCGTACCTTCTCCTTGCCGATCACGTCGAGCACGATGATTGGGTTCGAGGTCGCGCCGGTCGCCCCTCTCTCGATCGCGTAACCGAGCTCGTCTGCAGCACACGAGTCGTTCCAGTAGTCCGTCTGCCCGACGTGAGCCGTGCGCAGCAGGGGACAGTCGATCGAAGTCACGGGCGCGCCTCCAAGACCAAGCTCTCGCTGCCTCCAAGCATCAATGATCGATGATCGATGAAAAGTGCCACACGGCACTTGCTTGTCCGGGCCTCGGGACCGACTGTTCACGCTCGGCAGGAGGTTTCGCTCGAGCGTTTGACGGCACTCGCTGCCCCCTTGCGGAGCAGCGGGCGTTGCGCGGCCGAGTGGGCCAAGGTGCGTGCCCGTTGCTGGTCGACCAGCCGGTTAGGTGGCAGGAGTAAGGAGGTTCAGCGTGGAGACAGAGACTAAGAACACGATCCCGCTCTGGCTGGCTATCGCGATTACCGTCGTCGTGAGCCTGCCGTTCGGGATCTGGCTGGGCAAGGTGAATTTCCCGCTGTGGGCAGCGTTCATTGCTTGGGCAGAGTACTTCGTCCTCGGTGCCAAGCCTTCGGCGCTGAGGATCATGGTTCCGGCGTTCATTCTTGGCGTCGTCAGCGGCGCAGTGATCTGCGAGCTCTACCAGGTTTTCGCGCAGATCTTTGGCACCGGCACCCTCGTCAACTTCGGCCTGCAAACCCTGACGAGTAACAACTTTGCCCTCTACCTTGCGTTCTTCATCGGCTTCTGCTTCTTCATCTATGCCATGAAGTGGATGCCCGTCACAGGCGGCGCGGGGACCCTTCCGTACTTCAACGGCATCTCGGTGTTCCTTGGCGTGTACTTCACCGGCTCCTTCATGGGCTGGTTCAAAGACCTCGCCATCGCTTCAAACGCGCTGCCGTATTGGATTGTGATCTTCGCCGCGATCACTGCCATTGCAGGCGGGTTGCTCGGCGCCGCGCTTGGTTGGTTCAACGTCGTGATCCTGTTCCCGCGCGAGGTGAAGAAGACTTCGTCAGTGTCGTCGCAGTCCACTCAACCCGTGTGACCGTGTTTGTGCCCCTCCAAGCCTTGACTCAATAGGCCCGTCGGAGCCCGAGTTGCGTTCGTACCGTCAGCTTCCCTCGCCGGCCGTCACGGCGAGAGGGGCCTATCGACTCGCTGATGGCGTGAGCCGCACGCGTGCTCGATGAGCTGGCCCGCGCCTCAGACCGCGCACGGCGAGGCCCAAGTCCGGCGAATGGCACCAACCAGGAGTGGGCCGGTCAATTCGCTGAGGACATGCCACCCACACGGTCAACAAACGTGACCTGGGACAGCAACGCACTGGCGATGGCGACGTTAAAGGGCAGCTGTATCTGGAGGCAAAGGTAATGGCGGAATCCACGAAGCTCGTTGGACCGGGCGAGGAAGTGCTGGGGCAGTTCCTCGGGGACAAGGACTTCCCAGTGAAATGGGAATCGGAGTCCGAGAAGGAACTCTTCTGGGTCTACGACGACCTGCACTGCCCCCATCCGCTCAGCCCGATGTACTACGACATCGGCGGATGGTGGATGAGCTGCGATCACATGTTCCGTCGCTTCGGCGCGCCGTTCGCGACCGACTGGATCGCCAAGGAGGTCAACGGGTACCTCTACACAGCGGCTATCCCGGCCCAGGCCGGCCTCAGGCTCGACGCGATGGAGTACGGCTCCACGTACGCCGCACGCGTGCCGCTCGATCCCGAGTACGCGAACAAGATTGGGACGTACCTTGGCGCCGTCCTGCCAACTTACGGCCTCGAGTTCGCGACGTGGTGGACTGAGCGTCTCGTTCCCGAGATGAAGCGCAACTTTGTCTACCTCGAGGGCAAGCTCGACCAGCAGAATGAGCTGAGCCTCATGGAGCTCGCCTGCCTCCTCGAGGATGCGATCGACATCCACGACCGGCACTGGAAGATCCACTGGATGCTCAACTTCGGGCAGCTTTCCGCGACGCTCAATCTGCGGGCCGTCATGGAGAAGACGCACGGCAAGATCGACGAGGCGCTCTTGGGCCGGCTCCAGAACTCGGCCAAGGACCGCAACTGGGACTCGATCGAGGCCCTCTGGAAGATGAAGGAAGAGGCCAAGGCCGATACTGTCCTGGCCGCGGCTTTCAAGCACGAGACCGCTGGGGAGATCATCGCCGCTCTCAAGACAACCGAGCGTGGCAAGCGCTTCATCGACGAGCGGGTGGTGCCGTATCAGAAGGAGTACGGCTGGCACGCCGTCTGGAGCCACGAGTTCATCTTCCCGAACGTCGTCGAGCAAATGGCGCCCGTGATCGAACTGGTCCGCGGCTACATTGAGACGAACTACGATTATCCGAAGACCATCGCCGCGCTGGCGGCCGACATCAAGTCCGCTGCGGCCGAGATCCTCGAGGGCCTCGAGGGCGAGGCGCTCGAGGAGATGCGCGCGGCCAACGACATCAACCTCAGGATGGCCCCGCTGACGCCTGACCATCACTTTTACATAGACCAGGGCGCCAATGCCCACGTACGCCAGGTGCTCGTAGCGATCGGCCGGAAGCTCGTTGCGGCCGGCGCACTCGACGCCGCCGACGACGTCGTCTTCTTCAAGTACAACGAGCTTCGAGTCTTCATGGGCAACCCGTCCGGCATGGACGGACGGGCGCTCGTCGCCCAACGCAAAGCTGAGCGGGAAAAGGCATACACTTTTCGGCCGAAGGAGTGGATCGGCACCTGCACGCCGACCCAGCTCGCGTTCCCCTATCTGAACTTGTGGGGCTTCCCCGAGAAGTTCTACCGCAAGGAGTCGACGGTCGCCGGCGAGGTCCAGGGGATTGGCGGCTCACCGGGCGTCGTCGAAGGCATCGCGCGAGTGGTCCTCCACGAGGGCCAGTTCGACGATGTTCGAGCAGGTGATATCCTCGTCTGCCAGATGACGAACCCGGCCTGGGTTGTCCTCTTCACCAAGATCGTCGGCCTCGTGACCGATGCCGGCGGTACGGTTTCGCACCCAGCCGTTCTGTCGCGCGAATTCGGCATCCCGGCCGTCGTCGGGTCGTCGGTGGCGACCAAACAGATCAAGAACGGTGACCGGATCCGGATCAACGGTACGACCGGTCTCGTCGAGATCCTTCAGGCAGCCGCGCTGCCCAAGAACGACTTGCTGACTAACCTCTAGACGGGAATGCTTCAGTGCCAGGCGCCGCCCGGATTTCACGCACAACGCTGAGCGATCAGATCAAGGATCGCCTCCTGCAAGAGATCCTGACCGGCGAGTATGCACCTGGCGCTCGTATCGTCGAGACGCGAGTTGCACGGGAGCTTGGCACCAGCCAGGCTCCCGTGCGAGAAGCGCTTCGCGACCTCGAGGCGCTTGGCGTCGTGGAACTCTCGGCATTCCGTGGGGCTCGCGTCCGGCATCCAAGCCAGGCCGAGCTGCTTGAGGCGTATGAAATCCGAGCTGAGCTCGAATCCCTCGGCGCACGGCTCGCCCTGCCGCGGATGTCGGATGCGGACTTCGAAGAACTCCAGGGCTGCGTCGACCAAATGCGGGAAGCAGCCGAGGCGGGCGATGCTCATGCCGAGGCCGTAGTCGACGTCGCCTTTCACGGCCGCGTCATCGAGATCGCGGGCAACAAGACTCTGGAGCGACTTTGGCGTCAACTCGAGCCGCTCTCGCGAACGTACATAACCCTCATCGTCCCCGGCGTAAATTCACGCCGCATCGCCGATCTTCACCTCCCCATTCTCGCGGCTTTCCGCCGCCGCGATCCCGAGCTAGCCACAACGGCCTACCACTCGCATTTTCAGGTGGCCGGTGACATGTTCCGCGAGACATGGGTTGACGAGCCGTCCCCGTCGGACCAGGCCGGTTCGTCTGACTTACGCACGACTGTCGCCGGAGGCGCCTAGTCCGTTCTCGATCCACCGACGGCCGATGTCGTCGCTCAAGCACCCAGTCGCTGAGGCCGATGCTGAGGGCCAGAGCGCGAGGTGTAGACACGAACCGTGGACGGTGGCGAAAGGGTCCGCACGCCGGAAGGGTGCGGAGCAGCTCCGTCTGGAAGCCAACATGGTCGGGACCGGGATCGACCGGCGAGACCTCGAGCAGAGATGGGGCTGCGCCATGGGCCGCCCGTAGTGAGGAAGACATGAACGAGCAAGTGCAACTGTCGGAAGAAATGTCCGCCGAGACTGCTCGGCTGCGGGTGGACGTTTACGGCAGTCAGCCCCGCGAACACGTTCTCGAGGACTTGAACTTTCTCAACTACCGGCTCGCCGACGTGCGCATTTCGCCGCAGGTGACCCTGTCGCAGCCCGACATTGTCTGGTACCAGGACGGAGACAAGTCCGTCTCCTACGACGGCCGCACGATGACGTTCCAGGGTCCCTGGCCGGCAGGTCCGATCCAGAAGGTCGTGGTCGCGCTGCTCGCGCTGCGCATGGAGGCGGAGGGATTGCACCCGTTTCATGCCTCTGCCGTCCGCTATCACGGCAAGACCGTGATGTTCCTCGGCGGCGAATCGAATCATGGCAAGAGCATGGGTCAGATCGAGGCGTGCCGGCGCGGCGGGCTGCTCGTGTCCACCGAGACGACGGTCGTCGACGAGGCGGGGCGGGCGGTCAAAGGTTCGAAGGAACCGTTCATCAAGAAGCGCACTGAGGGCACCGAGCGCGCCGACAAGGCCGCCCCTGAGGCTGGCGTTGCCCTGTTTTTTGGCGACATGCCGTCGTGGGAGCTCTACACGGAACCGAGCAACGTCGACGTGGTTATCGTGCCCGCGATCGACGGCAATTTCGCTCCGAGCCTGGGCGAGATGATCCCGTTCGAGCGCCAGTTCCAAACGCTCCACTCGCTTCAGAACTACTTCCTGCTGAATGAGCTGCTCGCTGCCGACTGGCCGATGCCGATCGTTGATAGCGCGCCACTGCGCCGGGCGCGTGCCATGTGGGTGACGAGGTTTTCGGACCGCCCATACTATTTCGTCCGCGCAGCCACGCCGCAGGTGCTGCTCGACGAGGTGGACAAGGTCGTCTGAACGGCGGAGGTTTGGTAGCCATGCAGCCGTTCTCCTACGAGCGGCCGGTGACGCTGGCCGCGACCGTGGCGCTCCTCGCTGCGCACGGCCCCGATGCGCGCGTTCTTGCAGGGGGGACCGACCTGATGCTCGGGCTGCGCAGCGGCTCTGAGAAACCGTCGGTAGTCGTCGACATCAAGCACATCGCCGACCTGTCTCCTGGCATCCGCGAGGAGGCCGGCGCCGTGGCCATCGGCGCCACGACAGTGATGTCCGACCTTGCAGGCAACGCGCTGATTCGACGGTATTTCCGCGCTCTGGCCGAGGCCGCGGCGATCGTCGGGTCCGTCCAGATCCGCAACCGGGCCACGCTCGCGGGCAACATCTGCAACGCGTCGCCGGCCGCGGACACGGCGCCGCCGTTGCTGGTGTACGGGGCCGTCGTCGTCGCGGCAGGCCCCCGCGGGACGCGGCACATCCCCATAAGGGAGTTCTTCGTGGAGTCGGGCGTGACGACTCTTGGCCGTGGCGAGCTCGTGACCGGGATCGAGCTGCCCCTCCCATCCCGCCGGACGGGGGCCGTCCACCTCCGCCGCACCCGGCGGCGCGGCCACGACTTGGCTTCGGTGACGCTGTGTTGCTCGGTTGACGAGGGCGGGGTTGCCAAGCTGGCCTACGGCAGCGTTGGGCCGCGGCCGGTCCTCTTCATAGACGACACGGGCACGCTCGCGGACCCAGCGGCAGCCCACGAGGTGAAAGCCCGCGTTCTCGAAGGGATGTTCGCGGGCGCGAGCCCGTCCAAACGATCGATGCGGGCCAGCCCTGAGTACCGCCTGGCGATGCTTCGCGTGCTCGGCTGGCGGGCGCTCCAGACGGCGATCGATCGTCTGGCAGAGGAACGAACCCATGGTTGACATGCTTTCGGTCGTGATGACTGTCAACGGGCGCCGCCGGACCCTCGAAGTGGCCGTCAACCGCACCCTTCTCGACGTCCTGCGCGAAGACCTGGAATTGACCGGGACCAAGGAGTGCTGCGACGTCGGCGAGTGCGGCGCCTGCACCGTACTCGTGAACGGACTTGCGCTCGACAGCTGTCTAATGCTGGCGGTCGAGGCCGACGGCGCCGAGGTCTCTACGGTCGAAGGGCTGGCTAAGGACGGGAAGCTCAGCCGGCTCCAGCAGGCGTTCCTCGACAAGGGCGCGGTCCAGTGCGGGTTCTGCACCCCCGGCCAACTGATGGCCGCCCAGGCTCTCCTGACAGCCAATCCGCATCCGACCCTCGACGAGGTCCACGAGGGCCTGTCGGGGAACCTCTGCCGGTGCGCCTGCTACCCGCAGATCACCGAGGCCGTACTGGCCGTGGCGGAAGGGGCCCACGAATGAGCGCAGCCAAGGTCGGTGCCTCGCCGTGGCGCGTCGGCGGAGACGGGCGCGTCTCCGGCCTGCAACAGTACGTGGCCGATGTCCATCTTCCGGGCGAACTTCACGCGAAACTCGTCACCCTGCCGGTCGCGAGGGCGCGGATCCTCGCGATCGACACGTCGGCAGCCGCGCAGGTACCGGGCGTCCGCGTCGTGGTCACGGCGGCGGACCTACCCCAGCCCGTCCCGCGGTACGGGCCGCAGTTCAACGATCGCCCGGTTCTGGCCGTCGGCGAGACGAAGTACCACGGCGAGCCCGTCGCCGCTGTCGCAGCCGATTCGAAGGACGC
>JBKQRF010000084.1:0-22546 GCA_052144055.1 Candidatus Limnocylindrales bacterium
CCCCGCCCGCGCCCCCGCCGCGGGGACGTGCGTGGTTCGCGGTGCACCCACTCTCACTGGCCGGCCTGTTCGCAGTGGTCATGGCGTTGGGCCTCGGGCACGCGGCCCTAGCGCGCGACGACCGCATCGCTTACGACACCCTGACGGCTATCACAAGCAGCGCGAGCGCTCCGGGCGTCCCGACCGCGTCTGCGCGTCCGACAGGAACACCGGGGGTGTCCGCGGGGGCGTCGTCGACCGCATCGTCAGCGCCCGCCGCCAGCGCCGCGGCGTCCGCCCCGCCCGCGCCGAGCGTGGTTCCATGGAATGGCACTGGGCGCCTCAACGTGCTCATCGTGGGGACGGACCAGCGACCCCCCGACCCGACGGGCAACACCGACACGATGATCGTGGCCAGCATCGACCCGACCAGCGGCGCGATCGCCATGTTCAGCGTCCCGCGCGACACGGTGGGCGTGCCGCTGCCGCCCACCTGGCCGGCCGCCGCGCGGTGGGGCGGCATCTACCCGCTCAAGATCAATAGCCTCTGGACCTACGCGGCCTCGAACCCCGGCCTCTTCCCCTTCCCGGACACGACGGTCAGTGCCGACGCGCTCAAAGGGGCCCTAGGCCAGCTCATGGGCATCCCCGTCCGTTACTACGTCGAGGTCAACTTCGCGGGCTTCCAGACCATCGTCAACACCTTGGGCGGGGCGATGATCGATGTGCAGGTCCCGGTGGAGGACTACGACTTCCCGGAGACCGACGGCCGAGCGATCAAGCTGTACGTCCCCCCGGGCTTCCAGCTCATGAACGGCGACGCTGCGCTGGCGTACGCCCGGGCGCGCCACGAGACCAACGACTTCGATCGCGCACAGCGTCAGCAGCGCGTGATCGTCTCGCTGCGCCAGGAGACGGACCTGCTGAGCTTCTTGGACCCAACCAGGCTGCAGATCATGGCGACCGCGCTCCGCTCGGCCATCCACACGGACTTCCCGGCCTCGGAGCTGCCGGCGCTCGTTTCGCTCCTGGAGACAGTGGATACCTCCAATCTGCGCTCCTACGTCTTCGAGCCACCGGTGTACCAAGTGGAATGCAACAACCCGTCGCTCTCCTGCTTCTACTCGCTGTCCCCGAAGGTCGCCGCCATCCAGCAAGCCGTGCGGGACGCCTTCACGGTCGACCCCGCCCTGGAGCGCTCGCGCCAGCTCCTCGCCTCGGAGAACGCGCGGGTGTGGGTCGAGGGGGGCGCGGGCATCGCCGGGCAGGCCGATGCGATCGCCGACTACCTCGACTACCTCGGCGTGCCCGCGCTCGTGCCACCGGTGGACGGCGGGCGGGCGGACCGGCAGACCTATCCGACGACGGTGATCACGTTCTACAACGGGGCGGACCAACGCCTGCCCGAGACTGTGCGCGTGCTTGAGGCCGCCTTCGGGGTGCCCATCACCACTACGACCGACCCCTCCGTCACGGTCGACGTCATCGTGACCACCGGCAAGCACACGCCCGCCCTCGTGGCCCCCTCACAATGAAGGCGGTTCGCCGACGTGGGCCCTGGAGGGGCCGCACCGATGGCTTCCCGGCGGCCCAGCTTATAGGGGCCCTCGTCGTGGTCGTCGTGGGTGTGCTCGGCTTCGGCTTGCTCGGGGGGCCGGTGCCGAGCGTCGAGCTGGTCGGGCACAAGACCGCCCGGGGAGACGTCCCGAACCGCACCCCCGACCCGGTCCAGCCATTCCAGCCCGCGGCGATCGCGGTCGCGCGCATCCGGGGCACGATCCTCTTCGTCAAGGCCGGGCGCATCTGGTCAGTTAGCGGCGCCGACACGCTGACCCAGCTCGGCTCGAGCCAGCATGCCCAATCGCCGGTCTGGTCGGCCGATGGGACGACGATCTACTTCCTCGACATCCACTCAAAGCAAGCGAGCATCCCCTGCGCGCTGGTCGCGGTGAGCGGATGCACCGGAGTCACCGCCGCCTACACGCTCAACTACCCTGTGCTCTCGCGGATGCCTGCCGGCGGGGGCAGCGCGACGCCGATCGCGTCGGGCCTCTACTCTTGGGCGGGCGGGGCCTACTCGTACTTCTGGGGCCTCTGGCAACCCGCCCTGAGCCCCGACAGCACGACCTTCGCGCTCATCAGCGACGCCCCGACGCCCCTCTCGCTCGACTACGGCGTGGAACTCATGCCCGCTGCGGGTGGGCATCTCACCCGACTCGCCCTGCCGGAGGACTACGGCCTCGGGCAGAACGATCCGGCCTGGAGTCCGGACGGGCGCACGATCGCTTTCACGTACAACCACCTAGAGGGGGCCCTCGGCCGCCCACGAATCGGCCTCTACGACGTCAAGACCGGGGCCGTGCGGTTCCTCACGGGGTACGGCTATGGGCAACCCACCTACTCGCCCGACGGCCGCTGGATCGCCGCAGTCCGCAGCTCCACCAAGGGCCGCGACATCGTCATCCTCGATGCCCGCACCGGCGCAGAGCTCCTTCGCGTGACCGACGATGGGCACAGCTTCAGCCCGGTTTGGTCACCCGCCGGAGATCAAATCGCTTTCCTCCACGTCAACGGGCTCAGCATCGATCTGTGGGTCGACACCCTCACAGGAGCCGGCCGCTCCTTCAGCGTGACCGACTCGGAGCCACTGACCAGCCAGAGTGCGCTCGACGGCACGTCCCGGCCGGCCTGGTTCATCCCACCCGCGGAGCTCCCCTCAGCCAGCCCGGCAGCCTCGGCGCCGACGATCAGCCCGGCATCCAGCGGCGGCGTGCTCGCTCCGTCCACCGCGCCCTGAGCGTGCTGGACGGAGCGAGCGTCAGCCGGTACTGACGTGGAGATCCCCAGATAGATCTGCCCATGCTGTCGCGATGCTCTGACACGGCCTCCCCCGGTTAGGCCTGACGCGGAGATCATGCCCGGGATCGATCTTGCCCCTTCGGGATGGACCGGAGAAGCCTCATCAAGCCGGTCTCGTCCCGGAGAACACGGGGGTTCCCAACTTGAGGAGCGGCGACACTGCAGCGATCGTTGGGGTCCCCCACTGTCGCCCTGGCCGTGCCTTGGCCACACCCACCGTGACGCTGATGCTGGTTGGCTGCACCTGCGCAGGGTGTCCTTGGGGCACCGTCGCGCGGCGGGCGGAGAATTCGATGCGCTCCGCGCTGACCGGGTGGCTCGGCCCTTTCCGCCACATCACCCTAGACTGGCTCCATGAATGAGATCAAGTTGGGTGCTCTCTGCTGGAACCAGTACACGGATTGGCCGACCCTGCTCGAAGCCGGCATCCGGGCGGACCGGTTAGGGTATTCCTCGCTCTGGACGTGGGACCTTGACAAGATGCGCATACTCAGAGCGTGACAGCTTTCGGGTACGTCCGGCAGTCCCGCACCGAGGATCCGGCGACAGCGCTCAGCCCGCAGGTCCAGCGCGAGCGCATCCTCGCGCTGGCCAAGGCGCACGGCGACGATGACCTCACGGTCATCGAGGATCTCGACGTCAGCGGCGCGAAGATCGAGGAGCGGGTCGGTTACGTGCGCCTGGTGGACGCCATTCAGTCCGGCGATGCGCACGCGGTCTACGCATTCGATCTGAGCCGGCTGCATCGCAACACGCGTGAAGCCCTGCGCTTCTTCGAGCTCGCGGAGGAGCACCACGTTACGGTCACGCTGGTCGAGGGGAACATTGACACCCGTGGCCCGACAGGCACGCTCATCCTCACCGTGCTGAGTGCCATGAACGCGTGGACGTCACAAATGCTGAGCGCGAAGATCAAGGCGTCGCTCGCCCTGAAGCGCCGGAGCGGATGGCGCGACGGCGGCCACGTGTACGGCACCCACAATGGCGAGGATCCCGCCGCCGTGGTGGCCGCCGTGCGCGCGACAGAATCTCTAGGAGCAGCAGCCCGGCTTCTCAATCTTCAACACGTCCCGACGCGCAACGCGAAGTCGCGGGGCTGGTCGCCCTCGGCGGTCAAGTCCATCGTGAGACGGGTGGCGCCGGAGCTCCTCACCGATCCGGCCAATTCGCCTGCGAAGGGGTCGCGTGCCGGCGAGCGCCCGTACCGCCTTGCGCGGCTCCTCCGGTGCGGCACGTGCGACGCACTCCTGACCCCGGCGACCGATCGGAGCCACGTCGGCGGCGCAGTTCGCTACTACTGCCACACGGCGAGAACCAGGCCACACGCTCGGACCATGGTCTCCGAGGCAGCGCTGCTGCCTGTGGTCGCCGCGGAGGCTGCGCTCTTCGACTACGCACGCAATCCGAGGCGGTACCGCAAGGGCGTCGTGGGCGACACTGAGAAGCTCGACGCGCTGGAGGCGAAGCGGGCTCGGTGGATCGAGCAGTACGGCGAGGGGCTCATCGACAAGCCCACCCGCGACGCGAAGCTCGCCGTGGTCGCGGAGGCCGAGTCAAAGCTCACGGCGGCGCGCTGGATGCGCTCCATCGAGCTTCCGCCTGACGTCGAGCATGACGATCCGGCTCGCGTGAACCTCTTTCTGCGACGGCTCTTCACGCGCGTCGTCGTCGACATGAGCGCGCCCGGGCACAAAGGCATGACGGTTCCTGCCAGCGCGACATTCGAATGGCGCGACCCGTCGCTGCGCGTCGAGGATGCGGACGACTGAAACGTGCCATAAGACACATCCCATGTTCGCGTTTCCGAGCATGAGTCTGATCGCGAGTAGACCGCACCCCCATGAGGTCCGGTCAGGTCTACTCTGATCGGACCTCTTCCCATGATGGGAGGAGGTTGCCATGGAGCAGACGATCAAGTGCCCGAAGTGCAAGCAGCCACTCCGAACCTGCTGCGATACGCTCGTCGGCATTGAGCCCCATCGCCCGTCGTGCCCGATGCGCGATCCCTGGCTGAGCGAACCCCAGCAGGCACGTGAGCCCGACTGGTGGACACCAATCGCCCTTGAAGGCGGACCCATCTGGAGCAGGATGTAGATTCACCCACGCACCGAAGCCCCGGTGGCAACCCGCCATCGGGGCTTTCCTTTGCCCCGTGCCCGCCAAATTCGCCTCGTGTTCGTCGATTGGCCTCGAGGTGGCGTTCACACACACACGCTCCACCCTGGCGCATCCCAAATGCAACACCGCCGCCCACGGCGAGAAGGCGGCGGTGTCTTTGCCAGATCATTCTATCGGCGTTTGCTTCCCCATTGCCGAGGAGCGTTCACCCGTGGATCAGCACGAGCAGGCTCCCACTACTACGAGCTGGTTGTCACCCCCTTCTTATTAACTGCGCGTCCCGGCCACGATTGGGCCGAACCCGCGTTGGTATCAATGCTAATTGCAATGCGCTATCACCGCACGCGCCCTCGACCAGCGCGCACGATCCCGGTCTCGGCGCGGCGCCATTCGACGCCGCGACCCGTGTCCTCATACTTGAGGAGGCGCAGGCGGACCATCTGTGTGGTCACGCGATCGAGCGTGACCCGATCGATGCCGATCGCTGCCGCCAGGTCGTTGCTCTTCGCGACACCGTGGAGGCGCCCCAGCGCATCGAGCACGACGTCGATGGTCACCTCGTCGACGGCGCTGGGGGAGCCGTCGAGGCGGGTGTCCGACGGCAGGCTGCCGATGCCGGTCACCAGAATTCACCCGACCGGAGGCCAAGACTCAGGCGGTGCTTCTTGAAGGCAACCGCAATGTTGCCTTCCCCGATCCAGCCGCAAGAGCACTCGACGATTAGCGCTTCGCCACCGGAACCCACCGGAAGCGGCAGGCTGAAATTCGTGAAGGCCACGACGTGGACGGTGCCCGCCGCGATGGCTGCGTCGCGCAATCGCTTGCTGGGCGAACGGGTGTCATGCAGGGATCGCTTCGCAGGCGCTGGCGGCCGCGGAGCCGGCGTCGCCACGACCACCCTGGCGACCGAAGGCTTGCGCCGCTCGTGGTTGTATTCGCTGTTCGCTTGCTTGCATGCGTCGCAGCGACAACCGTTGTTGTAACCACTGCGCGTGCCTTGCCGTGGATCATCGGCTGCGAGCGCGTCGAGCACGCGGTCCTCGACCGACGCGACGGCCACGGCTGGGGAGCCGTCGAGTCGGACGTCGGGCTGGAGGCTCCCGAGCCCGACCGAGTAGTACTTGGTCTTGCGCGCGAAACGTCGTGCCCGCTTGTTCACATGCCCCTCACGTGGTCTCCACGACGAGCCTCGGCAGGGTGGGGAAGGGCTGCTCTTCCAGGCCGAAGTACTCGGCGGCGAACTGCTGCGGCGTCCCGAGCCACCACGATACCCACTCGTTGCCGTAGCTCTTGATTCCCAGGCGGTGGTGGTCGGTGCACAGGAGGAGCTGCGTGGTGCCCGACGCGTTGATGTTGGCGGCCATCGCGACGTCCTTGAAGGAGCCACTGTTGCCGTTGGAGGCGTCCAGGGTGGCCAGGAGCGGGAGCGACCCGAGCGACGCGGCGGGGACCCACGGCTGTCCCGCCGCCCCCCAGGACGTGAGCCTGGCCTCGACCACGAAGGAGCTGGACCCGGTGTTGTAGAAGGTCGGGCTGGGCATCACGAGCGTCGCGGAGACGATCGACTTCCCCGCGAGGACTGACGTGTCGAAGGTGACGAGGCCCTCGGCACAGTAGAAGAGGCCGTCGCCGGCAGCTTCCGGCCCCTCCTGCCCGGCCTGGACCTCGTAGAGCTGGAAGTCCACGGCGCCCGTCCCGTCGCGGGCTTTCTCGTACTGGGCATGGTGAGAGTCGATGTAGGTCGGGGTGAGCTGGTCCGGCTGGGCCATCCTCACGACCGTGATGACGGTGCTCATGACGGCCCGTACTTCGCGATGAGCTGGTCGAGGACGAGCCCGCCGTCGAGGCCAGATGCCGCTGCGAGGGTGACGGCCTCGTGCGTCCAGAAGGCCGCGTTGGAGTCGTTCCCCTCCGACTGCTGCGCCAGCGCGTTCTCGACGTCGTCGGGCGGATGCAAGGCACCCCAATCGCGCGTCCACGGTGGGATCGTGTAGACGAACGCGACGTCGATACGCCGCTCCGGAGACTCAGGTTCCGGTTCAGGCTCGGTGGCAATGCGCCGCCACAACTGCTTGCGTCGCCGTTTCGCTGCCCACTCCAGGCGGGCTCGCCGGCTCGGAAGATGTTTCATTCCGCACCCGGCTTGACGGCGTGGACATCTGTCCTGACCGGCTGGACGTCGCGCACGAGCGTATCGGCCGGCGCCACGTAGGGCTTGCCAGCCGCCTGGGCCTGGAAGTACGACTCCATCGTGGAGGCGGCGTGTGCCGAAGCACGCTCACCGCTGGAACCTGTGCCGGCCTCGCCTTCGGCGTTCAACCCGACAGAGGCGGCGAGGATCGTCGACCGGCGTGTGCTGAAATCGGCTGCGTCGCGGGCCAGCCCATCCTCGATTTCCCGGGCCTTCTTGCGGTCGCCGTCCTTGTCCAGCGCGTCGCCAATTGCCATCTCAAGTTCCTGGGTCATCCGGGCACCCTTGTCCTTCGCGATACCCAGGTAGAATTCGGCGCGTTCCGGTTCCCCTGCGCGCAGCAATGCCACGGCGCGGTCGACCAAATCCTCTGCCCGCTCGCGCGACGCGAGAAGCCGCGACCGCAGCAATTCGTCGGCCACGACGCGATTTGGGGATCCTGCCTCGGATGCCTTCAGCCGCAGGTCCGCGGCCTTCTGGCGACGCTCGGAGTCGTGCTGCCTGAACGCCTGGACCGCCAGCGAGTCCTGCGTCCGCACAGCCGCGACCAGACGGGCGTGCTCGTTGGAAAGCGCGACGCGTTCCTCCCCGAGTTCCCCCGCTGCCCGGGCCTGTTCGAATTTGAGTAGATCCATGGCGCAGCCGGCTTGCGCTGCAAGCGCGGCATCCACCAATGCGTAGCTGCTCATTTCTCCTCCTCGTGGTTTCCCCTGCGCGTAGAACTCCGCAGACGGTGCAACGGTCACGCGCTGACCGGCGCCGGCATAGGGATCACGAAGCGTGCCCACTCTTCTCCTCCTGGGAAGCGCGGTATGCAGCGACATCCACACGGTGCTGGTGCGCCACCGCCTCGAGCTCCTCCTGCGTCCGGCTCACGACGGCGATGATGGCGGCGCGTGGGCCTGTCACCAGCGCCCCGGCCTCGCTGAAGACGAAGCCCCTCTCGGTGACGGAGGAGAAGGAAAGGTCTCTTTCACGGTGCAAGTCGAGCTCTGTGTCGAGCTCTGCCTCGTCCTCCTCCAGCGGCTCGCTGTAACCGAACCGGAAGTCAATTGCAAACGATCCGGCCTCGATGTCGTGCCAGCCATCGGCAAGCAGAACGCGGGTGACGCGCTCAGGCCAAACTTGGAATTCAGCAGCCGGCTCAAAGAACTCCCTGAACAATTCCTGCTTCATCTCATCCTCCCTAATACACGTCCGGACTAAGCTTCCGGCTCGGGTAGAGCTTTCCATTCCGAGCCAGATACTGCGGCCACCCGGTGCCGCACTTGCGGTAGCGGACGCCGATCATCGCTGCCAGGAGGAGGCCGTCCTGATCCTCCTGCACCCCGCGGAGCTTGAAATTGCTGGCGAACTTCGCCAGCTGTGCGCGCAACACGGCCGCCAGAGGGAAGTCCCCGACGGCAACACGGCCCGATGAGAGCTTCGACTCGAACCGGCGGACCACAACCACCTTAGGAAGTCCGACGTCCGACGGGAGCTGACCCGCCGTGAGGATCACGCCCGATGCGCGTTGCTTGGCCACCGCGAACAGGTCATAGAAGGTCTCGCCGGGACCGCTGCGGTCGTACACAAGATGTCCACCCGCCTGCTTCGTGAGCGCGGCGGCCTCCCGAGCTATTTCCGCGACGGAGGATCCGGCGGCCCACTGCCGCGCGTCACCCACAACCCAGCGCTCACGCTCCAAGTCCTTCGGTGCGTCACGGAACATGTATTGAAATTCGACAGCAACCAGGAACGTCGGCTCTTCGCCCTTGCTGGGCTCCAGGACCAGATGTATCGCAGTCATCTCTTTCCTCCTAGCAGCGGTGGAATGCCTTTCCCCGCTGCGAACGCGGCCTCGATGTCTTCCGAACGGAACAGGTGCACACCCTCAGCAACACCAGGCAAGGCGAATTCGCAGAAGTACTCCTGCCTGAAGAGCACGTCATTGATCTCGCGCCGCTGCTGATCGAGCCACTCGGCCGTAATACCTGGCACCTGATCGGCGGTGACCCGGAACTTCGCCCACTTCGCTTCGTCGGCGCCCGTCCACAGGTCAAAGAACGCCCCGCTTGGCACGCCCGGGGTCGACTGCACAATCGTCCGACCGTGAGCAGCGGAGGTGATCGGCCTCGCGCTCACGATTGTGTCCGGCTTAATGAACGCGGCCTCGTCTAGCACGAGCACGCCATCGACGGCGTACCCACGGACGGCCCGTGACGCGCCCGCGAGCGATAGGACGCGCGACCCGTTCTCGAACTTCAGGATCGAAACGGCGTCCTGGATCAGCGTCGACCCCACGGCGTATGCGCCCTCGCGGACGATGTTGGCGGCCTCGGTGCTCTGGCGAAGCGACGGGCTAATGACCGCCGAGAGGCTGCCTGGCTGGTGCAGCGCGACCCAGAGGCAGAGCGCCGCAATGGCCGTAGTGAACCCGCTCTGCCGCGACTTGAGGACGAGCGTATCCCGCGTCTCCTCGAGGAGCGCGACCTGGTACGGATAGGGATCCAACCCGAACGCCAGGCGGAACGCCTCGATGGGGCTCGACAGCTCGCGAGCGGCCGGGTGGACGCGTGCGCCGGTAACCACAGGTTCGCGCGTGGGCGCCAGATTTGGCTCGTGTTGCGTCCTTGGTGCCGCCGTCGAGGATGTGGCCACCAGACCAACGTGGCCGCGGAGGTGGCGCGACAACGAGGCCGTCGAGACCTCGGGGAACTCGGCCAGCAACGACTTCCGGCTGCGACCGGCGGCAGCCAGCGCGCCGATCGACTCGGCGTGCGGCGAAGCACAGACCAAACATCGGCGCGGCACTTCAGGCCTCCATCCCGTGGACGCCGTGCGCGGCGTAGACGGCCGCCCGGGCGAGCGCGAGTGGGCTGTCGCCGAACGCGCCCAGGCCCGCGTTGTGCTTGGCGCACGCGATGCCGCGGAAACATCGGGGGCAACCGCGATTCGGATCGTGGCCGCAGACCTCGACGGCGCATCGGTGGCAGTGCTCCACGATGTAGGCCGCGCCGAGCGGCTCACCGCCGACGGCGCACCGTCCGCCCTGGCGCCGGATGGCATCCGCGACCATGGCCGGCGTCAGGCCCTGGCGTGATGCATCGGGGGAACGCGGGTCGGACGGGCCGAGAGGACGCTGTCTGCGCTGGCGAAGCGCCCGAGTCGATACGCGGCGTCGAGCCGACGGGCCGGCCAAGTCGCTCATCATGGAAGAGCGCGCATCAGGAAAAATCGACTGCCAAACAACATGCTCGGTCGCGGGCCGGTGGTCGTCATGCCTCGCCTCCCGACGCCGCGACAGTCCCGCATTCCACGCGCGCAGGATCATTATCGACCGCGTCGATAATGGTCTGCGTTACATCCAGCGCGGAATCATTATCGACCGGGTCGATAATGGTCTGGCGATCCGGAATCCCGTCGACGTGCCATGGCCAAGACTCCGGCTCAGGCACAGGCAGGCATGCTGGGCAGTGCTCCGCATGATGAGTTGCGATCAGGATGTTGGTGAAGGTCTGTCCGCAAGGGCACCGGTACATCGATGTGCTGCTCATCGTTCCTCCCCGTTATCCGAACTTCGAGTTCCGAAGTTCGTGGATTCCCCGAAGTAAGAACTTCGAGTCCGAACTGCGAACTTCGGAGACCCGGGCAGCCGAAGTTCCGCAGTTCCGAAGTTCACAACGTACGAACTTCGGAACTGCGAACTTCGGCGGGTGCGATTTAAACCTCGGCGCAGCCAACTCATTGGGGTCTGAGGTCCTTACTTCGGGGATATCCAAATTGGGCGTAATGACGCTCTCGACAGGTTCCTGAGCAGTAGAGCTGAGTGGGTCGCGGGTGTGGCATGGTGATACCGCAATTGAGGCATTGTCCTTGCCTCCGAGGCGATGATGCAGCTGCCCGCTGGGATTTTCGCCACGAGCGGCTTGGCTGCCCTGCATGCGCTGACTGAACTGCATCATGGCTGTCGTCTATTGGCCGCCGATGCACTGTGAGAGCAATCGGATCGCCTTCAAGATCAGCGTCCTCGATGATTGGGACCTTGCCTGTCTTGGCGAATGCATCCAAGTCCTCAGCAAGGACGTTCATCCAGAACGCCACGCCATCCAAGGCATCCATGGCAGATATGAGCGCGGCGCGAGATTCCTTGATGCGACTCGATGCCCAAGCGTAATAGCGAACCCGGGGCTCATCTGGCGTTGGCGGCCAAACACTGGGCAGTGCCGACGCGACCTCTGAGTAACCATCAAGCGCGCGATCTGCGACATGGCGTGACCGATCGATGCCAAGACTCGCAAGCACGGAGTCTCGGGCGGTGATGATGAGTGCCATTATCCCTCCAGTCATCTGAAACAACCCTTTTCGCAGGGGCGTCCGCCATATGGGAAGTACGTCGTTCTAGTATCACGGCTCTTCCATACATAAAGTGAGCCACAGAGTGGAAGATCACCGTTGATAGAGATATGGATGACTGCGCCGCGGCAAACATACTCAACGCCGCCTTCTGTTCTGCGCCTGTCTAGCTCATTACGGATTTCATGACGAAGATCCACATCAGCTGCGTCGGCTTCACGAAGAACCCATCTAAGGTAGTCCGACGGCACGTCTTCGAACAGCTCGCCCCGATGTTTGCCCCAAGGCATTCTTCCTGCAACCATGTTGAGATTGACAATATGGTGCGGTGATTCCGACACCGGACGGGCTCGCTGTGGAGCCGAACGATGTGGCGCCGGTGAAGCTGTAGCAAGCATGCGGTCGTATGCTTCGCGCGCATTGAGAAGGACGTCACGTGCGCTGTTGAGCGCGACCATATGTTCTGTCGATCCTCCAACATCCGGATGCGCTGCCAGTGCTTGTTTGCGATAGGCCAATTTGATTTCGGCTGTTGTCGCATCACGCGTGATACCCAACACCGCATAGTGATCATGCTGTGCGATCATGTCCTGGCCCTGAAGTGGTAGAGGTATCTGTGCTTGTTTCGGTTTGTCTCCCCAGTGGGAACCTCTGTGATGCCATCTCGACTCAAATCTCTTTGGGCTGCGCGGTGAATTGCCACTAATCTCTGATTACGTGTTCCACGTTTACCTTGCGGAAGATGCTCCTCGAACCAGTCTGCGAGCTCATTTAGAGACGTCATCTTTTCAGGCGTTGGTGCAATATCACGAGCAGCGTCAACCGCACGATCTTCAAGGTAGTCCTCGATCACATCCGCTGCTGATGTACCTGCTGCCTCAGCTGTCGGCACGAATTCGAGATCTTCAGGTGTGACACCATCGCCAAGTTCGTTCGCCCATCCCCATGGGATTGTGAATCCTTGCCCCCGATAGGTGTTTCGTTTCGTGACGAATAGTTCGAGTGTTTGAGCTTTTTCATCAAGCCATGCAGCCCACGTAATGCGTGGGATGTTCCGCCAGTAATGAGATCCCCACGGTTTCACGAGACTCCGTCGATCCATTTGGCCTGAAGCGTGCCCAATGCTGAGGACGGGGATTTGGAGTGTGCGTGTCGCTCTGAAGAAGTTAATCGGGATGGCAGGCGATCCGATTTGTGTCTCGTCAACCTCTGTAGCTGGGACAACAGAATCCACGATTGCACGTGTGATCCCAAGTTCCTTGACCGCCGCGGCGAGCTCCTCTGCCTGGCCCCATATCTGACCCAACAGAAAACCGTGCGGTTCGAAGCTGGGAAGAACGATACGGACGCGATCAAGGTCGCCCTTGAACCGTTCGATCCGACGGTACCATTCGTCTGCGTTGGATTCGTAGTCGAGAATTCCGACCGTGCCGCCGTTCTTCGTGTCCTGGGCCGCGCACCATGCGGCGATCACGCCTTTGCCTGTGCCACCGAACGCATACAACAACGTGTCTAGCGTCGGGTGAAGAATGTTATGGACCAGGGCAGGCGGTAAATCACCTGTGGTGACGTCGCGGATGGGGTTGAAAATGTCTGCCGCGGTCACGTGATCGACCTTGGAGTCCAGTAACCCACGTGATGTGTGCGCCCATGCCTGATGCGCATCGGCGCGTCCGGCTTCACGTTGTCGGCAGCCCATGCAGCCATGCGCCGGAATTCAGCAGCCTTCTCACTGAGTGGCGGCTGGCAGACTGTCGCGTTCAAGGTCCTGAGCTCGTCCTCGATGCGCTCGGCATCGAAATGCCAGCCCGCAAATTTCCGTGCCTGACCCACGAGAAATGCGTGACGCGTGCCTTCGATTGGCTCTGCGACGCCATTCACGCCGGTGTGAACCGGCGGAAGCCCGACCAGGGCTTCTACCAGTTCGCGGTCTGCGATTCCAACGGCAGCGCCATTCGATTCGTAGATCGACCCGTCTTTGTGATGGCAATACGGACCTACAACGTGGCCAGATCCGCCCACGCGGATCTCGCCGCCGGCGAATGCGCGAGGAACGTCTGCCTCCGCGACATCATCTGCGAGCATGAAGTAGTAGTGCCCGCGTCGCGGATCAACGGATGCGCGATGAACTTCGAAGGTCGCCGGCATCGGGAGCAGCACGCTCGGATCATCTCTGTCGATGACGATGATCCCGCTGCCAGGCGGTGGAATCAGCCCGTAGGAAGCGTTCGGCCCGACGACGCGAAGTCGCATCCATGCGCGCCGCTCCCACGATGGAGATGCGCGTTCCGCTAGTGCGCGCTTCAGCCAATCCCGACCCAGCGGATGTTTCCCCGGCGATGGGCACTTGCTCCTGAGCCGGCACGAACATGATCCGTCGGGCCTCGGCGCGGCCACTTCCGTGATTGCGAATCCGACGCGGATCAAATCGAGTGGTGTCATTCACTGCGCATCAATGCGAGACCTGACTGTAACGGGCCGCCGTGGAGTTTGATACGTCCCCGCCTCGAGTTCGGCAGCCATCTTCTCGCCCCGCTCGATGAGCTTCTCGCGCTGCCTGAGGATGGTATCGATGCAGTTGAGGATTGCGACCGCTGCGCGTGCATCTGGATGCGCATCATCTCTTTCATACGAAGTCACCAGACCTAATGACACATTCCACGCAGTCGCGACATCTTCGGCAGCCACGCCGCTCAGCAAGCGATAGCAGCGAATGGCTCGCGCGTCGTACACAGGAATGCCGCGGGCGTTTATTCCTACCGGTCCCGGTCTTTCGTGAAACTTGCTTGACATGATTCACCTCTCGATTAAGTAGCATTCGTGCGCTGCACTAGCACTACCTTGCCATCGAGTAGCAGAGTCAGCAAATCGATCACCGGCGTATGCGCCTGATGGAGTGTGTGGTTTTCGACACCTTTAGTATGCGCATCTTGCTGTAACGGTGGGATCACCTCTACCCGATCGTGGGCGACCCCCACGGGCCCAACTATGAGGGCTGGCTGACCATCACGGCCTGGGCCGCCCGCACCGAACGCGTGCGGATTGGCCTGATGGTGGGCGCCAACCCCTACCGCGAGCCGGCCCTGGTGGCCAAGATGGCGACCACCTTCGACCACATCAGCGGCGGGCGCGCCATCCTGGGGATCGGCGCCGCGTGGTTCGACGAAGAGGCCCATGACTTCGGCTTCGAGTTCGGGTCTGGTGCGCCCGAGCGCCTGCGCTGGCTGCGGCAGGCCCTGCCCATCATGCGCGGCATGCTCGACGGGACCGAGCCCTCCGCGCCCGAGGGCTCCCGGTACCGCGCCTCGCACGTCCGGAACGACCCCCCACCGCTGCAGCGTCATCTGCCGATCTGTGTGGGGGGCGGCGGCGAGCAGGTCACCCTGAAGCTGGTCGCCCAGTACGCCGACATGAACAACGTCGGTGGAGGCCTCGAAGAGGTGCGGGGGAAGGAACGGGTGCTCCTCGAGCATTGCGCCGCCGTCGGTCGGAACCCGGACGAGATCGAGCGCACGACCGGTGTCGGTACGGTCTTCATCCGCGACGACCGCGCCGAGGCATGGCGCGTCTTCGCGGAGGCGTTCGATCGCAACCGCGTTTCTCGCCGCTGGTCCGATCAGCCGGTGGGCACTCCGGAGGACGTCGCCGAGCGCCTTGCACCCTATGTCGAACTGGGGTACCGCCATCTCATCGCCGCGTTCCCGGCGACGTACGACGAGGAGTCGATGACGCGGCTCGTGACCGACGTCCAACCGCTTCTCCAGAGGATCTAACTCCCGCCGGCCCGCCCGACTGGGCGACGGACGCGAGTACGTGGCGGCACCTGGGCTTCGCCGGCGGACCGATGCGAGCGCGCTCATGCTCGGGTCCAGAGTCGCCGGGCCGCGCCGGGCGCAAGTGCCGCGCTGCCAGGGCGCGGCTGTGCGCAGACAAGCCACGGGTGGGCGCGCGCCGGTATAGTCTCGCCACCGTCCGCCGAGATCCGAAGTGCCCCGGGCCTCGGCGGACGTCTCGAATTCGGGCCCGTCTGCGACCACCCTGCGGGCGCAGGCGCGGCGATTCACTGAGCGCATCCCGCCGCCATAGTCTGGCCACCGGCCGCGGGGAGCAGCGCCTGAGGATCCAACCCCGACCTCCCGAGACCTTGGGCGCGCCGAGGGCGCCTAGTCACGCTCAGGAGTCGTCGCGCTTGCTAGCCGCGGCCGCCAATGTGTGGACGATCGATGTGGCAAGTCGCGTCCTGTATCCCGGCCTGAACTCCGTGCCGACCGGCAGCCACGGCTGACGCGGTCCGCCCTGCCGGGGCGCGGGTGTTCCGGGACCGACCGAGAGTGAACAACCGCCGTCAGCACCGACGGTTCCGACCTGAGTCGAAATGACGGCCGCGAGCTGATGCCCGTCGTTCTCAGGGCTGGGGTCGCGGCCGTCGCACCCTCCAGAGGCGACCCAGGAGGGCCCGGCGAACGAACGCCAGGTTGCATAGAATCAGCCGGTGATCCCCTCGCGCGCCGAAGCGGCCGACATCCTGCTCGAACTCGACCCGCCCGACTGGCTCCTGGCGCACGTCGGAGCCGTCGCCGAGATCGCCTCGTTCCTCGCGGAGCGCTGCGCAGCTCGTGGCGTCGCGGTCGATCGTGAGCTAGTCGAGGCGGCCGCGCTCCTCCACGACATCGACAAGCTCCTCCCCGCCGACGATCCGGTGCAGGAGCTTGGGCACGGCGCGGCCGCAGCGCGGTGGCTGAGCCAACGCGGATACCCGGAACTCACCAGGGCGGTCTCGGCCCACTCCATCACGCGTCTGCTCGACGCGGACCGGTACGGACGCTGGAACGGTGTCGCGACTCGCGAGGAACGGATCGTGGCATACGCCGACAAGCGAGCGGGCCAGCGGCTGGAGGCGATGAGCGCACGTTTCGCCAGTTGGGCCGCCCGATATCCGGAGTACCGGGAAAGCCTGGCTCGCGCACGAGCCCGCGCCGAGCGCCTAGAGCGCGAGGTGTGCGAAACCGCAGGCGTCAGTCCGTTGGCCGTCCGGCGGCTGCGCTGGGTCGCCGCGACGCTGGAGGCGGCGCGCCGCCGGCACCACGAGGCTGGTGTCGCTGCGACCGCCGGAACGCGCGCTGAAACCTGACCTCGCGCCCACGGAGAGGCGACGGTAACGGGCGCGCCGTTCGCGTACTTCTGGGGAGACGACGCTCTCGGACTTCATCGCGCCGTAGAGCGGTTTGCGCGCGCCCTGGAGACCGATGGACAACCGGTCGAGACCTGGCGCCCGGATTCCGCGGAACCCGCCGTGCTCGACGCGCTCGCCGTGCGCCTGGGAACGGCTGCGCTCTTCGGAGGCGGAGTGCTGGTGGTCGTCACCGAGCCCGTAGCACTTCTTCGATCCCGGGAGGAGCAGGACCGGGCGGTCGCGCTCCTCGACGGCGTCGCCCCCGGCAACGGGGTCGCCTTTACGGAACTGTCAGCGAGCGGCGCACGCGAGCCCGCCGCAGCGTCGGCCCGGATCCGCGAGGCGATCGAGCGGGTCGGAGGTACGGTCCGACGGATAATGGCGCCACCTCCGGGACGTTTGGGGTCGTGGATCGCCGGGCGGGCCTCTGAGCTCGGCATCGACATCGAGCCCGCGGCCGCGAACCTCCTGGCTGAACGCGTGGGCGGCGACGTGCGCGAGGCCGACGTGGATCGTCGGCGGCAGACGGAGCTCGCCGAGGCGCATCTGAACCTTCTCGCGCTCTACCGGCCTGCGGCTCGTGTCCGCCGGGAGGATGTGGACCTTCTCGTGGCGCCGACCGTGCCAGCGTCAACGTGGGCGTTCCTAGACGCCGTGGGTACGCGCCGGGCCGGCGAGGCGTCCGCGATCGCATCCGCCCTCCTAGCGACGGGCACGGCGCTCCCGATCGTCGTGACACAGCTGCACCGGCGACTCCGTCAGCTGCTCGAGATCCGCGATCGGCTGGCGCATGGTGCGGCACCCGGAGATGTGGTCCGCCTTCTGAGACTTCACCCGTACCGCGCCGAGACCCTAGCTAGGCAGGCTATGCACTGGGACATTCCGGCACTCGAGGCCGCGCTCGACGCGCTCCTCGAGGTCGATCTCGCCTCCAAGGGGCTGTCCAGCGACGCGCGACGCGGCGCTGCGCCCCTGACGGGGCCGCTCGCGCTCGGCCTTTGGCTCGCAGAGCGCGTCGCGGCCTGAGCTAACCCCTACTCGGCGCCCAATCCGGCCGCCGCCTGCAGCACCGTGTCAGATTCGATGGCGAACACGCAGCGCCCTGCGTCGAGGTCGAGGAGCTCAATCAGCTCCGGGTCCATGTACAGCTGGTGGCAGTCGGCGCACAGCCCGGCCGGGATTCCGAAGCACAGCCGCTCGGTGCGGTCGGCAAGCCGGAACGTGGCGTCGTACCGCGTGTTGACGAGGGGGCGCCCGCACTCGGGACAGTCCAGCGCGATGGAGGGCATGCTGCGTGGTCCCATCCGATCCGCGACCGGCGCTCGCCAGTCGTCGCATGGGCGATACTAGGCGGAGCCGCCGAGGACGGGCATGCCTCGGTGGTACCGCACGCGGCAGTACCCCCGCCGACGGGCGGATCCGCGGGAGCCCAGCCCGATGGCCAGCTACTGGACGCGCAGCAGCGTAGGCGCGTCGGCCCAGAGCTTCTCGAGCTGGTAGTAGTCGCGCTCCGGGGGCGCGAACACGTGCACGATCACGGCACCGAAGTCCAGCAACAGCCAGTGGGTACCCGATGTGCCTTCTCGTCCCAGCGGCAGGAGTCCGTCGGCCTTCACGCCCTCCGCGATGCCGTCCGCGATCGCTGCGAGCTGACGTTCAGAGGCACCCGAGCACACGACGAAATAGTCGGCGAGCGACGTGAGTGCGCCGACGTCGAGCAACACAATGTCGGAGGCCTTCTTGTCCTCGGCCAGCTCAACGATCCGGCGCGCCAGCGAGAGCGCAACCTGCGCATCGACGACCACTGGGATGTCACGGGGCGGAAGCCCGGGACGCCGGGACTCGCGGGCGGGAACAGGGTCCGTCACGTTCGCTTTGACCTCCTCGCGCGATGGTCTTCGGTCACCGACATGATCTCGGTGGAGCCAGGCACGTCGGGCGGGGTGCCCTCGGCGGGCCACGGTCGCATCGCTCATGATGCGCCCAGCCAGCCCAACCGCAGCTCGCGTCACGGCGCAACCAGATAGAGCCCGATGGCCAAGATATAGTCCTCGACCGCGGGTGGCACCAGGTACCGGATGCTCCGGCCGGCGGCCACCCGGTCGCGGATCGCCGACGCCGAGTGACCCAGGTCTGGACCATCGAGCACGATCAAGCGGTCCCCAAAGGCGGCGAAGTGCTCAGCCATCCACGAACGGGGCGCCACGGGAAACCCACGCCGCGGGACGACGGCGAGGCGACAGGAACGGAGCAACCGTTCGGGCGCGTGCCAAGTCTCCAGTCCGAGGAGGGCCTCCACGGAGAGAATGAATACGAGGCCGGCCGATGGGTTCCAGGGTTGTGGAGGGTCCGCCCCGAGGCGCTCGATCGTGTCGGCCGTGTAGCTTGGGCCCGGACGGTCCACCTCCACGCGGCTCAGGCGGAAGGCCGGGTTGTCGGCAATGGCGAGCTCGACCATCGCGACCCGGTCAGGCGCAGGCGCGATTCGACGACCGAGCTTGTGCGGCGGCACGGCAGTCGGCACGAATAGAACCCCAGCGAGCCCCAGCGCATCGCGAGCCTCCTCAGCGATCGCCAGGTGCGCGTAGTGCGGGGGGTCGAAGGTGCCGCCGAGCACCCCCCATGCCCCGACGGCTGATACTGCGCCCGGGAGAAAAGGCGGGTGCGTCCGCGGCATCCGCTCCGACGTCACGCCCAGCCCTCCTCGCCCCACTCCAGCTCCCGGGTGCCGATCGTGACGGTGTTGCCGGCCCTCACACCCGCCCGGCGCAACTCACGAGCCACGCCCATGCGCTCAAGGTCGCGCTGGAAGCGCTCGGCGGATTCCTCGTTGTCGAAATCCGTCTGCGCCACGAGCCGCTCGATCTGCCGCCCGCGCAGCCGGAATCCCTTCCCCTGGCGCTCCACAGAGAAACTCTCGCGCGCGGAATCGAACCGGTGAACCACGATGCCGGCCGGTTCAGGCGGCATGCCCAGCTCGTCTGGGCCCGGCAGCAGCGCCGCGACGGCCGCCTCCAGCTCGCGCAAGCCCCGTCCCTCCAGAGCGGACACGCCCACGGCCTCAGCCCCATCGGCGGCACACGCACGCGCGAACGAGGCGTATCGCTCGCTGGCACCCGGAAGGTCGAGCTTATTCGCCACCACCAGTCCGGGCTTCTCCAACAGCCGTTCGTCGTGCAGGCGCAGCTCCTCGCGCACGATCTCCCGGTCGCCCTGTGGATCACGCGCAGCGAGGTCCACGACGTGCACCAGTACGCGGGTACGCTCGACATGGCGGAGAAAGGCGTGCCCGAGGCCAGCGCCTGAGGTCGCACCCTCGATGAGACCCGGCACGTCTGCGATCGTGGGGCGCCTCGGGTCGTCGGGGTCGAGCACCGACAAGTCGAGCACGCCGAGGTTCGGCTCCAATGTCGTGAAGGGGTAGTCGGCGATCTTCGGCGTGGCGTTCGTAAGCGCGGCTAGCAGCGTGGACTTGCCCGCGTTGGGAAGCCCAACCAAGCCGACGTCCGCGATCAGGCGCAGCTCGAATTGCAGCTGCCGCTCCTCGCCCGGCTCGCCCTTCAGCGCGTGACGTGGGGTGCGGTGCGTAGGCGTCGCGAAATGCACGTTGCCGAGGCCACCGCGTCCGCCGCGCGCAACCATGACGCGCTGCCCCGCCCCCACGAGGTCGGCCACTAGCTCGCCAGTGTCCGCGTCCAAGACAGCCGTGCCCGGCGGCACGCCGAGGTCCAAGTCACCGCCGGCCCGGCCATGGCTGCGTGAGCCTGATCCTCTGCCGCCAGAATCTGCCCGGAAGTGATGGTGAAAGCGGTAGTCGCCGAGGGTTGTCTGTCCGACGTCGACGCGAAGGTAGATCGAGCCTCCACGCCCGCCGTCGCCCCCGTCGGGCCCCCCCCGGGGGACGTGCGCCTCGTGCCTGAACGAGACCGCTCCGTCGCCGCCGTCACCGGCACGCAGCCACACTGTGGCGCGATCTAGGAACATCGGCACGCATGCTATCAGGACCGCCGGGCCCAGCCGGGCGCGACAGGCGCGGAAGGCCGGGAATGGGTGCTGTCGCGACCGAGTTGGTCAGCGGGAGAGATAGTTGAGCGGATTGACGCGCGTTCCGCCGTCCCAGATGGGGCCGATCCACACCTCGAAGTGGCAGTGGGGGCCGGTCGCGTTGCCCGTCGCACCGACGCGCCCAACCTGCGTCCCCCTGTCCACGTGCTGGCCCACCGCGACCATCACGGCCGACATGTGGTTGTACGTGGTGTAGATGTTGTTGCCGTGGCTGATCCAGACCTGGTACCCGCCACCGTTATCGCGCCACCCGGCGTAGGTGACGACTCCCGAAGCCGCGGCGAGCACGGGCGTGCCGTAGGCCGCCGCGATGTCGAGCGCGGGGTGACCCCACCAGTAGTACTGGCTGATGAAGCCGCCGGGAACCGGCCACAGCATGCTCCCGCTGTACGAGCAGCTGGTGCACGCTCCGCCTACGGGTCCGGTCTCACCGGATTCGGGGGCTGAGGCACTCGCGAGCTGGGGGGGCGCCGGAGCCGCCGTGGCGGTCGGGATCGGCGCGCCGTGACCGTCCGGCACCATGATCTCCTGGCCGATCACGACGGTGTCACCGGTGAGGCCGTTGTACTCCCGGATGTCGGCGGCGTCGGCGTGGTACTTGCGTGCGATCGACGTAACGCTATCGCCGAACTTAACCGTGTAGAGGACACCGTCCACAGGCGGGATCTGGAGCTTCTGGCCGATGTGCAGGGTGTCAGTTGAGTTCAGGTGGTTGGCCCACCAGATGCTCATGAGCGACAGGCCAAACCGATTCGCGATGCCGCTGAGCGTGTCTCCGGGGCGCACCGTGTACGTCTTGACCTGGTCGCTGATGTCCGCCACGTTCGAGTCGGCGGTGATCGGCGTGATCAGACTACCGTCAACCATGACGTACGCGCCGGCGGTCGGTCCTGACCCACCCGTGCCTAGGCTGGAGTTCGTCGCCTGGAGGGTGAACGAAGGATCAACTTGGCCGACGTCCGGCCCCTCGCTGTTGACCGAGACGATGCGCGGGTTGTATCCGGTGCCCGGGCCGTCGGTGCCGCCCGTTCCGCCGGCGGCGACGCCGGAAAACTGTGAGAGCAGCGACGCTACGGCGAGCACTACGATCGCGAGAAGTGGCGCGCCCCGACGCTCCGTGGCCAAGACAACCAGACGGCGCCGAAGCCTCGCCGCGCCCGCCGCCAAGGCAAGGCCGGTTGGCCGATCGGTACTCGCCAAGGCCGTGCGGTGCCGCGTTGCAACGGGCGTTCGCGGCGCGTGCGCGAGGAGCCTCCGCTCGACGGAATCGCGGACACCGGCAAGGCTCTCGCGAACGCGGCGGGCGGCGACAGACGCGTTCAGCAATACAGTCTCCTGTACAAGCGAGGCGGTCGCGTCGCGGGGTCGTGCGCAGGAGCAAAGGCGACCGCCAAGGAGCGCCCTATGAGGTTGGGTCCCAACCTGTGCGTTCTGTGACCACCGCGCGAGGGACTCTCCGGTCCGCGGAGCGCGAGGCCTGAAATCTTGCCGCGACCATACCATTCCGGTAACGCGGGCGTCAACCGATTGCGCCGAGGCCCCGTGCTCCCGTGAGCGCTCGGGGCTACTGGTCGAGGCTCTTGGTCAGCGTGGCCAGGAACTGCGCGTTACTATCGGTCTTGGCCAGACGGTTAAGCAGCAGCTCGATCCCCTCGTTGGTGCCGACCGCAGACAGCATCCGCCGCATGGTCCAGACCATACGGAGCGTCCCCTCCTCGAGGAGCAACTCCTCGCGCCGGGTACCGGAGCGCTGGACGTCTATGGCGGGGAAGATGCGCTTCTCGGCGAGCTTCCGGTCGAGGATGAGCTCGGAGTTGCCCGTGCCC
>JBKQRF010000085.1:0-7824 GCA_052144055.1 Candidatus Limnocylindrales bacterium
CGTCTCCCGGTGCGCGAGGTCCGGGCGTCGGTCGGCGCGGGATTCATCTACCCGATCTGCGGCGATATGTCGACGATGCCCGGGCTCAGCTCGACGCCTTCGGCCTACGAGATCGACATCGATGACCAAGGAGAGATCGTCGGCCTTTCCTGACCTCCCGCTGCCACAACCCCCGATCTGTCGGCGGTTCGTCGTGTCCTTGCAAGCGACGCTCGCCGATCTGCACCGGGTGCTCCAGGTCGCGATGGGTTGGGAGGGCTACCGCCTCCACTGCTTCCGAATCGGCGGCGCCCGCTGCGGACCGGCCGCCGACGGGGAGCTCGGTCTCGAACAGATCGGCGAGTCGACAGTCACGATCGCGGAGGTCTTCGCGGCGACGCGCGACGGCGTCTATGACTATGACGTCGGCGACTCCTGGAAGCACCAGCTCCTCGTCGAGAAGACCGATGTCCCGGTCACCTTGTTCGGCGTGGCGACCTGCGCCGCGGGAAGACGGGCCTGCCCGCCGGAGGACCCCGGCGGGACGTCGGGCGATGCCGAGCTGCTCGCGGCGGTCGCAGACGCCGCCCACGAGGAGGACGAAGAGTACCCGGGGTGGGCGGGCGAGGACTTCGATCCCGCGGAGTTCGATCCCGGGGCCGTGAACGCGGCGGTCGACCGGCTCCCTTCGGAGCTCACCGCGCGTCCGCGTCGAGCGCAACCGGTGGCTCTCGGAGCCGGTCTCGACGATGTGGCCGCTGAAGGTCAACCAGTCGATGAACGGGGCGACGAAGCGCAGGTCGGCAGTGGTCTGGCCCCACTCGGATAATGGCACCCGGCCGCTCCGGACCACCCGTGTTGTCTACGCTGCTGTTGACATCGTAACTATTGTGATATATCGTGATTGAAACGTGAACAGTCACGGCAGCCCGCTCTGTCGAACACGGAACGGACGGCAGTCGGTCCGCAGGGTGCGAGCCGGCCACCAGACCACAAGGAGACGCACTTGCACGAACACGATTCACGCGGACATACCCACGACGACGCCACGGACGGCGCCGAGTTTGCCCGGGGCTTCCCGGGGCGGGTCGACCGGTTCGCCGGCTCCCCCCGCATCCGGGGCGGCCGACGGGGACGGGGACGAGGCGAGGGCTTCGGTCCCGGCTTCGGCCGAGGCATGGGCTTCGGGCCCGGCTTCGGCCGGGGCCCCAAGGTCGGCCGGGGCGACGTCAGGGCGGCGATCCTGGCCCTCCTGGCCGAGGAGCCGATGCACGGCTACCAGATCATCACCGAGCTCACCGATCGAAGTGGCGGGGTCTGGCAGCCGAGCCCCGGCTCCGTCTACCCCACCCTGCAAGCCCTGGAAGACCAGGGACTGGTCACCGCCGACAAGGCGGAGGGGAAGCGGGTCTTCAGCCTGACCGACCAGGGACGGACCGAAGCCGAGGCTGCCGCCGACGGCCCCGCTCCCTGGGAGGACGTCGCCCGGGACGCCGACACCGGCGTCCAGGGGCTCCGCGGCCTCATGGTCCAGGTCCTCAAAGCCACCCAGCAGGTGGCCCACGCCGGCACCAACCAGCAGATCGCCACGGTGGCGGGCATCCTCACGGAGACCCGCCGCAAGATCTATCTGGTCCTGGCCGACGAGGCCCCGGCGGGTACCGACGGGTCCACCCGCGCCGGGTCGTGACCGACACCCGGGCCCTCCTGGCCAAGCACCGCAGGGCCGCCGCCCACCCGGACCGTCCGGGTGAAGAGTCGGCCGCTACCAAGCGTTCCGCGCCCCGGTGCCGAGCGAGCCCGAAGTGGTGCTTCCGCCGAGGCGGCGAACCTCGCGGTCAACGCCCACGGTTTGGTTAAGACCTTCGGCACGAACCGTGCGGTTGATGGCATCGACCTCTCTGTTGCCGCGGGCGAGATCTTTGGAATCCTCGTCCCCAACGGCGCCGGGAAGACCGCAACGCTGCGGATGCTTGCCACGTTGCTACCGATTGGTGGCGGTGAAGCCAGGATCTTCGGCTACGACGTCCGGACTCAGCCCCACGCCGTCCGACAGCTGATCGGTGTGACCGGCCAGTACGCATCGGTGGACGAGGACCTGACCGGGCGCGAGAACCTGTGGCAATTCGGCCGGCGACAGGGGCTGTCATCGAAGCGGGCCCACCGCACCGCAGACGATCTGCTCGAGAAGTTCCATTTGACCGAAGCCGCCAGCCGAACCCTCTCGCGGTTCTCCGGTGGCATGCGCCGCCGCCTCGACCTCGCAACCAGCCTCATCATCAAACGCGCTCCGGTTTTCTCGACGAGCCAACCACCGGACTTGACCCGCGGACCCGAGGACAAAGGTGGGAAACGATCCGTGACCTGGTCGCGGACGGCTGCACGATCCTGTTGACCACGAAGTACCTCGACGAGGCCGACGAACTCGCCGATCGGATCGCGCTCATCGACCGCGGTCGCAAGGTCGCCGAAGGGATCCCCGGCGAGCTGAAGGCTCAGTCGTCATCGACCGCCCTACCTTGGCGACCTGCGCGTGTTCAGCGAGAGCGCAGCTCGACGAGGCAGGCTGAAGGTGCACGTGCCAGCTCGACGGTGAGTTCCCCGAGCGCGTCCTGCCAGCACGCCGCCACGCCATCGAGCGCCGGGTAGAGCAGCTCGCCAGTCACGTCCGCGTTGTGCAGGTGCGGCACTGGCAGCACCATCCGCTCCGGGCTTTCGCGCTCGTCGGGCGGCAGACCGCCGGCGAGATGCTCGCGCCGCCAGGCCAGCACGTAGGTCACCTCCGGGGCTCGCATGCCGAGCGCGAGCCAGGCATCTGTCCAGCGCGGCAGGCCGAGCGGCCAGAACGGCACGGCGCGCGATAACGCCGGCCGGATCCGTTTGTAGATCGCGAGCGCCGCGGCGACGAGCGCCAGCTGCGACTCGCTCATCTTGTTGAGGTGGCCGGAAAGGTGGACGCGGCCGAGAAGGGCATTGCAGAGGGCGAAGGCGATCTCGTCGTCGCTCCACTCCGGCTGCGGGTAGGCCCAGTTGGCCGCCTGCTCGGGCGTGATCGCCATCGGCGCGGCGACTGAGATCGGCGGGTAGCGCAAGAAGTCCTGCTGGTCGCTCGTCGACTGCAGCTGCAGGCGAGAGAGCATGGCGAAGTCGGCACGCATGGCACCCGAGGCGCAGTTCTCGATCACGAGGCCGGGGTGCCGGTCGAGGATCGAGTCGAGCCAGTCGAGCAACGCTCGGTTGTGCCCGAGCAGCCCGACTCCTTCGCTCACACCGCCGGCGTCGGTCCCCGGCCCGACGTCGACGTTGTAATCGAACTTCAGGTAACCGACCCGGAGGTCGGTGACGAGGAAGTCCACCACCTCGTCGAGGTGCCGCCGCGCCGCCGGGTGGCGGAGGTCGAGGTGGTAGCGGTCCTGCTCGACCACGCGTTCGCCGCTACGCACGAAAAACGCCTCCTTGGGCAGCGAGCTCGCCACGGCGCTGCGCGTGCCGACCACCTCGGGCTCGAGCCACAGCCCGGGAACCATGCCGTGAGCGCGGATGGCGTCGAGCACCTCGACGATGCCGTTCGGGAAACGGCTGGCCGACGGTCGCCAGACACCGACGGTGTCCCACCACGACTGACCGAGCTCCGCGTACCACCCGGAGTCGATGCAGAACACCTCAGCCCCGACGCTCGACGCGGCGGTGACGAGCGGCAGCAAGCGGTCCGTGGTCGGTTCGCCCATCAAGGTGTTCATGTAGTCGTTGAAGATCACGGCGAGGCGCTCGTGGTCAGGGTGGGCGCGTCGCGCCGCCCGCCGGTAAAGCGTCAGCCGTGCGACCGCGCCCTCGAGGCCGTCTCCGCTCAGGGCGACCGCCGCCGGGACCGTCTCAAACGACTCACCCGGTTCGAGCACGAGGCGCCAGTGGTGCTCAGCATCGGTCGGGCCGAGCAAGGCGACGTAGCCGCCGTGCGCGTAGTCGGCGCGTCCCTGGCGGCCCGTGTGTTCGCCGCACGTCGAGCTGTGCTCGCCGACCTGCCAGTGCCAGGCGCCGTTGTGCTCGATCTGCCACAGCCAGGCATGGCCGGTCCGCCGGTTCACCGCCGCGCCCATCGGCAAGAAGCCGCCGGAGGACCAGCTGCCCTCGCTCGTCAGCCCGAACATCGCCCGCGAGTCGCCCCCGTGCACGCTTCGGTTGAGGTCCGGCAGGGCGTCCCGAAAGGGTCGGTGCTGCCAGCGGCCCTCGCCGAGCCAGTCGTTCTCCGCCCACCACAGGTCGACCTCGCCGAGCGCCCCCGCCGGACCTTCGATACCGGACGCGACGAAGGTGGTCACCGACTCGACGCTCACCGCCGAGCGACCGGCATTGCTCAGCCGGGTCGTCGCCCGCAGCGTCCCGCCCCCGGCGAGGACCCGGTACGAGCACTCGGCACGTAACGACGTCTCGGGGTCCTCGAGCAGCACGCGCAGCTCCCGCCACGGGCCGTCCTCACGCTGCTCGTGGCCCAGGTAACGCATCCGGCCGCCAGTCGCCGACTCGACGTAGCGCCGGCCCGTGCGTGCCCGGCCGCTACCCGCCGTCACGACGTCGACCAGGGGGAGACCCGCGGCGGCGGCTGCCGGTCCCGGCTCGGCCCGGCCGGATCGATCGCCCGGCGCGGCGGCGAGGCGGGCGAGACGGGCGACACCGTCGGAGCCAACCTCGACACGCAACTCGAGAACCTCATCATCGAGCGCGATCGCGCGTACGGGAGGCGACGTGCGTGACGGACTCATCTCACCTTTCATACAGCGCGTCAAGACCGCTGCGGCGCACCCCGAGCTGAGCGGTCGACCTGACCAGGCACAACAGACCGAGCGGCACCCCAATCAGCGCCAGCGCCGGGTTGAGCAGCAGCAGCAACGCCGCCGCCGCGAATTCCCCCACGAACAGGGGGCCGGTGAGCGGAAGGTTCCGTACCGCCAGTTGCACCGACAGGTACCAGAGGTCGGTCGGCGCCAGGAGCGGATGGCGCGCCCCCAGCAGGAGGACGTAGCCGATGCTGGCGAGCGCGCCGAGCAGCGCGGTGACGCCGAAACCGAGGCTCACCCAGTCGCCGGCCGTGCCGCCACGGAAGAAGAAGTGCACCTCTTCGGCGGCGATCGCCGCCACCGCGAAGGGCATGCCGGCGCTGAGCGTCGTCCGCAGCGGCGGGCGCGACCGCAAGGCGGCAACGAATTCCCGCACGACACGGTCCTCCCCCGCCGCTCGCCACCGCTCGAGGCTCACCGTGGCCGCCTGGCAGGCAAGGGGCACCGTGACGACCGGCAGGCACGCCACCACGAGCACGAGGTTGAGCACGAGGAAGTTGAACACGGCACACAGCGCCGCCACGATCCTCTTCTTCATCGCAGCAGCGGGCGGACCGGACGCCACCCGGACTGCGTCGGCTCGGGTCGAGGTCAACCTCATCCCTTCAGCCCCGTGCCCTGGATGGCGATGCCCCGAATGAAAGTGCGTTGCGTCAAGAAGAACAGGATGATGATCGGCACTGTGGCCGCCGTCGCAGCCGCCATCACCCAGGGCCAGTTCGTCGTGTAGGTGCCGAGGACCAAGTTCAGGCCGAGCGAGAGCGGGTACCAAACCTGGCTGTTGATGTAGATGAGCGGGCCGATGAAGTCGTTCCAGCAGTAGATGAACTGGAAGAGGATGACCGTCGCGAGCGCGGGCTTCGCCATCGGCATGATGATCCGGCTGTAGATCGCCAGCTCGTTCGCTCCGTCCACCCGGGCGGCGTCGGAGAGTTCCTCCGGGATCGTCATGAAGAACTGGCGCAGCAGGAAGGTGCTGAAGACCGAGCTGCCAAGGAAGGTCGGGATCATCAGCGGCAGGTACCAGCCCACCATGTGGAACTGCTTGTACATGGTGAAGAGCGGGATGAGCGTGGCGAAGAAGGGGATCAGCAGTGTGCTGACCATCAGCTGGAACAGAACGTCGCGCCCCCGCCAGCGGATGCGCGAGAAACCGTACGCGACCAGGCTGCTCGAGAGGCACACCCCGACGATGGTCACGCCGGCATACATGAGCGTGTTCACCACGAACCGCCAGAAAGGCACGGCCGAGAGCATTTCCGGGTAGTTGCGCCACTCGAAGGGATGCGGCCACCAGAGCGGCGGTATGGCGAGCGCCTGCGGGTCGGTCTTCAGCGAGGTGAGGACCATCCAAAAGAGCGGGAAACCGAGCACCACGCTGACGACGATCAGCACCGCGTGCTTGGCGACGCTGCGCCCCGCCGCGCGCGCCGACTTAGTGCTGCTCGCCGGCATAGTAAACCCAGCGCGCGGAGGAACGGAACAGGACCACCATGATGACGGCGCTGATCACGAACAAGAAGAACGCCATCGCCGACGAATAGCCGAGCTTGAGGAACTCGAAGGCCTGCTCGTAGAGGTACTGCACGTAGAACCACGTCGAGGTGCCGGGGCCGCCAACGTCGTTGGCCTCGATCACCTGCGCCTGGGTGAAGTACGAGATGCACAGCACGAGTTGCAGGATGACGTTGAAGAAGATGACGGGGCTGATCATCGGCAGCGTGATGGAGCGCAACCGCTGCCAGGGGCCGGCTCCGTCGAGCGCGGCGGCCTCGTACATCTCCTTCGGCACCCCTTGCAGTCCTGCCAGGTAGATCACCATCGGCTGGCCGAGTCCCCACAGTCCGAGGAGGATGAACGACGGCTTGGACCAGACGACCGAGAAAAACCAGTCCGGGGACGGCAGGTGCGCGTCAGTAAGGAGATCGTTGACGATCCCCGTTGCCGGATTGAACAGCCAGACGAAGATCATGCACGAGGCGACGAGCGGCACGATCGAGGGGATGTAGAAGATCGTCCGGTAAACCGCCCGGCCCTTCACGTTCATGTTGAGCAGCAGCGCCAGACCGAGCGCGGCGACCGTCGACAGGGGCAGCTCGATCGCCGTGTAGTAGAAGGTGTTGAACAGCGACGTCTTGAACAACGGGTCGTGGAACAGGCTCACGTAGTTGGCGAATCCGATCCAGTGCGCGGCGCCGACGCCATTGAAGTTCGTGAAGCCGTAGTAGAGGGTGGCGAAGAAGGGGTAGGTGAAGAAGAGGAGGAAGCCGGCGATCCACGGGCTGATGAAGAGGAGGCCAAGCCGCATCGCCCGCCGCTGCGAAGAACGCTGCCGGCGGCGCCGGGGGATTGCGTTCGGCACACTGGCGGGCGGCGTCGTGGTTTCCCGCGCAAATGCCTGCATCTCAGCAGTCTGCTCCTCCGGCGGCCCGCGCACGCATTGGGGGCAGCCGACCGGAAGACCCGGCTGCCCCCAACGTGCGGGACGATCGCTACTAGCTTGAGGCGTTCGCCTGTGTGTCGATGTAGTTGAGCGCCTGCATAGGCGTCATGATCTTCTGCAGCACGTTGGCTGTCGCCGTGTTCTCCGCGGTGAACAGCTGCGCCTGCGTCGGGGTGAGGACCGGGGCCGCGCTGTACTTGCTGGTCATCTCGGGCAGGAAGCCCGACAGCCAGGAGTTGGCCTTCAGCCACGCCTCGTACGGCGCGGTCTTGGTCACCGAGGGGCCGGCGGGCACCCAACCGCCCAGTGGGTCAATCGAGCCGACAAAGGACTCGTTGTTGTAGCCGGCGAGCCACGAGATGAACTCGAAGGCCTGAGCCGCGTGCGCGCCCTTGGGGATGATGTTGAAGTTGCCCTGGCCAAGCGTGCTCGGTCCGCCCACGATGCCGGGGAAGGCCATGACGCCAAAGTGACCCTCGAGGTCAGGGTTGGAGACCGGGACGTTCTGCGCGCCCACCCACGGCCCCGACAGCTCGAAGCCGGACTTGCCGTTCGTCCAGATGTCCG
>JBKQRF010000086.1:0-12109 GCA_052144055.1 Candidatus Limnocylindrales bacterium
GCCGGCGGAGACGCGCCGACGGCGGGAACCGGTCGCGCGTGGATCGTCGACCCGCTCGACGGAACCGTGAACTACGCCAACGCGCTGCCGGTCTTCGCCACGAGCGTGGCGCTCGTGATCGACGGCCGCCCGGTCGTCGGCGCGGTGCTCGACCCAGTGCGGGACGAGCTGTTTACGGCCATCGCCGGTGGCGGAGCCCGCCTCAACGGGCGGCGCATCCGCAACCCCGACAAGCCGTTCCTAAGCGACTGTGTGATCGGGCTGGGATACGCGCCGCGCGACTGGTGCTCGGACCTCGGCGACCTGCGCCGCGCGGTCCGCGCCTCTCGGCATCTCGGATCGTCGGCCCTCGAGATCTCCTACGTGGTCGCCGGTCGGCTCGACGCGTGCGTCCACCCGACGGGGATCTCCAGCTGGGACGTTGCTGCGGCCGGGCTGATCGCTGAGGAGGGCGGCGTGACGGTCACCACGGCCGACGGCGAGCCCTGGTTCGACTTGTCGCGACCCGCGGCGTCGATCGGGATCATCGCCGCGCCGGCACGCCACCATGGGACGCTCCTGGGGCTGTTCCGCGCCGCGGGGCCCGGTTGACCTGACCCAACGCGCCGGCGATCCGGCGCGCCCATCCGCCAGGGTCAGTCTGGCTGCGTGATGTCGACCGAGATCTCCCGCGGGTCGGCCAGGACGTGGACGAGCGTCACGCCCGGGCTGTCCAGCGCAACCGCTATCGCGGCATCGACCTCGCGGTCGTGTGCTGCGCGGAGGCCGCGGGCGCCGCATGCCTCGGCAAACGCCGCGAAGTCGATCCGCCCGAGGTCGGTTGCCGCCACGCGACCCGGGTACGCGCGCTCCTGGTGCATGCGGATCGTCCCGTACATGCCGTTGTCGAACACGATCACCGCGATGCGCAGTCCCTCGCGCACCGCCGTCTCGAGTTCTGCCATGAGCATCGCGAACCCGCCGTCACCAGCCAGCGCTACCACAGGGCCGCCGGGGCGGCCGAGGTCGCGTCCGGCAATGGCGGCGCCCACGGCTGCGGGCAGGCCATAGCCCATTGCGCCGGAGGTGGGCCCCAGGAACCGACTGCCGCGAGGCAGCGGCAAGTAGCGCGCCGCCCAGCCGGCGAAGTTGCCCGCGTCCGTCGTCACGACGGTCCCCGGGGCCAGGCGGCGGCGGAGGGCGCCGATGACCGTCGCGGGGTGCACAGGCTCGTCCGGGCCCCGTGGCCCGGTGTCCGGAAGAGCGGTCGCGTCGAGGTACTCGGACCTGTCACGCGTGAGGTCCCCGGCACGCTCGGCCGAGGTCCTGGAACCCGGGAGCATCTCGAGCGCCCGCCGCAGGAATGCCCCCGCGTCCGAGCGGATCGACAGCGCCGGCGCGAGTCGATCGCCGCGCAGGCCAGGCGCGACGTCGACGTGCAGTACGTCCGTGCCGGGCGCGGGGACGACGTAGTCGAACGTCGCGACCTGCGAGAGCCGGGTGCCGATGGCGAGGATCACGTCCGCCACGAGGAGTCGCGGCAGGACGGTGCGCGCAGCGCCTAGGCCAGTCGCGCCGAGGTAACGGGGTGACTCGTTCGCAAACACGTCGGGTCGCCGCCAGGATGCCATCACCGGGACATCGGCCGCGTCGGCGAATGCGGCCAGTTCTTCGACCGCGCCGCTCCGCAGCACGCCGGCGCCGGCGATGACCACCGGACGTCGCGCCTCGGCGAGCCGTCGCAGCACGGCGAGCACCTCGGCGTCGTCAGGGCTCGCCTCCGGTTCAGCAGCCCGGATCGGGATGAGTGAGCCGGGAGGGCCCGGTTCGACCTCCTCGATCAGTGCGTCCTCGGGCAGCGACAGCAGCACCGGGCCGGGGCGCCCAATCGTCGCGGCCCTGACGAGGGTTTCCACGTCGCGTGCGATCGTCGCCGGCTCGTCGAGCTCGGCGGCACCCTTGCACAGGGCCCCGAACGTGGCGACTAGGTCGACCTCCTGCAACGCCTCGCGGCCTCGGAAGGCCCGCGGCGCCTGTCCGGCGATGGCGACGAGCGGCGCCGAGTCGGCGAGCGCAGTGTGCAGCGCGATCGACAGGTTGGCCGTGCCCACTGCACGTGTCACCAGGCACACGGCCGGGATGCCCTCGAGCTGCGCATACGCTTCCGCCATGAAGCCGGCGCCGGCCTCGTGCCGGGTAGCGACGAGCCGGATCGACGAGTCCCGGAGCGCGTCCAGGAGCTCGAGGAAGCTCTCGCCCGGAACGGTGAACGCATGCCGGACCCGGGCGCGCTCGAGCGCCGCGACGACCGCGCGGCCGGCCGTGAGGGGTGCCATCAGCCAGAGATGGTAGTCGCCGGTTCGGACCGCCGGCTGGATCGCCCGGCAGAGTTCGCTCGCGGCGTGTAGCGTGTCGGCCACGGAGGGCGGCAGTGCCCGCCGATCTCGTTGCGTGGCCGGTGACCGTGCGCGTTCGCATCATTGATAACCCGTGGTCGTTCCGCGGCCCGTACCCCGCGCACCGCGTCTTGCCGATCCTCCGCGATGCCGGCTGGGACGTGGACGTCGCCCACAGGGGCCGCCAGCTCAGCGTGCGCCGGCAGGTCGAGGAGGCGCTGGACGCCGGGGCAGGGCTGGTCATCGGCGCCGGCGGGGACGGGACCCTGCGTGACGTCGCCGACGTGCTGGTCGGGACCGATGTGCCGCTCGGCGTCCTCCCGGGCGGAACCGCCAACCTCTGGGCGCACGAGCTCGGGGTGGCACGCCCTCCCGAGCATGCGGCGCGCGCGCTCGTGGACTCGGACGTACGCCGCATGGATATGGGGCGTATCGCGCACCCCGACGGACGCTACATCCGGTTCCTGCTCATGGGCGGCGTCGGCATGGACGGGCTCGTCCTGCATCACACGGATCCTCGCCTTAAGACACATCTCGGCCCCGCCGGGATCGCGCTGGGCGCCCTTCGGGCAATTCCCGCCTACCGGCCGTTTGACGTCGAGTTGACCGTGGACGGCCGGCCCGCATGGGAGGGTCGCGTCCTCCAGCTGATCGTGGGCAACTCCCGGCTCTATGCCAACGTGGTGTACGCGACGCCTGACGCACTGGTGGACGACGGCATGCTCGATGTGACCATCGTTCCCGCGGGTGATCTGCAGCTGGCGGTGCGTCTCGGCTGGACGCTGGCGCTGCGTCGCCGTCCTGACGGGGAGGTTCCCCGCTTTCGGGGTCGCGAGCTGGCCCTGCGTGCCCTAGTCGCGCCGCCGATGGAGGTGGACGGCAGCCCGGTGCGGCGCCGCGCGTTGGAAGGGGCTGAGGGCCGGCCTTTCCGGATCGTGGCTGAGCCGCTCGCTCTTGCCGTCCGCGTGCCGCGCTCCTATCGCGGCGACCTGTTTGCTCTGCCGGTCGCGCCGCCGCTCGCAGGGTCAGAGGCAGCCGGCGAAACCGTCGGCCCGGCGACCGTCCGCCGCGGTTGAGGTGCGCCCGGTCGGATCAGTCCGACCAGCGCGGGACCCGGGCGTTCAAGTGGGGCGCGCGCAGCTGCTCGACGAGCCGCGCGAATGGTCCGCGCGGCACGCCGCGCCAGGCGAGCGCCTCAAGCGTCTCAGGCAGGGGTACGTCGAGCCGGAGCGTGGCGAGCTCGCGGTAGAGCTCCGCCTCCGCGCGCCCAGCCCGGAGCGTCGCCGCGAGCGTCTCGGCATTGCGGAGGGGGACTCCCCAGTCGTCGGCGTCCGCCGGGATGCCCTCGAGGTGGTGGAAGCGCGACAGGATCGTGGAGGCCGAGCGCTCGCCCCAGCCGCGAAGCCCTGGGAACCCGTCGGCTGCATCGCCCACCAGCGCGAGCCAGTCCGGGATGCTCTCAGGCTCCACGCCGAAGCGCGACCGGACGGCATCGGCGTCGATCGTCCGTTCGCGGCGCCGGTCGAACGCGACCACCCGTCCGTCTGTCCGGACGCACTGCGCGAGGTCCTTGTCAGGCGACAGGATCACAACCCGATCCACTCCGGGCGCGTCGGCCCAGCGGGCCGCGGCCGTTGCCAGCGCGTCGTCCGCCTCGTAATCCGTCATCGGCCAGACCACAAGCCCGAGCGCGCGGAGCGCCGACTCGGCGAACCCGAACTGTGCCAGCAGCTCGGCGGGCATGCCTGCCTCGGTCTTATATCCCGCGAAGCGCTCGTTGCGCCACGAGCGGATCATGTGGTCTGTGGCGCAGCCCACGTGGGTAACCTGTGGATCCCGGAGCAGCCCGAGGACGCTCTCGACAAGCCCCAGCGTTGCGCCCGCCGGACGGCCCTTGACATCGACTGAAGGCGGCCGCCCAAAGTGCGCGCGGAACAGCTCGTAGGTGGCGTCGAGCACGTGTACCTGCACCGCCCGACGGTACCATCGGCCGGCGGAAACGACCGGTTGGGGCGCGGGCTCGTTCCGGATGCATGGCCAGGGGTTCGGCCCTAGCAAGGATCCTCGGCGGGGTGCTCCCTGGTGGCCGGCCGGGCCGTCCGCGCCAACGCGAACCGGAGACTGCCTTCCCTGTCCGCGGCCCCGTCCGCCGCTCGCGGGAGAGGTCGGAACGTTGGTCGTCCGGGCGTTAGTCCAGTGCGTGTCACGAGCGGCCAACGGCGTCCCCGCGACGTGCGCGACCTCGCCGGCCGCTCGCGCTGGTCGCCCTCGCCGCCCTCGTCGTCGCCGCGGTTCGCGGCGTCTTCCCGCAGGGCTGCGTGGCCTGACTTCTCAGCCCGCGCCGCCGTCTAATGCGCGCCCGCGGGCTCGGGGGGCCGGTAGCCATGCGCCTCGGCAGCGGCCAGCGCGGCTCCCACGATGCCAGCCGAGTTGAGCAACCGGGCGACCTCGAGCGGCCCTCGCGGTGTCAGGTACGAGAGGTACCGCTGCGTCTCCTTGCTTACGCCGCCGCCGAGAATCATCAGGTCCGGCGAGAAGTAGCGGTAGACACTGTCGAGGTATGCGTCGAACTCCTTCGCCCACGCCTTCCAGCCCAGTTTCCGGCGCTCGCGTGCCGCGCCGCTTATCAGGGTCTCCGCGTCATGCCGATGGAACTCCAGGTGTCCCAGCTCGGTGTTCGGCACGAGACGGCCATCCACGAAAAGCGCGCTTCCGATGCCGGTCCCGATGGTCAGCATCATCACGACGCCACGGTAGCCGACGCCGGCACCGTAGCGCATCTCCGCCAACCCAGCGGCGTCCGCGTCGTTGATGATGAGCACGGGCCGGGACAGCTCACGCTCCAGGACGTCCTCCGCACGCGTGTCGAGCCACGCGTGGTCGATGTTGGCGGCCGTCTTCAGCCAGCCGTTCTTCACCACACCCGGCAGCCCTGCACCTACCGGCAGACCGCGCGTGTCTTGTCCGGAAGCCTCGATCTTGCGGATGATCCGGCCGATGGCTTCGGCGACGGCCGCAGGCGTGGACGGAGACGGCGTCTTCTCACGGATGCGGGCCGAGGCGAGCGAGCCCGTGGCCAGGTCGACGACGGCGGCCTTGACGCCAGTCCCTCCAACGTCGATCCCCACGCCGAGGGGGCCGGCGTGTACCGGGCCGTCCGTTCTGGCAGGCTGCCCGTCTCCGGGCCCGACCGCATCGAGCGCGCCCCCGCCCGACTGTACCGTCTCGTCCATCGCGCGCTCCTCGGGTCATACGTGACCGTTTCGTTGTCGCGCAGTCTAGCGGGCGCGGCCGGGGGCAGCGAGCGGCGGACGGAACGGGTCCTGACCAGACACGGAACGACCCGGCCGGGTCCGGCCGGGTCGTCGAAGCGAGCGTAGTTATCGCGGATCAGACTGCGCCCTGCGACGCCTCCACGACGGGTCGCGCCGCCACTTCGGCGACCAGCTCGAGGTCGACCTCGATACGGACCTCGTCGCTTACAAGCCAACCGCCCGCTTCGAGGCCGACGTTCCAGGTCAAGCCCCAGTCCTTGCGGCTGATGCGGGTCCGTGCCGCAAACCCGGCGCTGGCGCCGCCCTGGAGGTTCTTGACCACGCCGAGGTACTCCACATCGAACGCTACGCGCCGGGTCTCGCCGAGGATCGTCAGATTGCCGATGAGGCGGAACCGGTCGTCCGCCACGCGCTCGACTCCGGTGCTCACGAACGTCAGCGTTGGGTACTGCTCCGCGTTCAGGAAGTCCGCGGAGCGAAGGTGCTGGTCGCGCGAGTCCATCGCGGTGTCGATGCTCGCGGCCTGGGCGGCGGCTGTGACCCTCCCTGCTCAGGATGCTCTGGATCGAAGTCGACGTCGACCGAGAAGTCCCGGAACTTCCCGCGGACGTTGCTCACCATCATGTGCCGCGCCGAGAATTGCACGGACGAATGAACGGGATCGAGTTTCCATGTGGCCATGTGCCTGCTCCTGCTGCGCGACTTGCGCACGCCGATAGTTGTGTCTGCAACCTTTGGTGGCACGACTATAGCCGGTAGTCGTTGCGCGTGCAACTACCACGACCGGGCGGTATGATCTCACCCGGTAGTGGAAGGTACGGGAACCGCACATGCATGGCAGTCCGCGCGAAGCCGCGCTCGCACACGCTGATGCCGCCTCGGGCAACGGGGATGGCGACGCACGGACGGGCGACATCTCCACGGCCTTGTGGTCTGGAGCAAAGGGCGACACGATGGGCAGCCACCTGTCGGAGGGCGAGCTGCGCGTGTGGCGCACATACCTCCAGGCGCATGCCCTGCTGCTGCGCTGGCTCGAAGCGGATCTCGTCGGCCAGACGGGCATCTCGCTGGCGCACTACGACGTGCTGGTCCAGCTGGCCTTGGCCGACGACCACCGGCTGCGGATGCACGAGCTGGCCGACCGCGTGATGTTGAGCCGCAGCGGCATCACGCGCGTGGTGGACCGCCTGGAAGCGGACGGCCTGGTTGAACGTAAGGCGTGTCCGTCCGATGCTCGCGGTGCGTTCGCGGTCCTGTCGGACACTGGCCTAACGCAGCTGCGGCAGGCCACGCCGGTCCACCTCGCGGGTGTCCACCGGCGCTTCGTCGAGCCTCTCGATGACGCGCAACTCCAGTTGCTCGGGGAGCTGCTCGAGCGCGTGGTTGCCGCGCTGGTGTCGTCGGCACCCGCCAGCGCGGGTCGCCAGCGCGCCGAGTCTGTGCCTGATCCGGTCGCCGGGGGCTGAACGGCGTCGCCGCCATCCGCGGCAGCAACCACGCGGCCGCTCTACCATTCGGCCGACATGTTCGACGCCTACGGCGACTTCAAGCGCCAGCTTCCCGATAGCGATTCTCAGGAAACCCTCGACTGGATTGACGCGCTCGACTCGGTCGTCCGCACGTCGGGCGCTGACCGCGCTCAGTTCATCCTGTATCGCCTGCTGAAGCGTGCGCGGCAGCTGGACATCGGACTACCCCCACTTACCCAGACCCGCTACATCAACACCATTTCCCCGGAGCAGGAGCCGCCGTTCCCCGGCGACGAGCGCATGGAGCATCGCATCCGGCGGATGGTGCGGTGGAACGCCGTGGCCATGGTCCTCCGCGCGAACAACCTCACTACCGGCATCGGTGGACATCTGGCCACGTATGCGTCGGCCGCGACCCTGTACGAAGTGGGTTTCAATCACTTCTTCCGCGGCAAAGATGCCGCAGGCATGGGCGACCAGGTCTTCGTGCAGGGGCACGCGGCGCCGGGCATCTACGCGAGGGCGTTCCTCGAGGGCCGCCTGTCTGTCGACCAGCTCGACCACTTCCGACGCGAAGTCGTTCCGGGGCAGGGCTTGAGCTCGTATCCGCACCCGCGCCTGATGCCGGACTTCTGGGAGTTCCCGACCGTCTCGATGGGCCTTGGACCGCTGGCGGCCGTGTATCAGGCGCGCTTCAACCGATACCTGCAGGCGCGCGGCATCAAGGACACGAGCCCTAACCACGTCTGGGCCTTCCTCGGCGACGGCGAGATGGACGAGCCGGAGTCGATCACGGCGCTCGGTTTGGCAGGCCGTGACGGACTTGACAACCTGACCTTCGTCGTGAACTGCAACCTGCAGCGGCTCGACGGTCCGGTGCGCGGCAACGGCAAGATCATCCAGGAGCTCGAGGGCCTCTTCCGCGGCGCCGGCTGGAATGTGATCAAGGTGATCTGGGGTCGCGAGTGGGACGAGCTGCTCGCACGTGACGTCGACGGCGCGCTGGTGCACCGCATGAACGAGACGCTAGACGGCGAGTTTCAGAAGTTCTCGGTCGAATCCGGCGCCTACATCCGGGAGCACTTCTTCGGCGGCGATCCGCGCCTGCAGGCGTTGGTCGCCGACCTGTCCGACGACGATCTGCAGCGCCTGCGGCGTGGCGGGCACGACTACCGCAAGATGTACTCGGCGTATGCCGCGGCGCTCGCCCACCACGGCGCCCCCACGGTGATCCTAGCCAAGACGGTGAAGGGCTGGACGCTGGGGCCCGGCGTGGAGGCGCGCAACATCACCCACCAGGCCAAGAAGCTGTCCGAGGCCGAGCTGCGGATCTTCCGGGACCGCCTCGAGCTGCCGATCCCCGACGACAAGCTCAAGGAGGCGCCGTATTACCACCCGGGCCTGAACGCCCCCGAGATCCAGTACTTGGTCGAGCGGCGGCGCGCGCTCGGGGGCCCACTCCCGCGACGCGTGGTAGTTCCGAAGGCGCTCGACGCGCCCGGGGATGCGGCGTTTGCGGAGTTCCGCTCGGGTTCGGGGGGGCAGGTCGTTTCGACCACCATGGCGTTCGCGAAGCTGCTGCGCAATCTGATCCGCGACCGGTCCGTCGGCCAGCGCGTTGTGCCCATCGTCCCGGACGAGGCACGCACCTTTGGCATGGACCCGCTGTTCAAGGAAGTGGGGATCTACGCGGCGCAGGGCCAGCGCTACGACCCCGTCGACTCGAACCTGGTGCTGTCATACCGCGAGGCGACCGACGGGCAGGTCCTCGAGGAGGGGATCACGGAAGCGGGCTCGACGGCCTCGCTGCAGGCCGCCGCGACGAGCTATGCCACGCACGGCGAACCGATGCTGCCCTTTTATATCTTCTACTCCATGTTCGGGTTCCAGCGAACGGGCGACCAGTTCTGGGCGCTGGGCGACGTGCGCGGGCGCGGCTTCTTGATGGGGGCCACGGCGGGGCGGACCACGCTGCATGGAGAGGGGCTCCAGCACGATGACGGGCACAGCCTGCTGCTCGCCTCCGCGTATCCCGCGATCCGGGCGTACGACCCGGCATTCGCGTACGAGACGGCCGAGATCGTCCGCAATGGCATCGACCGCATGCTGCGTGGCGAGGACGTTTCGTATTACATCACCCTTTACAACGAGAACTACCTGATGCCGGCGATGCCCGAAGGCGCCGCGGACGGGATCGTGCGAGGGTTGTACCGTTTCCGCCCGGCTCCCTCCGCGGACCGCACGCCGCGCGCCACTGCGACCCTGTTTGGCAGCGGCGCCATCATGCAGCAGGTCCTGCGGGCGCAGGACCTGCTCGCAGAGCGGTACGGGGTGGCGGCGGACGTGTGGAGCGCGCCCTCCTACCAGCAGCTCCGTGCCGACGCGCTGGCGGTCGAGCGCTGGAACCGGCTCCATCCGGGCGAACCCCGGCGGGTGCCGTACGTCACGTCCGCTCTCTCCGAGGCGGGAGCGGCCGGGCCGATCGTGGCGGCCTCGGACTACCTCACTGCTGTTCCGGACCAGGTCTCCCGCTGGATCCCGGGCAGATGGGTTTCACTGGGGACGGATGGATTCGGGCGCAGCGACACCCGGGAGACCCTCCGGCGCTTCTTCGAGATCGATTGCGAGCACATCGTGGTCGCCACGCTGGCTGCGCTGGCCGAGAGCGAGGGCGCCAGCCGCGCGCAGGTGGCCGCCGCGATGTCGGAGCTGGGCATCGACGCGGAAAGCCCGTTCTCGCTGACTGCGTAAGCGCCGCGACCGGTTCCGGCCGTCGTCGGCGGACCCGCGTCAGTCGGGCTGGGATGGTAGTGAGCCGGCGCCCGCGGGCCGCGTGTCGATGGCGGCTGCAACCCGCGAGAGGAACCACCGCGCGGTGCCGCGGGCCGCGATGTTGAGCAGGGCGCGATCCAGGATTACGCCCAGCTCACCACCCGGCGGCGCGTAGTACCCGTCGAGTGCGAGCTCGTTCTCGGACACGAACAGCGTGCCGACGAAGACGGGGAAGACCGGCGCGAGGTTCGCCGACCTCCAGGTTACCTCGAGGGCGAACCCCTTCGGCGCTTCCCGGGGCGACCCCAGCTCGACCACAGCGGCCTTGCGCAGCACCATGTGGCGCGCCTGCTCGCGCATGGGGAGAGCCAGATCGCTCTCGAACCGCCGTGTCGGGGACTCCGCGGGACCGTCGAGCGGATTGCCGAGCCAGTCCGCCGCACCGTCCTCTAGGCGCTGCCGGGCCGCGACAAGGTCACCGGCCCATGGCTGGACCAGCCGCAGATGGACGGGGTGTTCGCCGGATGCGTAGGTTGGAGAACCTGAGGACATGGGGATGCTTCTGGCCGTGTGGGACGTACGGGCCAATTGTCGCGACGGCTCTGCGCGCGCCAATCTGCCAAATGGCCCACCGCCCGGCGTCCCAAACGAACCGGCCGCCACCCGGCTGGGTAGGTTTGGCTGACTAGTGCCGGGTCGCGCCACGCTCGGCCGCCAGCGGCCCCAACTTCCCAATCGACTAGGGTGCCGTTGCGGTCGGAGGTCGCCACCGCCGGCACCTCGTGGTGCGTCGTTCCTCCGGCCGGCCGCCGGCTGAGTTACACGCGGCCCTTGGGCACCGTGTGCCAGTAGGTTTTGTTGAACGCGATCTTGCCGAGATGCCAGACGCGATTCGGCTTCGGCGGATGGGGCGGGTGGTTGTAGTCGAACTGGAGCAGCGTGGCCTTGCCGCCGCCGATTTCGAAGAAGCACATGACCTTGCCGGTGTAGTGTCCCGCTTTCGCCTCGGGCTCGACGCCCCGGACCTGAGCCGCGATCCGCTCGGCAACCACGGGCGCCTCGAAGTGGGCCGTGGAGCCCGCCTTGGAGAGAGGGAGGTCGGTCGCGTCGCCCAGGGCGTACATATGCGGCCGCCGCGGAGCTTGGGTTCCATCGGGGGCATCCGGTGCGGTCTTCACCTGCAGCGTCTCGCGGTCGGTCGGGAGCCAGCCCGACCCGGTGGCCAGCCCGCTGTCGATCAACACTTGCGCACCCTTGTGCGGAGGCACCAGGATCAGCAGGTCGTACGGCAGCTCCTCTCCCTCGAGGCTCCGGACGACCTTCTGGACGGGATCGATCTCTTCCACGTTGAAAAACGTGTGGATTTCGATCCCCTTCTCCTCGAACACGGGCGTGGCCATCTCGCTCACGGTCTCGATGGTGAAGGCGCGGCCGATGGGCGAGCAGAAGTGCATCTCGGTCTTATCGCGCAGGTGCCGCTGACGCAGCTCCGAGTCGATCAAGAAGGCCACTTCGAGCGGCGCCGGCGGGCACTTGTACGGCATGCCGGCGATCCCGATGACCAGCCGACCCCCGGTGAACGCGTCGAGCGCACGGCGTAACCGGCGCGCCGCCTCCGGCGTGTAAAAGTGGTGCGCCTCCTCGGTGAAGTGGGGGATAGTCTCGGGGGTGATCCGCGACCCCGTCGCGATCACGACGTAGTCGTAGATCAGACGCGTCCCGTCCGCGAGCTCCACGGCATGGGCTGAATCGTCGATCCTGACGATTTCCCCCACCACCAGTTCGACGCGGCGGCCCAGGAGCCCGCGCTCGGCGCGCCGCAGGCCTTGCTCCTTCTCACCGCCCATCGCGATGTACATGAAGCCGGGTTGGTACACATGCTCCCCGGTGGCGTCGACGACCGTGACGACGACGTCTCCCCGATCAATGCCCGCGCGGAGCTTCCGCGCCAGCAGATTCGCGGTGAGCGTCCCCCCGACGCCACCGCCGAGGATGAGAATGCGCTGCACTCGGTCCCCTCGCGGCATTTGACCCGTCCCGGCTAGCGGAGCTTCTCGACGACGATCTCGTCGTACCCGACCCTCGCGAACACCCCCACGAGCCGGTGCCCGGCCTTCTCGACCCAGCGCGGGATGTCCGTCTTCGAACCGCTGTCGGCCGACCAGACCGCGATGACGTCCCCGACCTGGCCCTCTCGGATGGCCCGGATCAGCTCCAT
>JBKQRF010000087.1:0-3978 GCA_052144055.1 Candidatus Limnocylindrales bacterium
GGTGTCCGGCGATGAGCCCGGTCACCCCGATCGTCGTGAACGCGTACTCGATCGCCGCCCGCGCAGCCTCGCTCGCGTAGCCCTGGCCCCAGGCGTCGTGCCGGAGGTGGAAGCCAAGCTCGAGGACGTCGTCGGAACCAGGGACCGGCCGAAGCCCGCAGCACCCCACATGCGTGTCGTCCGCCAGACGAAACAGGGGCCAGTACTGGAAGCCGAGCCCCGACTGCGTCGCGATCTCTAACGCGAGTCGCTCCTCGATCCAGCGTTGCGGGAACGGACCGCCGATCAGACGCGTGACCTGGGGATCCCCCCACAGCCCGACCGCCAGAGGCAGGTCGTCTGCCGACCACGTGCTGAACCCGAGCCTGGGCGTCCGCAGGAAGAACGAGCGCATGCCGGCGAAGCGTCAGTTGGCGGGTCCAATGACCACTGGCATGGGCCGAATCTACGCTGGATGGCCGAGGCCATTCCGCCGCATCACCTTCGCGGCGAAAGCTGCACAGGCGTCAGGACGTGCCGCCGACGTCGACATCCATGGTCTTGACCGTCCCGGCCGTCCGCCCCGGCGCCGTCTGGTAGGTCCAGTACAGGTTCGTGTGCGCGATGACCAGCTTGGGCGGCGGTGCCCCCCGTGCCGTCTCGTCCTCCGTCGTGTGGGCGTCGCGGACAAGGGTCGCATCGTACCCCCTGGCGAACGCGCCGTGGAGCGTCGAGCGGATGCACGCATCGGTCTGTGCGCCGACGACGAGCCGCCCGACCCCGAGGCCCGAGAGCACGCTCTCGAGCGTGGTGTCCTCGAAGGCGTCACCGTAGTGCTTCTCGACGAGCGGCTCGGCGTCACCCGGAGAGAGTTCGGGGACGATCCTCCACTCGTCGCTCTCCCTCGCCAGCTGCTCATCGGAGTGCTGGACCCAGACAACGGGGACCCGTTCCCGCCGCGCCTTCTCGACAAGGCGGCCGACGTTCGCGACGACCGTGTCGCGCTCGTACGCTCCCGCGACGACGCCCCGCTGCACGTCGATGACGAGGAGTGCGGTGTTCGGCCGGTTCTCGAGGGTGGTCATGGCCCCTCCCTACGCTCGCTGGGCTCTTGTGCCCACCACTATACCCACCGACCCACAGCGGGCCGGAACGAACGTCGGTCGCCGGTGGGTAACAAACTGCTGTTCTGTGCTGCCGCGCTGTGACCGACACCGGGGCGGCGTGGGAGGGCGGTGCACCAAGCACTCGAGCGCCTGCCGGGCTGGGAAGCAACCCGCCCGCAATGGCGTCCCGAGGAGCGGCTCTGGACGGCGTCAGCCTTCTGCGCGGGACACCTGCGCCGGTTCGCAATCCGGCCCGCCGTGGACGCGCGCGGGGGCTGACCGAGCCGAGGCGCTGCGGGAGCTGGCGGAGGCGCTGCGTGCTCGTCGGCCGCAGGCGAGCCGGCCACGAGCCGAGGGCGACGCGGCAACGACACGAGGGCGACGGGGCCATCGACGCCCGTGGGACAATCTCCGCAGACACGGGGAGCCATGACACGCGGCCCACACACCAGCCGCCGGGACCGCGCCGAGCCACTGGCGAGACCGACCCGCGGGCGTTTGTAGCGTCCCATGGGGGTGACCCGAGGAAACGTGGGCCCTTCGTGCCTGTGGTGGCCGCCTCGCTCTTCGCGACGGCTGACTCGTCCGCCCGGGCAGCCGAGAACGCCGCGACGGGTATCCAGGGCCAGACGCCCGTCATCGTGGCGACGTTCTCCGCCGGGTCATTCGCCGAGAGCCTCGCCGCTGGCCGCGACGGCGCGCTGTACGCGTCGGTGACCGAATGGGCCACCGAAGGACCGAGCACCGGCCAGGTACGGAAGATCGATCCCAGCGGAAGCCCCACGCCCTACGGGACGACGCTCCCGACGGGGGGCCTCCTCACGGGCCTCGCCTTCGACGGTGACGGTCACCTGTTTGTCGGCGACGTCAGGTTCGGCGGCCTCGGGGAGCCGTCGGGGGTGTTCCGCGTCGATCCGGCGGGGATCCCGACCCGCGTCCTCACCTTGCCCGGCGCCAGCTTCCCGAACGGGCTCGCGTTCCGCGCGCGCTACCTGTACGTCTCCGACAGCGCCCTCGGGGCGATCTGGCGTTTCCGCCCAGGGGATGCTGCCGCAGCCTCGCCGGCGACGCCCTGGGTGAAGGACCCGCTGCTCGCCCCCACCAAGGGGTTGGGGGTGAACGGGGTCGCCTTCTGGGGTAGCGATCTGTATGCGGTGAACGCCGATCTGGGGACCGTCGTGCGCATCCCGATCCTCCCTGGCGGCAGGGCCGGAAGCCCGGTCCTCGTCGCGAAGGACCGGCTTCTCGTGACGGCCGACGGGATCACGTTCGACGCTCGCGGTGACCTGTGGATCGTCACGAACCACCCAGACGCGCCGCCGGGTAACCCCAAGCTCGAGCCCGTGGGAGGCCGTGCGGGTGACGCGGAGTGGCGCGGTACAAGCGATCGTGACCGACCCGGGCTGGCTCGACTACCCGACCCAGCCGCTCTTCGGCGCGACCGGCGCGACCCGCACCACGCTCTTCGTGCTGAACGGTTCGTACGACCTGCGCTACCCCAATCTCATCGCGCTGCCCGCCGCCAGGCAGCCTCCTACTGGCCCCGCTCCGCGCCTGGACGGGTGCGACGAACGGTCGACCCTGACGTCGTCGCCAGGGAGATCGGTGGGCCGTGGCGCTGGCCATCGACCCTGGTGGAATAATCAGTCACACACGGGAGGCCATGACACGCGGCCCCCACACGTGCCGCCGGGACCGCGCCGCGCCACTGGCGAGACCGACCCGCACATCACATCTGTGGGGAGGGCATCCGATGGCCGAACCGAGCGTGGCGGCGTTCCCGACCGGCACGTGGCAGGGCAGCAACGGGTCAGCGCCCGACTGAGGCAGTCCAGGCAGTGCCACCGCTCCCAGAGTGAAATGTCGACCTGCTTGCCGCATTCCTCGCAGACCGCCACGCCCAGCACACGTCTCCCTTCCGGTGTCTCGGCCTCTAGGAACTGGTACCGGATGTAGGGCGGCGTGCCGAGGTCCCGCTGCAGGTAGTCCCCCGATTCTGACCATAGTGGAGACTTTCATGAAACATGGGCGCTCCGCCAGACCGCGACCTGGCCGGGCTGCCCATACTACTGACCGCGCGAGTCCCTATCGAGGTAGGCGCCGGCGCCTTTGCCGTGGCGCTGGTGTCACAGGCGAGGTCGAGATCGCCGCCGGCGACGTCCGCGGGCTCGCTGTCCACCTCGCGGCGCGGGTGATGGCGCTCGCCGCCCCGAACCAGGTCTACGTGTCGGCAACGACGCGCGAGCTGGTCGCCGACTCGGGACTGACCTTCGTCGATGCCGGGATCCAGGAGCTGACGGGGATCTCTGGGGCGCGGCAGCTGTACTGTCTTGCCGCGCCTCAGCAGGTGTGACAGCCGCTCGCCTCCGCCGCGCGATCGTCTGTCATGGGGTTTGAGACTGCCTTCCAGAGCGCGTCCCCGAACGTGGCCAGGGACGGTGCGGACACGGCAAAGCCCGAAGGAACCGGCTTTCCACCGACAAGCGCACCGACCACCGCGATTTCTCGCGATCGTCCATCCGCCGCTGGGCCCGTCGCCGGCGTCTGCAGTCGTCGGCCCGGTCTCGCGGGACCTTTCCGGGGATTGCTCCCCAGACCGGTTCGACAGTGGATCTCAGCCCCTTCGGGCAAGCTTTAGAATATATGTTCGCTTCTTGTTTGCACAAGGGGTTTGTCCACCAACTCGCGGCCCAACCTTCGAACTTGTCCACCATCTGACGCGGTGTAGGCGGAGTGTGGAGAAGCTCGCCTCGATCCGCGGATCTCGGTCAAGTCCCAGTTCGTGGTGTCACAGCGCGTCATCCTCGCGCTCACTCAACTCGCCATCAGCAACGCCGGCACCTCCTCGTGAGGGAGCGCGTCGATCAGCGCCATCGACTCGGGGCTGAAGTAG
>JBKQRF010000088.1:0-3618 GCA_052144055.1 Candidatus Limnocylindrales bacterium
CTGACCACGTTCGTCGTGCGCATCTCACCTCCGGGACGCCGGGAGGGCAGATCGACTGCCGACTACCCTACAACCCCCCGCTGCACCGGTGTCAATCCTGAACGTTTGGTCGATTGGCACGGCTCGAGCGGACGAGTGACCGAGACGGTCGTGGCCGTGGCCTCCCCAACCGCACCGGCACACCGGCGCGATGGGACGCTGGCGGGTGCGACTCAGCCTGCCTTAGCGCCGGCGACTGCAGGCTCGGCGACAAGCAGCGTCAGGAGCACGTGCTCTTCTTGCTCGAGGTGCGAGGTCAGCAGGGCGCGCAGCACGTAGAGGTGTGCTCGCAGCTCCAAGACCGCGCGCTGGTGTGGCTCGACCCGGTCGAGCCCGTCCGCCCGGAGCTGCTCGAGATGCCGACGGATCTGCTCGTGCTGGTGGCGCAGGAGCTAGGTCGCCCAGGGCGTGCCCGCCAGGCGGTCGGTCTCCGCGAAGCACACCTGCTCTTCCCTGGAAGTCCGGCCAGCGCGTCGGGTCATGGCCGAACCAGCGACGCAGCGCGTGGCTCGGGCCGAGGTTGGGGGCCCACTGGTCGAGGTGGAGGGACTCGCGCGTCCGGCCGCGGGGCCACAGGCGATCCACCAGGACTCGGAACCCGTCGTCCGCGGACGGCGGATCGTAGGCGCGCCGCACCTGGATGGTCACCCGCGGGCCCTCCTGCGCTGTGGCGACAGCCAGCGCGGATCGGCGTGCGCTCGTGACCGGAGCGCGCCGCAGCTGGATGGTACCCGCGCCGTGACTGCGTGTCGGACGCTCGTCTGATCGGACGAGCCCACCGTGGCGATCATCAGCGCGCCGGACACGGCGATATCCAGCCGTGCAGTGCACCTCTGCGCTCACCTCAGGTCGCATCTGACTCTGGGCGAGGAGGGACAAGCCATCCCTGGCGGTCCAGCTCATCGACTCGACAGCCCAGGAAGATCTCGCGGCCGCCACCAAGCGTCCCCACGATCGCGCTCCTTGGCACGTAGTCGTTGCGGAGCGACCCTGTGACGGCCGTGTGGTCGGTGGCTCAAGTGCGTGTGCCTCTGCGGCGGGCGGCAAGCAGCGACGAGTCTCCACCCCTCACCACGCTCGACTAGCTAGTGGGGGCGTTTGATGGGGAAGGGATCGCCGGCGCGGCAGGAGACTGCGCGCCGGCGGAACTAGCGGGTCAGGAGACCGAACGAGTTGCCTTGAGGCATGCCCATCACGGGCCGAGTCAGGCGAATGTTCGCCTTGGTGCTACCCCTCAAGCTTTGCCGACGGGGACCCAGGAGAAGCGACGGACCGCGACCAGGAGGCCGAAGGCGGCCCAGATGGCCAGCACGCCGAGGTCGCCCCAGGGGATGGTCGTGCCCTGCACGAGCGGGTTGAGGGCGGTGTGCAGGCCGTCCGCCAGGTGCTCGACCGGGAAGGCCTGTCCGATGCTCTGCAGCCAGCTCGGCATGCTCGCGTTCGGGACGAACACCCCGCTGATGAAGTAGAGCGGCAGCGTGATCGCCTGCACCATGGGCTGCGCGGCATCCGCCGAGCCGATGACGCTGGCAAGTGCGTAGCCGAGGATGCTGAACGTGGCTGCCCCGGCGAGCCCGGTGATGGCGACCGCCGGAAGGCTGGCCGTGGGCAGGTCCACGCCATAGGCGACTCTGCCGACGAGGAGCAGCAGGGCCATCACGGCGAGCGAGACGGCCATCGCGGTGAGGGTTCGCCCGGCGATGAGCACCCAGGCGGGTACCGGGGTGGCGCGGCGACGCTTGAGCACGCCCGACTCGCGCTCCGCGATGAGCGACAGGACGAGATTGGTGAAGGAGGCCGAGATCACGCCCATGGCGGCGATGCCGGGCACGAAGTAGGTGGCTTCGCGCACGTGCTGCGCACCGACGGTGTTATTGCCGAACATGGTGACGAAGATGACGAGGAAGAGGAGTGGCAGCAGCAGGGTGAAGAAGCGGGCCTGGCTGTTGCGCAGGAAGCTCAGCAGCTCGTAACGAGCCTGGTGGAGTACCAGGGCGAGGGGACCACCCTGCGCTCGAGCAGGGGTCGAGGCTAGGTGCGGCCGCTCGACCATGGGGGACGCCTGCGGCTGCGCCGCGCGGCCGGCCGTGAGTTGCCCGTAGAGCCAGCGAATGAGGAGGATCATCGGAGTGTTCCCTTCGGTGTTGGTGCAGCGCACCGCACTGCGCGCGTTAGTTCTGGGTGGTCGGCCGCGCCGCGCGTCGGGCGGTGAATCGGCGGTAGAGCCAGCGAATGAGGAGGATCATCGATCGGTTCCTTTCGGTGTTGGTGCAGCGCACTGCCATGCGCGTGTTAGTTGTCGGTGGTGGGACATCTAGTCTTCGAAGGTCAGCGGAACCACTCGGTGGTCATGCGGCCTCCTCCGCGCTCGTCTCGGTCAACGAGAGGTAGACGTCTTCGAGGGTGGGGCGCCGGACCTCGATGTCAGGCAGGTCGAACGCCCAACCCAGCGCCCAGTCGGCGAGCATCTGGAGGTGGACGAGGGGCGCCTCGCTGTGCAGGATCGTGCGCTCCCCTACGGTCGGCTCGGCCAGGGCCCGCAGGCCGACGGGCAGGTCCGCCACGCCGAGCTCGCGCGGAAGCGCAAAGCTGATCTCGGCGCGCATCCGATCTCGGCCGCCCAAGGTCTCAGGCGTCCCCTGGGCAACGATCTGCCCGGCGGCGATGACGGCGATCCGATCGGCCAGGCGCTCGGCCTCGTCCATGAAGTGGGTGGTGAGGAAGATCGTCTTGCCGAGCGAGCGCAACCCCGCGATCACGTCCCAGGTGGCGCGCCGAGCGGCAGGGTCGAAGCCGGTCGTCGGCTCGTCGAGGAAGATGAGCTCGGGGTCGCCGATGAGGGCCAGAGCCACGTCGAGCCGCCGGCGCTGCCCGCCCGAGAGGTTGGCGGCCAGGATGCCTGGCCGCTCTGCCAGCCCGACCAATTCCAGCGTCTCATCGACGTCGCGGGGCGCCCGGTAGTAGCCGGCGTAGAGGGCGAGGCACTCCCGCACGGTCAGGCCGCGTTCGGGCTGCGACTCCTGCAGGACCACGCCCAGGCGGTTGCGCCAGGCGCCCGTGCCGTGCGCCGGGTCGACGCCCAGCACCGAAACCTCGCCGGCGCTGCGGGAACGGAAGCCCTCGAGGATCTCGACGGTGGTGGTCTTGCCCGCGCCGTTGGGTCCCAGGAAGGCGAAGATCTCGCCGCGGTAGACGTCCAAGTCGATGCCGCGGACTGCCTCGGTCGATCCATAGCGCTTGACGAGGCCACGGATATGGACGACCGGCTCGGTGCCCGAAGGTTGAAGGGTCGCCATGCGACCCGGGAGGCTGTGGGTTGCGGTCATTGGGGTGCTCCTTTGTGGTGGCGGAGTGAAGGGAAAGCGAGGCGCATGGGTGGGCGCCTGGATGTCTGCCATCAGCGAGATCCGCGGCCCACGACCCGCGTCAAGACGAGGGCGCCGAGCGCGATCAGCGCGAACGCCCAGATGACGTCCGTGTCGAATGCCGGCACGACTTGTCCGAGCAGGGCCACCACGCCTGCGAACAGCAGGATGGCCCCGAAGACGAGGCCGGGGTACCTCCGCTCCCCATGGCGCT
>JBKQRF010000089.1:0-4030 GCA_052144055.1 Candidatus Limnocylindrales bacterium
GGCGGAGGCGGGCGAGTTCCTCGCGCTCGGCGCTTGTGAGGCCCTCGCGGCGGCCGGCGTCGACCTCCGCCTGGGCGACCCAGCGCCGGACCGCCGTCTCGGATAGATCGAGATCGCGGGCGACCGCGGCGATCGAACGCTCGCCACTCAGGCAGAGCTCGACGACCCCAGCCTTGTACTCATCGGTGAACGACCGTCTCGGTCGCTTGGCGGGTTCCATAACCACCATGATGGACATCCTTTCCCGGCCTGCTCGGGCGCTGTCAGATGTCCGTCAAAGCGGGGCAAGGCCAGCTTCGGGTGCTTGGGGTGAGGCTACCGCCGCATCGCCGGAGGCGCAGGATTGCCACCAATTCCTGACCGGCTGACGTTCGGCCCTGTGCGGTACCTTAGGTTCGGCCGGACACTGACCCTCAAGTCAGCCTCGTGAGAAAGGGAATTGGTGGACTGGCCGACCGCCGCCGTGCTCATCGCCATCATCTTTGCCGTGATGGTGATCGCGAGCACCTAAATCTCGACCCATGGGCATAAGCCTTGAGCGACGCACAACGACCCTGACCAAGATCGCGCACGACGCCACCCCAGTCGTCCTGAATGAGGATGCGCGCGAAACGGCACGAGCCGACGTCTACGCCATTCTACCCACCGGCTGGGTGGTTACCCCACCGGTGTATGACCCGCATCCCTCCGGCGGCACCGCTCACGATACGTTCCTGTCTGTCGGACGAGGTCACGCGCGTCTCGGGGTCCGTCGAGCCGACGCGGTAGAGTGGCCTCGGAATGGTTCGCATAGGTTCGATCGTGCTGCGTGTTCAGGACCTGCGGCGACAAGCCGAGTTCTGGGCCGCCGCGCTCGACTACGTGCCTCGCGACGAGCAGAGCGATGACTTCCTGCTACTGCGCCCGAGGAACGGGGTCGGACCCAACCTTTCGCTCGACCTCCACCACTCGACGGGGCATCTGCCGCCCCGCATGCATCTCGACCTGTACACCGACGACCAAGCCGGAGAGGTAGAGCGCCTGCTCGCCCTGGGGGCCACCGAGGTGCACTGGGAGAAGCGACCGCGCGACGCCGACTACGTCATCTTGGCGGACCCGGAGGGCAACCGCTTCTGCGTGGTGGACACGCAGCACAAGGGTCCGCCTGACATCGCTTCCTAGAAGTGGGCGCCGCCGGGTGGGCGGTCGGGCCAGCAGCGGAGGAAGGGGCCTCGTGAAGTACGTGCTGTTCTACAAGTCGGCCGACGATGTCGGCGCGAAGGCCGCACCTCACTTCGCTGCCCACAAGGCTCGCTGGGCCGAGCTCAACGCCACCGGCAGTCTGCTCATGATCGGCACCTTCGGGAACCCGCAGCATGAGGGTTCGATGGCGATCTTCACGAGCCGCGAGGCCGCCGAGGAGTTTGCCCGGAGCGACCCATTCGTCCTACATGGCGTGGCCCGGCGTTGGTACGTCCGAGAGTGGAACGAGGCGCTCGCCTGACCGTGACCGAGATGGGGCGGTGGCGCGTCCCGCCCGACCGAGCAGCCGAACAAGGTGCAGCTGAGCCGGAGCCCGGTGCCAGCACTGCGGGGGCGCAGCAGGGCGTCACGAACCCGGCGGACACTGAGGGTCCGCGAGCGAGCGATGGCCGTCAGCGCCGTGCAGGCGGACGTAGAGTGTTCCTCATCGCGGCCGGGCTGCTGCTCGTGCTGCTCGGCGGGACCGCCTTGTTCGTACCTCTGAGCCCGTCGAGCGCGGCCAGCGGCGGGGTCATCGTGTTCGTCCCGCTGGGCCCGTCGAGCACTGCGATCAGCGTCTGGCAAGCGCAGCAGTTGTGCTCCAGCCGCGCCGGGGCGATAGGTTCGTCCCTCTCAGGTTCGTGGGCGGGGCCATGCCCGGGCGTCGCACCCATCTGGGGCGCATCGTTGCTGAGCATGGCTGTGGGGCTCGTACTGCTGCTGGCGAGCCCGTTCGCGTAGGCAGGGTGCCGAGAGCGAGACGTGAGCGACCGACGAATTTCTCGATGCGGTCGTTCCAGGTCTCTATGACAGGTCTCGTGGCACGCGTGGCGCGGAGTGTGAATGCCAGCAAGCGCGACAGGGAGGGGATGCTCCTCGGTGAGGGGCTGGGCATCGCTCCCGCAGTCGAGGCAGCGACCAACGATGCGTCCGGGCATCTGCGGCACAGAGCAGGCCGCCCAAGATCGCTCCGACCACGCCGACATGCCCGGGTCCCCACCACCAGTACCACATGTCTTGTCACCTCGATCCGTTGCGAAGACACCTGCCGTTCGGCACCCTGCCGCGTCATTGTCGCGCAGGCTGGCTCCCGCAGGCCAGCCTACGCCCGGTTACGGCGCTGCGGGGCCACCGCGCCGTAGGCCACGGTGGACCCGGCTGAGGTCAACGCCGAGGGCACCGACACCACAACGCCGTCTTGTTGCATGACGTACACCGCTGCGGTTGTATCTTGCCCGGCGATGCGCGGGTCGCTGAACGTCACGGGAGGCGTGTACTCGCCAAGAGGCTCCACCGTTCGAGTCGTCAATGGGGTGGGGGCCTCCACGATCCAGTCGGCGGGTGTCGGCGGTCCGCTGTACGTCTGCACGGTGGTGAAGGGCTGGGCGCCCGAGGTGTCATCGGTCAGCGTGATCCTCCAGAGCGTCCCGCCGATCTGCCAGATCGTGATCGTGACGGCATCCCCGGGCTTGACCGACACCGTGCTGATGGGCATCTCCGGAGCCAGAAGGACTTCGTACCACGCGTGGAGGTAGACCAGTCGCGTGCCCGGGTCGTACCTCTCGGTGACCCCGGCTTGGATCCGGCTGGCCGTGTTGATGCCGCCGATGCCGACCCACTTGGCTGTTCGAGTCTCCGTCGGTGTGGCCGCGAGGTTGGGCACCGTGAAGGTCCTTTCGACCTCGCTGTAGGGGCCGAGGCCCACGCTGTATCCGGACCAGTTGGTCATCAGGGTCATGCACCGTGGTGCCGGGCAGAAAGGCTGGGCGACGGGCGGAGGCGACGGGGGCGCTGGTGTGGGTCGTGCGGGCAAGACCACGCCACGGACCGGGGTGCTCACCTGCTGTGTCGCGAAGAAGTAGGCTCGGTAGTAGGCGGTCTTGGGCGGGACGAACGTGTAACTCGCTCGGCCTGAGGGATCGACCGTAACCGTGGCCAGACCGGACCACGTGACGAGGTCGGTCAAGGTCTGGACCTGCACGCTCGTGCCGGGAGCGCCCGTGGTGGTGATGATCGCCTGCTGACCCGCCGTGATGGTGAAAATCGTGGGGATTGTCGCGGGCGTGGGTGGGGGCGTGGGCGCCATGGTCGCCGCAGTGGCAGACGCGAGAGTAGCGGGCACTATCGCAGCGACGGCCGTCTCAGCAGGTGTCATTGCAGGCGCTGCGAGAGACGGCGCCAGCGAGCCTGCCGGGTGCGTGACGGAGGCGGTGTTCGCACCGCATGCTATGACCGCGAGGCAGACGACCACCGCTGTCGCCGGTAGTCGGTTGGCACGCAGTGGCACGAGCACTGCCCTCCGCCGTTCGTGACCCGTCAGCTCCCTGCTCCGGAGCGTCGGGCCTCTGATGGCGCCGCTCGCTCTTGTTCGTGATGCCCAACTGGCGCTGCAGTGCCTCCGCCATCGTCTCGGTAACCCGATCCTGCTGCTCGTCCGTCATCGTGTCCCAGTTGGCGGGGTTTCGAGATAGACGCGCTTGCGTCCGGAAATGGCCTGCGGCATCGGTTGCGATGTGCTGGCGGTTCGCACCCCCTCATTGTCCCGCCGCCCGGAACCAACCAGCCATCTCCAAGTTGCTCGTCAACCCGAGTAAGACTGGGGGTGTCCGTAGGGGAAAGGGACGCAAGGTTGAGCACGAGGGCCAACGGGATCGCACGGGAGGATGGCGGGCCTGCTGGTAACTGCTACGTCTCTCGCGCGAACTCAGGGCCTGTGGCCGAATGCCCTGGAGGGTTTGCTAGGCGTTTGACGCCTCCTCGGAGCCGTGGAGCAGTAGGAAACGCCAGGACCCGTCGCGCCGAACGAGCG
>JBKQRF010000090.1:0-13946 GCA_052144055.1 Candidatus Limnocylindrales bacterium
TATCGGACGAGAGAGTGTAGAGCGTCAGGCCGCTGGGCCCGACGAGGAACGCGCCGAGCGCTGCGCTCGACCCGGATCCGAGCTGGAGGCTCGCCGGCGCCGAGCTGGTCGCGCTGGCCATGGGGGCGGGCGACGCATAGCTCTGGGCGAGGACAGGTCCTGCCACCCACATGGCCAGGAGCAGGGGAATGGACATAAGCAGGCCGGGCAGCGCCAACCGCCCGGTTCGTTCTCGGGGACGCATGAGAGAACGACCTCCTAACTCGTGGGCGGCCAGCACTCGATGGTGGGTGCCGCGTTGACGCATCCTACGTCGAAGGCCGGACAAATGGTTTCGCCCGTACCTGCGCGATGGTCCGGAGGTACGGCACGCCACTTGCAGGAGGCGGAGCGTCGCGGGGGCTGAGGGGCCCGGGACCCGCGCCCGTCGGCCCTATCGAGAGGCTGCCTGGCTGCGCCCGGGCCGGGGCTCCCTACCTGTCGCACCCGGGTTCCGGGGATGAGCGGCGCCGCGCAAGTCCCCGATCGCCGCGGCGCAACAAGGAAATCGCCGCCTGCTGCCCCGAGTTGTATTGCGTGTGTGCGCGTGGAGGGTCCGGATCCGCGTCGGCGCCCCCGGGCTGCCAGGTCGGAAATCTGGGCGGACGGGGCCGCGCTCAGCCCGCGGAACGAGAACGAGTTGGGCACGGGGAACTTCACTCAGACGTAGACGGCGGCATGCGCAAACCGCCTACAACCGGCATGCCCGCGGGCGCCACAACGACGCCGCCCATACGCGCGACGAGCAGCGCCATCAGGGGGCGATCCGGGACGAGCTGATGTGCCTCGGTGAAGCGGGCGGAAGGGACCTCGCCGCCGCCCGTTGTCGAAGTCATCGGGTCCCCGCTTGTCGTCAGCCCGCGCAGCCGCCGCGGCATGCGGGGTCGCGTGCACCGGCGGCAGGGCCCGATTGCCCTTCGTGGCTGATGGGCACGGGGGGTCGACCAGCTCAGCCCGCGACTGCGTGCACCCCTAGGAAGAGCAGCATCCCCGCGGCGCCGCAGCACACCACGAGTGAGAGGAGCAACGTGGGTCGTCGCAGGATTGGCGCGAGCGCCACGCCCAGGCGCCGCAGGTCACCGGGCAGGGTGGGGTCTGTGGCGATGGTGCACCATGCCACGAACGCGGCGAGGAGCAGTGCGGCCGCAGGCGCCACGATGATGAGGGCCATGCCGACCGCCGGGGGAAGCGCGAGATAGCCCTCGACGATCGCGTTGAGCGCGCGGGCGGGCTGTTACTCCACCGGTTGCAGCTGTCGACCAATCGCGGCCACGAAGAAGAGGGCGGCTGGGGCGACAAGGATCAGGGCCGCGACCGCGGCGAGCGGACGCGGCTCGAACGAACGCGACTGGTTCTGCTGCATAGACTGGCCTCCTTGCGCATCATGACAGCAGGCCGGAGCATGGTCTAGGACCCGCCTGATCATGGTGGGGTGGCTCGAGGCAGGAGGCGTCTTGCCGACGCCAGACTGTCGCGGCGCGCATCGCCGACTCGCCTGGTCGACCGTGGCGCCGGCCGCGCCGGTGTCCGATTCTTATCCGCCCCAACGTCGCGATGACGACCATGGTGGTGGACAGTAGGACCCTCGCGGCGCTGCGCCCCAGCAGGACCGAGCGACTCGCTGCTCAGCACGACGGAGACCTCGAAGGATCGACTCGGGCCTCATATCGGAGACTTTCTTGATGTCTGCTTCGTCTCGCCCCGGAGGGCGCGCTCGACTCGTCAGTGTCGCCGCGCTGGTTCTCTCCGCGTCCATCCTCGCCCCCGGGTCCGCCACCGCCGCGCCTCAGCGTGGCAGTCTGACGTTCGACGTGTATCGCCCGGGTGTCTACTCGATGCAGGCCACCTGGACGTGGTGCACGGCGGCGAGCGTCCAGATCATCCGCAACATCCTGCTCGACCAAACCGACCACAGTGCCACCCAGCAAGGCCAGTTCTTCGCCTACATGCAGGCCAGCAATCGCTACCAGCAGCCCAGCCACCGGGCGGTCGATCCCCAGGGCTTCCTGGCTGGACTGGGGCACTTCGTCGATCCGAGCTACACGCTCGTGGCGAGCCCGACGTTCGACGCGGCGGTGCACTCCGCGGTCACCCAGCTACGCCTCACCGGCGAACCCGTGGCGCTGATCGTGGCCGCCGGGCGTCACGCCTGGGTGCTTACCGGGTTCACCGCGACCGCCGACCCGGCCCGCACGACCAACTTCGGGGTGGTCAGCGTGCGCGTGGTCGGCCCGCTCTATGGGCGACAGAGCATCAACGGCTACGACTCACCGCCCGATACCAGCCTCTCGTACGCGGCGCTGCGCGGGTTCCTGCTGCCCTATCGCTTTCCCTTCGCTACCACCCCCTGGACCGGCCGCTACCTGACATTCCAGGCCATCCCGGCGCTGACCGCACGAGGGTCGGGCTCGCACGCCGTGTAGCCGAGTCGTTTGTGGTCCGGGTGCAGGGCCGGTGGGGCGTCGTTCGGAAGCTTACCCAGGGGCCCTCGCCTAACCCTGCCCGGCGCAGGACTCCACAGCGGCTGGCGCCGCGGCGACCGGCCGGAGGCGGAGCGCAAGGACTGGGCACACGTCGACCGCGCGGCTGGCCCTAGACAGCAGGCCCTCCGGAACCGGGCCCGGCTCGATCACCGGGTAGCCCCACTCGTCGAGAGTGATGCGGTCCGGCAGGACCACGGCGCACATGCCGTAGCCGTCGCAGCGGATGGGATCGAGGCGCAGCATCTAGGCCATGTCAGGCCACCAGCGCGCGGGCAGCGCGGCATCGGCGACGGGCCTGGTGCCGGGCGAAGTCGTCGGCGAAGACGCGCAGCGCGCTCCGCAGGAGGCCGATGACGCCGTCGGGGTGGTGGCATGCGCCCCGGCCTTCCACCTGACCAGCCCAGCGGCCGATGCGCTCGAGGTCGTCCTCGGGCGCGGTACCGTCCGCGAGCCGCCGGGTGGCCTGCGCGATGGCTGCCAGGCCGAAGATGCATGGCCCGCACTGCGCGGCGGTGGCGCCGGCCATGTACGTCATGATCTCGGCCGTGGCAGCCACGCCGCACATGTCGGGTCCGCTGAACGAGACGACGCCGCACCCGAACGAGAGCCCGTGCTCCCGCAGCGTGGCGGGGTCCAAGGGCTCGTCGCGGACCTCGTCGAGCGCGGCCCAGGCGCCAAAGTAGCCGCCGAGCAGCACCGCGCCTCCGGCGGGCGTGACACTGGACAGCCGCGCCACCTCGCCGATCGGGGTGCCGTACTCGATCTCGCGAACGGTCCGTCGGGCGTTAGTCCCACTGACGGTGACGAGCGCGGTCCCGCGTGTCTTAGCCCGGCCGGCCGCCCGGTACCAGGCATCGCCGAAGCGCGCAATGAGCGCCGCGTGCGCCAGGCTCTCCACGTTCTGTACGAGGGTGGGGCGGCCGGCGACCCCGCGTTCGTGCGGCCGCGCCTCGAGGAACGTGGGGCGAGCATCGCCCGCGTTGAGGTAGTGGACGACGGCGGTCGCCTCGCCGGCGACGTAGCCGACGGGCGCCGCCACAAGGTGCACGCGCACGCCGGGATCGCGCTCGCGTTCGGCGAGTGCCTGGGCCATGACCCGCCGGGCATCCGTGCGCTCGCTGCCCGCGTAGAGGATCACGTCCGCTGCGCCGACCGCGTCAGCGGCGACGAGCGCGCCGTCGAGCACAAGGTGCGGCCGGCGCTCCATCAGTGCGCGGTCCTTGGCGCTCCGTGGTTCGCCCTCGGCGCCGTTCACCACGGCGACTGCGTCTCCCGCGGAGTGCTCCACGACAGCGCGCCACTTGCGCCCCACTGGGAAGCCGGCACCGCCCCGCCCGAGCAGGCCGCTCGCCTCGATCACCGCGATGACCTGCCCACGGTGGGTGGGCGGTGGCAGCTCGCCAAGCCGGGCGCGGTGCGCCTCGAGGCGTTCAAAGCCGCCAGTGAGAGGCGGTCCGGCCAGCATGCGGGGTTCGGAACGGTTTCGTCATCGGACGGCTCCGCGGGGGGTGGACAGGCGCCATGCGGCGGCCGGCATGACGAGACCGATGCAGACGACCTCGGTGCCGATCATCCAGCACGCGCGAGCTATCCGGGCCAGCCAGAGCACGGCGATCACGGGATCACCTTGCCTGACTGCGTCGTCCGCACCACCACCGTCTGCGGGGCCGGAGCCGGCACCGTGGTCACGACCGTGATCGGCTTGGGGGCCTTCGCGTCGATGACCGTCGCGCCGGGTGGCGGCGACTGCCCGGGTGCGAGCTGGACGTACTGGACCGCACGCTGCTGGGTGACCGTGGCCGGTGCGACGGGCGTGGCGACCGACGCAGGGGCGGCGGGAGCGGGCGGCGCGACGATCGCCGTGACGAGCGCCGAGAGGGTGGCGATGCCGCCCGCCCCGAGGACGAGGCGTAGCCGTGTCGGGTCGGGCCTTGGAGAGCCGAGGCGCGTGTCTGCCGGACCGGCGACGGATCGCGGTGCCATCAGTCCCCTCCGCCGTCGTTCTCGCCGTCCGCGCCCGGCACGATGACGTGCACCTCCTGCGCCGGCGCCGATGGTGCCGTCTGGGTGCGCTGCACGACCTGGGGTGACGCAGCGGCCCGCACGTACACCACCTCGGGTGGCACGGACGAGGCGGCTGCTGCCTGAGCGGAGAGGTAGCCGTCGGCCACGAAGAAGCCGCTGACCGTCACGACGACGGCCAGTGTGGCGACCGCGAGCCCGACTCGATGGATGGAGTCGTTCATGGGAGGGTTCCTTTGATCGGGCCCGGTCCTCCGAGCCTCAGGTGAACCATAGGGCGGCACCCTGTGGTGCGCCTTGGGCGGAGATGTGGGACCTCTCATCGACGCCGGCGTGGAGGGCAGCGTGGCGCCGTGTCGCCGGCGCGCCCGTGCCCTCGCGGCACAGCCGCTGTTGTCGCTACTCAGTGCACCGCGGTCCCGAGCAGGGTGCCGACCCCGTAGGTGACGGCGGCCGCGATGAGACCGAGGGCGGCTTGCCGAAGACCGGACCGCAGCGGCTGGCGGTGCGTCAGCCGGCTGACGCCGAGCCCGACGCAGAACAGCGCCACGAGCGTGGCGGTCAGGCTGAGGGTGAAGGCGCTCGCCCCGGCCAGCAGCAGGTACGGCACGAGGGGCACCAGGGCCCCGAGCGCGAACGATATCTGTGAGCCGACGGCGGCCGTCAGTGGCGAGCCCATCGTCTTGGCGGAGAGCCCGATCTCTTCGCGCACGAAGGTGTTGAGGGCCCGCTCGGGGTCGGCCAGGAGGCGGTCGACGATGAAGGCGGCATCAGCGGCCGAGAGGCCCCTCGAGGTGTAGATCTCGACGAGGATGGCCCGTTCCTCCGCGGGCGTGTGGCGCAGCTGGTGGCGCTGCAGCTCGACCTGGTAGTCGAGCAGCTCGCGCTGCGAGCGGACCGAGATGTACTCACCTACGGCCATGCTGAAGCTGCCTGCCAGGAGGCCCGCGATGCCGGCCAGAACGATAGCGTGCGGATCTTCGGACGAGGCGCCCGCGACGCCCATGATCAGGCTCACGTTGGACACGAGACCGTCCGTCGCGCCGAATACGGCCGGGCGCAGGACGCTCGCACCGCGCGTCTCGTGGGGACTCGACGGGGGAGCAAGGAGGTCCCGCAGACCGGTCCAGATCGCAGTCACGGTAGCAAGCCGAGCGATGAGGGCTGCATCGTGACGAGAGTGTCCCACGCCGGGGAGCGCACGATCTGACAAAGTCGATGCGCTGCGACATGGTGATTTGCGCTGTTCAGGCCCGCAGGTCCCCTCTGTCCCATCGCCTGGACTTCCTGCGCCTGCAACACGCGGCGCGGCGGCCTCGTGTGTCAGACAGTGAGCACGCTCCGGTCGCCTGGCGCGGTCCCGATGTCCACGCGTGCGGCCTCTCAGCCGCGGAGGGTGATCTCTCCGGCTTGGATCGAGATCGGCAGCTCCGTCAGCGGGACGTTCGTGGGACCGGCCACTGGCTGCGCGTTGTGGCGCGGATCGAACGTCGCACCATGGCAGGGGCAGATGAGCATGCCGGCCGCAGGGTTCCAGCCCACGGTGCAGCCGGCATGCGTGCACACAGCGTCGAACGCCGCGAACTTACCGCCCCCCAACGACACCACGATGCCGGGATCGCCGGGTGCGGCATTCCCGATCGCCGTGGGGACCTGGAACTCGACGGCGCCCGCCTGGACCACGGAGGCCGTGGAGGCAATGGCCAGCGGGTTGGACGTGCTGCCTGGCGCACCCGTTGAGGAGGCGCCGGAGCCGGGCGCGGCCGCGACCGCCCCGCTGCTTGCGTTCGTGCCCGACAGGTTCGCGGACGAGGCCGGCAGCAGCAGGTCGCGCAGCGGCCGCGCGACGAGCGCGAGGACGATGGCACTGAGGCCGAGCACGCCCGCCTGCAGCAGGTAGCGTCGCTCGGCCGACACGGGGGCAGGGACGGGTGTCTGGCGCCCGGCGGGCTTCGCCCCGAAGACCTGTCGCTCCAGCCACGGCCCGAGCACGTAGCGGTTGCCGTGGCCCGCCAGGGCGAGTGTCACGAACGCCAGGCCGTAGGGCAGGTCCTGGCCGAAATAGTAGGGGTGCACGTTCCAGGATGCGGTGAGAAAGAACAGCAGCGAGAGCGCGGCGCCGCCCCACGCGGCGGCCCGGAACGCCAGTCCCGAGAGGATCCCGAGGCCGACGGCGATCTCCGCGAGGGCGATCAGCACGCCCATCAGCCAGGCGTGGGGGATGGCCAGCGCCGTGAGGAGCGGCGCGAGGGGCGAGGCGTGGGCATACCCCTGCAGCTGCACGAGGATGCTCGTGCGCGACGAGAGGTCGAGGAAGCTCCGGTCGAGCGCGAGCTTGTCGATGCCCGCGTAGAGGAAGGTGAAGCCGGCGAACAGCCGAAGGGGGAGCAAGGCCGACGCGGCGATCGATCCCACCGGCGAGCCGGAGCCTTTGCCGAGCAGGCCCGGCCGGACGGCCGGCGCCGGCTGACGCGACCCGATGGGGCGGAGAGCGGGCCGCTCCTGCCCGTCAGGATCGACGGGGACGCCTGCCGTCCCGGGGCCAGCGTGCGATGGGACGGGCGGCGCTGTGCCGCCCCCGCGTGCCTCGAACGGTCGTCTGCTTGCGCTGCGACGTGAACGCGCCAATGCCCAATCTCCCGTTGGTGCTTGCCGTGCGAGTCTGGCAGACGCGCGTTGCGACCGCGCGCCGACGATGGTGAAGGTTTCACCACGGACCCCGTGGCGAGGCCGGCGCGACCGGGGCTGCCGGGGTCACCAAGCAGCCCTCAGACCGCTCGCCGCCGGCACAACAACTCGCCCAGGTTGCGCCCGGGACCACTAGGTTGAGTCTGCGCCGATAGCTCCGGCGCCCCGTGGAAGCGGCACCCCCGATGCCGGCTGACGCGACACGGCACCTGACAAGACGGGGATGAGAGGTTCCACATCTGCGCCCAAGGGGCCCCACAGAGTGCGCCCATAGGGTTGATGGGTGGGCCAGATCACTGGCCCGCACACAAGGTTCCCCATGCACGAGGAGAGTGCGCCATGTCTGGCACGCCGGCGACGTCCACCCAGCGGTCTGGTTCGTCGCGGCCGCGTGCCCTCGCGGAGACCGCGCGCCGCGCGCTGCTGCGCTGGCCGCGGCTGGACCGCAGGGCCCTCGCCCGGTGCGCGGGGGATGCGGCCTGCATCACCAGCCTGGTCTCGCGGCGCACCAACCTGCCGCCCGACGTCATCCGGACAATCCTTGTGCCACCCGAGAGCGAGACCGATGGGGAGTTCTGGTTCGGCTAGTCCGTGACGCCCTCCCCGCCGGTACGGCTCACGACGAGGCAAAGAGGAAGGCCGGGGCGCGTGGGTCGGCTGGGACAATCGGGGAGTCCAGCAAGATCCGCCGCTCATAACCCTGGGATCACACCTGGCGGCAGCTGGTCAAGCCCATCGGGGATAGACAGGAGACCCGGGCCGCTGCCCGCCTGGTCGGTCACGCCGTACTGCCAGAGCACCCGCCCCGAGCGTGGGTCGAGAAGGAGCACCCGGTCGCGGAAGTCGTCGTTGAGGACGACCGTGCCGTCCGCGCGCGGGACCGCCAAGCTCGGGTGGTCGAGGCGGCCCGCACCGGAGAGGGGGCCGTAGCGCCAGAGGAGCTTCCCCGCCGGTGTGACTGCCACCACCGCACCCGGGTTCGAGTAGTCCGACACCACTACGTTGCCCTGCGCGTCGAGCTGCGCGTCGGAGGGGTAGGCCACCGGGACGCGGATGGAGAACACGACGTGGCCTGCCGCGTCGAGCCGCACGACCCGCGGGCCGCGGATCTCGGTGATCAGCAGGCCGCCGTCGGGCAGGGGCGTGTCGCCGTTGGGCTCCCCATACGTCTCGGGCGGATGGTCGACACACAGGCCGGTCCGGCCCCACTGGCGCACGATGTGCTTGTCCGGGCCGATCTCGATGACGCGGCAGTTGCCGATGTCGGCGACGAGCACGTCGCCGTTGGCCAGTGGATAGGCGTCGTCGGGCGTGTGGAGGTAGCCCAGGGTCGACCCCGCCACCCCGTAGTGGCCGTACTCCCAGATCACCTTGCGCGTCGCGATGTCGATACGCAGTACCACCTCGAGGTCCTCGTCATTGGCGGTGATCGTGCGCCCGTCAGGCGCGATGAAGGCGTCGTCGGCACTGAAGGCTTGCCCTGCCGGCAGGCTGCCGGCAACCGGAAACTGCCACACGATGCGCCCCGCGTTGTTGACCACGATGAGCCGGTCGTTGCCCCGGTCAGCGATGAGCAGGCCGCCCGGGAAGGGACCGGCAAGCGCGGGGCTGGGGGCTGGCGCAAGGCTCGGCCCTGCCGGCGAGGCTGGGCCCGTCGCTGTGGACGGGGAGGCGGATGCGGCGATGGGGTGAGCGGATGGGGTCGTGACGGATGCCGACGGGGTGGGAGTCGCCCCGCCGCAGCCGGCGAGCAGGATGCCGGTCACCACGAGCGTGAACATGCGGCCCACGGGTGCCTCCTTGTCGGGCTCACACGGTCCGCGATTCTACGGCGACGCGCTCCGCGCGACGGCACGTCTTGGCCCGTCCCCAGACGCTGCGCCGGCGACAGTCAACGCAGCGGCAGGCTCACGGTGAAGCGTGCCCCTCCGCCAGGCTCGTCGCCGACGACGATCGTGCCGTGGTGGCGCTCGACGAGCGTGCGCGCGACGGCCAGGCCGAGACCCGTCCCTTCCCCTCGCCGCCGGTGATCACCCGTGGCCCGCGCGAACGGCTCGAAGATCCGCTCTCTGTCGGCCTCCGGAACGCCCGGCCCGCGGTCAGTGACCGAGATCCACGCGGACCCATCACGGCGCCCCATCTCCACAGTCACGGCTGCGCCGGCCGGCGAATGGCGCGTCGCATTGTCGAGCAGGATCAGCAGCACTTGCAACAGACGGTCGGCATCCCCGAGAACCGGCAGTGAGGGCAGAGGATCCGGCGCAACCACGAGCGTGCAGCCACGCTCGGCCACGAGCGGGCGGGCCCTGCCGATCGCGTCGGCAACGACGGTAGCGAGGTCCAGCGGCGCGAGGTCGACGGCGTCCGGATCGGCTTGCGAGGTCGAGAGGGCCAGCAGTCCCGCCACGAGGCGGCTCAGGCGGTCGGCCTCCGCGACGATCCCGGTCACGAGCGACGCTCCCTCCTCGCGTACCAAGCCCTCGCGCTGCAGCACCTCTCCCGAGGCATGGATGATCGCCGCCGGTGTGCGCAGCTCGTGTGACGCGGCGGCCACGAACCGCCGCTCGGTGGCGAACGCGGCGCGGATCGGAACCAGGGCACGCCCGGTGAGGAGCAGCGCCAGCAGGGCCGCACAGGCGAGCCCGGCGAGCCCGACGAGCGCGATGGTGAGCCACAAGTCGCCGATCTGCTGGTTCTGCAGCGTGAGGATCAGCCCCGCCTGGACCACGCCGACCGCTGACACCGTGCTGGAGGGCCGGATGGCGAGCGTGAGCAGGCGCACCGGAAGCCCGCCAGCAGTCACCGTGCGCAGGTCCGAGCCGCCCGACATCGCCACGGACAGCGCGGCCATGTCCGGCAGTCCGCTGAGATGGATGTTGCGGGGGTTCTGGACGACGGTCCCCGCTGGGTCCAGCACCAGCGCGAACGTGTCGGTCGACCCGACCGGCTCATCGCCTACATCTGTCTCGCTCTCCGTGCCGGTCGCCCCCGGAAGCCGACCCTCGAGCCCCGAAACGACTTCCTGGGCCGTCGAGCGCAGGGCCGCGTCCGTCGCGCCGTTGAGCTGGGCGACGGCGACGACCATCGTGGCGACGCCCATCGCCACGAGCAGCGCGGCAAGCAGGCCAAGGGTCAGCAGCGCCAGCCGACGCCGGGTGGAGACGATCAGTCGCTCCGTTGGGTCGGGCACGCGTCAATCCCCGGTGTCGAGCGTGTATCCCACGCCACGCACGGTGCGGAGACGGCGATCGCGCCCGACCGTCCCGAGCTTGCGCCGCAAATACGACACATACAGGTCGACCACGTTCGAGTAGCCGTCCGACTCGGCACCCCACACGGCCTCGAGGATCTGGCGGCGGCTGAGGACCTGGCCGGCGTTGCGGATCAGGTAGGCGAGGAGGGCGAACTCGCGAGCGCTCAGATCGACGGTCACGTCGGCCACCCGTGCCACGTGGCGCTGCTCGTCAAGCTCGATGTCGCCTGCGACCAGCCGTTCCTCGACCGCCGTCGTCGGCCGCCGGACGAGCGCGCGCAGCCGGGCCAGCAGCTCCTCGAACGCGAACGGCTTGGCCAGGTAGTCGTCGGCGCCAGCGTCGAGCCCGTCTACGCGCTGCTCCACCGACCCAAGGGCGGTCAGCAGCAGGACGGGCGTCCGGTCGCCGCGCGAGCGAAGCAGCTGCAGCACCTCCGTCCCCTCGAGGTCCGGCAGCATGCGGTCAAGCACGATGACGTCATACCCGCCCGCCTTGGCGAGCGCCAGTGCCCTCACGCCGTCTTCGGCGAGATCGACCACGTGGCGCTCGGCGAGCAGCACGCGACGGATCAGCTCGCCCATGCGGGGTTCGTCTTCGACGACCAGGACACGCATTCACGCCATCCTTGAGGTGTTTGTGCCCCGCGTCAACGTCCGCATGGCCCGACCCAAGCCAGCGGCCCACGCCGGGCACAGCGGTGCACGGTGATCGGGCCACGCTCGGGCCGTGTGCGTGCCTTGGCCCACTCGGACCTGACGGGATGCTCGACCCATGGCGCGTCCATGGGTAGCGGCGTAGGCAGCGTGATATCTCCTAGCTGGTGCGCTCCGCGGACCGCTCGGCCACGGGCCGGCTGAGGTTCGGTCGTGGCGCGGCCATTGGCGGCGTCCCAGGAGGCGCGAGTCACCGGGCCATGCCCGGCCCGACAACCGCCACATGGCCGGGCTGCGCCTGCTCGCGCCGCGCGGCGATGCTCACGACCACACGGTAGGCGAGAAAGAAGACCCCGGCGGCGAGCGGGACGAGATACGCCCAGACGGCCCAGGGCGCGGCGGTGTCCGAGCCGGATGTGAGGCCGTGTGCCGTCACGCCGACGAAGCCCAGGAACGTGAGGTAGTGGATGAGCCGCCAGGTCTGCTGGCCGATGTGGCGGCGCACGTAGAAGCTGCCCGTGACGATGGCCACGACGTAGAAGGCAAGCTGGCCGACGGCGACCGCGAGCGGCGCGTAGGGCGACGCGAAGGGGACCGCGATGGCGGCCAGCGTGAACGTGTACGTGTGGTCGCCGAGCAGCAGGAGCCCGTGCACGCCGGACAGCGCCAGCCCGACCAGAGCGAGATCCTTGTGCAGGGCGAAGCTGACCGGGCGATGCGCGATCGCGTCGAGGAGCTTCGTCGAGAGGAGCAGACCGTAGATGACCGATCCCGCGAGGGCGAAGTAGGCGAGGAAGCCGGTGGCGCGCACGCCGTACCAGGCGAGCTTGCCCGGCGCGAGGGCGGCCGTGGCACCGAGCAGGCGCAGCGCCTCCGGGAGCGTCGCACCGATGACGATCCCCAGGATCATTGACGTGGCCAGCCACGCCGCGACCCGCACCGAGCGCGGCAGACCGCGGTAGACGGGGCCGCGGCGGACAGGCCGGGGCCTGGGCGGCACAGGGGCACCGGGCTGCTCGGGAATCTCGATCATGGGAGATCAGATCCCTCACGCCGCCAGTAGGGCGAGCGTCTGTGGCAGGGCCAGCGTCTCGTCATGCTCGGTGAGCAGCACTGCTCCGCGCACCGCGGCTCGCTCAAGGAGGGCCAGGCCGCCCACCGAACCAGCGATGATGGCCATCTTGGCCAGCGCCTCGGCCCGCAGGGCGGAGCCGCAGACGACGGTGGCCTGCGCGACATCCGTGATGGCCGGCGCGCCCGTGCGCGGGTCGATCAGATGGTGGCGCACGGTCTCGCCGTGGCGCCAGCGGTGGACCGAGGTGCCCGATGTCGCCACGCCCCAGTGGACGGGCCAACCGGTGCGCGGCGCCGACAGGTGCAGGATCGCCAGCGCGGCGTCGTCGGTGCGCGGGTCGTCCACGGCTACGGCCCAGAGCTGCCCAGGAGCGCAGCGCACGGCGAGGTCGCCGTCGGCGTCGACCACGGCGCTCGGCCACGACGAGAGTAGCTCGAGGCCGCGATCGGCGAGCCAGCCCTTGGCGACGCCTCCCAGGTCGAAGCGGACCCCGGGAGCACGGTGCACCACCTTCGTCCGACGCGGGCCGGACGTGACCGACCAGGTGCGGGGCCCGACGCTGGTCGGCGCCACTGAGGGCGCCGTCTCGGCGGCCAGTCGGGCATCGAGCAGGGCGATGTCGACCAGGCCCTCGCTCTCGTCTGCCGCCTCCAGACCGGCCCACAGGGCGCTGCACAGGGTGGGTCCGACGGGCACATCCCACCGTGGGTCGGCATTCAGGGCCGAGAGTTCGGACGTGTCGAGGTGCCGGCTGAGTCGGTCGGCCCACCGGCCGATGCGGGAGAGCAGCCGCCGGGCATCTCGCCGGGCGCGCTCCTCGTCGGCTGATGCCTCAAGGTGCACGACGAGGCGGCCACCCATGGCGCTGGTGGCGACTGACAGCGGGACGATCGGCGTCGATGCGGTGTGGCGTGGCGCGAGGGCCGGCCGGGAGGTGCCGACCCGCAGCCGTGGCGGGTCGGCCCTAGCTGCTGCGGGGCGAGTTCCAGCTAGACCTGGCATGGGTCCCGGCGCCATCAGTCGCCTCCGCCGTCGGTCTCGCCGCCACGCTCGCGCTCGTTGCCCTCGCCACCCGCGCCGGGCACGCTGACATGGACGATCTGCGCCGGCGCAGGCGGGGCCGTCCGTGTGATATGGATGACCTTGGGCGACGGGGCCGGCCGCACGTACACCACCTCGGGTGGAACGGTCCTGCCAGCGCTCGCGGCCGGGGACACCGCTGTGTCCGTGATGGAACCGACCGGGGCCGTGGATGCGGTCCGGCGGGCGGAGAAGTAGCCATCGACCACGAACAAGCCGCCGACCGTCACAACGACGGTGACCGCGGCGATCGCCAGGCCGACTCGGTGGATTGACGCGTTCATCGGGGGATGCCTTTGTGAGGGCCCAGGCGTGTGGGCTACATCGCAACCCTACGGGTGCACTCTGTGGTGCTCCTTGGGCGGAGATGTGGGACCTCTCATGGAACCTCAGCAGGCGCGACGGTGGGTCAGCCGGCGACGAGCCCGACGGGGCGGTGGGCGTGGCGGCTAGGCTCACGGTTCTTCACGCCCGCAGGCACCGCACATGCTCCGCTGCCCAAAGAGTTCGGGTGGCTTCGGACGCCAGCATCGCGTCGCCAGGTTTCACCGCCAAGGACAGCAGCGACCCCGCACGCACTGACGTACCGAAACGAGGATCGAGCGTGGTGGCGCTCGATCCTCGTTTCGGCGAGAGACTGGGAGGGAGGAAG
>JBKQRF010000091.1:0-9635 GCA_052144055.1 Candidatus Limnocylindrales bacterium
ATCAAGGGGGGTGCGGCCGGAGGGGGCTACAGCCAGGTGATCCCCATGGAGGACTTCAACCTCCACCTCACCGGCGACAACCACGCCGTCGGGGCGGCCCACAACCTCGCGGCGGCCTTTCTCGACAACTCGATCACCCACGGCAACCCACACGACATCGATCCCCTGGCCATCCTGTGGCCGCGTGTGGTGGACATCTCGGATCGCGCCATTCGCCATGCAGTCGTCGGGCTGGGTGGCCGGGAAAACGGCTACCCCCGCGAGGCGGAGTGGCAGATCACAGTCGCCTCCGAGGTGATGGCGATCCTCGCCCTTGCCATCGATCTGCGCGATCTGCGCGCTCGACTCGGGCGCATCGTGCTGGCGACCACTCGCGAGGGCCGGCCCGTGACCGCGGACGACCTACGAGTCGCCGGTGCGATGACGGTCCTTCTCCGCGACGCCCTTAAGCCCAACCTGCTCCAGACACTCGAGGGCGGCCCGGCGTTTGTGCACTGCGGGCCGTTCGCCAACATCGCGCACGGGAACTCGAGCATCCTGGCCGACCGCCTCGCACTCGCCACGTGCGACATCGTCTGCACCGAGGCCGGGTTCGGCGCGGACCTCGGTGCCGAGAAGTTCTTCGACATCAAGTGCCGCGCCTCCGGCCTCCAGCCCGACGCGGCCGTGCTGGTGACGACCGTCCGGGCCCTCAAAATGCACGGCGGCGTGGCTAGGGTCGTGGCCGGCAAACCGCTCGACGCCGCGCTCACCAGCGAGAACGTAGACGGCGTGCGACGGGGCTGCGAGAACCTCGCCGCGCAGATCGAGGTCGTACGCCTCTACGACGTCCCCGTCGTGGTCGCGATCAACAGCTACCCGACCGACACGCCGGCGGAGGTCGAGGCCATCCGGGAGGCGGCGCTCGCGGCCGGCGCACGTGACGCTGTGGTGAGCCACCACTTCGAGGCGGGCGGCGCCGGGGCGGAGGCGCTCGCCTCGGCCGTGTGGGAAGCGGCCTCGGAGGGGGCGCCGGAGTTCCACTTCCTCTACCCGGACGACCTGCCGTTGCGCGAGAAGATCGAGACCATCGCGGTCCGCGTCTACGGCGCGTCCGGCGTCGACGAGCTGCCAGCCGCAACGCGCGCCCTCGACACCTACCAACAGCTCGGCTTCGGCAACCTCCCGGTCTGCATGGCCAAGACCCACCTGTCCCTGAGCCACGACCCGAGCCGCAAGGGGCGCCCGACCGGCTTCCGGGTTCCGATCCGGGACGTCCGGCTGTCCGCGGGAGCCGGGTTCGTCACGCCGCTCGTAGGGGAGATGCGGACCATGCCGGGGCTGCCATCGCATCCCGCCGGGGAGACCATCGACATCGACGACAAGGGCGAGATTGTGGGCCTGTTCTAAAGGGAGCCGGCGGAATCCTGGATGGCGCAGCGCCAGACATACGAGGAGAGGACGATGGCAGACGAACCAGTCTCCGCCGCCGACCTGCAGCGGTTCCGCCTGTTCGCTGGGCAGGCAGACGCCGACCTCGGCGGGCTCGCCGCGTCGGCGCGGCGCACCCGGCTTCCCGACCGGGAGGTGCTCGTCCACCGGGGCGAGCGCTCGACGGACGTCTGGCTCGTGCTCGGTGGGCGCATCGCGCTGTCGATGGAACATGAGGGGCGCTCGGTGCTCGTGATGACCCTGGGCCCCGGCGACATGCTGGGCTGGTCGACTCTACGGGACGACCCCGCGGCGCTGACGACCGCGCGCTGCGTAGGAGCGACGGAGCTGATCGCGATCCCCGCCGATCGCCTGCGTGACGCCTTGACCGACTGCACGCCCATGGCCCACACCCTCGTGCGCCGCCTGCTCGAGATCGCCGCCGCGGATCTGGAGGCCACGCGCGTGCAGCTGCTCCGGGTCGGCCGCGAGGGCGTCATCACGGCGGGCTGAGCAGCGGCACACCGGGCGGACCCGGCACTGCTGGCGGATTTCGTCCCGCGCCGGGGGTCAAGCCTCCGCTAGCACCGTCCTCGCCACGCGCCGGGCCAGCACCATCACCGTGACCATCGGGTTGAGCCCGGATGCGGTCGGGAACAGGGACGAGTCGGCGACGTACAGCCCGCGCACCGTCCCGCCAGACATGTCGGATCGAACGCGGCCCCACGGGTCGCAGGCGCTGGTGCGCGGGTTCGATCCCGCGCGCGCCGTGCCCATCTGGTGCACCGAGAAGAGGAAGCCCCGGTTGGGCGAGAAGTCGAACGTGGCGAGCTCCCTGAGGTAGGCATTCCACGCGCCCGACGACACCTCGCGACCGGCACCGGACGAGGCGCCGGGCGTTCCGAGCGCCACTACCTCCTGCGCCCCAGCGGCACGCGCGAGACGCGCCATCTCCACGAGCGCACGGCGCGCCGACTGCACATCGGCGCCGCCGATCTTGTAGTCGATGCGGACATGTCCCGAGCGGGACGTGCGCACGCGGCCCGAACCAGCGTCCCGGACGATCCCGATGAGCGGGCTGTAGGTGCGCATGCGCGTCATCAGGACAGCGTGGTCCGCCGCGCCTGTCCAGGGGAACGCCAGCGCGATCAGGCCAGGGTGCGCCGGCGCTGATTCAACAATGAATCCCCCGTGCGCCGGAGCGCTGGTGTCCGCGGGCCCAGGGCGCCAGAACTGGTTGGAGCTGGCCGCCTGCATCGTGCCGCGCCACATCTCGACGGGCCACGGCATCCGGCCGGCGACCACCGCCACCGGGTGAAGGCGCAGGTTGGATCCGACGGCGGGGTGCCCAATGCCGCTCGCGACAAAGAGGGCCGGCGTGCGGAGCGCGCCGGCAGCCACAACCACCTGCCGGGCCCGAACCGTGAACGAGATGAGCGAGCCGTCTGCCCGTTCGACCTCGCCGGTCAACCCGGCCACCTTCCCCTGCTCGAACAGGAGCCGCTCCGCTCGGGCGCGCACCAGGAACCGCGCGCCGTACCGGGCCGCCTTCGCCAGGTGCACGCGCGGCCCCGACCGCTTCGCGCCCCGCCGGCAGCCAAACCCGCATGCGCCACAGTCGCCGCACCCGTCGGCGTCCCGCAGCACCGGCGCGGTCGCCCACCCGAGCGCCGACGCGCCCTCCAAGATCGCGCGGTCCTTGGGGGGAATGCCGGGCGGCGGTGCGAAGGCCAGCTCGGCGCGGAGGTCGGCCACGTCAGAGGCAGTCTCCGACCCATCGAACCCTTCTAGCCCATGCTCGGCCGTCCACTCCGCCCGGAGCCAGTCCGGAGGGGCGAAGCACGTGGCCCAGTTGACCACCGTGCCGCCACCCAGCGTCGATCCGGCGAGGATCGCGATCCCGAGGTCAGACGTCGCCGTGAGGCCGTGGTCGAGATACAGCCGATCGAAGCCGTCGAGCTCTCCTGGGGACATCCCAGCCTCGGGCACGTAGCTGCCGGACTCGATCACGATCACGTCACGACCGGCTGCCGCCAGCGCGGCGGCCGCCACGCCACCCCCCGCGCCACTGCCGACGATCGCGACGTCGGCGTCCAGCGTCACGGCCGCCGCCGGGCCGTCCGAAAACTCGAGCGGCCGGATCGCAGGCGCATCCGGCGTCACAGGTTCCTCGATCGGCACGTACCCGATCCGGGCCCAGAGCGGGTTGACGACGCCGGCGGGCCCCGGGTCCGCGTACGCGAAGAAGCACGCTAGCCGCTTTAGGGTCTGGAAAGCGGTCCGGCGCCCCGACAGCCGGCTTGTCGCCCACGAAACGAGGACCGCCTCGCGACGGTCCGCGGAGAGGTCACGCAGACGGACCGCACCCCTGCCGAGCAGCGCGTTCGCGGCGCGGCTGTCGAGCGCGCGCAGCGCCAGTCGCAGCGCCCGCACATCCTCGGGGTCGGCGACCCGCGAGAGCAGGGACGCGGCCATGGTGGCGCGCCGGATGGCGGCGCCCGCGACGAACGTCTCGAAGACGGCCGCCAGCCGAACCAAGTCGTGGGCGCCCCACTCGGCCGGGGCGACTGGTTCTGCCGTAGCAAGTACGCGGGGCAGCGTCACGGCGGCTGGACACCCCCGTGCCCGAAGCCACGCGCCGCGAACGGCGGGCTGCGGAACGGACGGCCCTGCCGAGAACCGACCCGGTGATCGGCCGGAACGATGGCGTGGAGCCAGCATGTGCCGACTCGGAAGGCCCGGACGTTGTCCCAGCACAAGGGCTGTTCTCGGGCCAGGCTGCGGTCGTTCACGGGTGGCGATCCTCTCGCGGTTGGGCGGGGGCGAGGGCACCTGATCGGGGCGCGACGGCCCGTATTGTACGGGCTGTCCGAGCGGTCCCGACCTTCCGTGAGACGGTAAGCCCATCCGGCCTCAGCCGTTGCACCCGTATACTTCGAACTCACCGTCCATGCCTGCTTGGCGCCGTGGCGGACGGCCACGTCAGAGGCCAGCCATGCTGCAGACCCAGACCATGCCCGAGTTCGTGACGCTCGCCCGGGAGCACATGTCGCCGGTGCTCGGTCTGAAGCCCGACCGGGCGTTCGTGCGCGGCGAAGGACACCGCCTCTACGCAGCGGACGGCTCCTCGTACCTCGACTTCGTCTGCGGCATCGCGACATCCGTGCTGGGCCACGGCCACCCGGCGGTCACGGCGGCCATCCATCGCCAGGTCGACGCGCTGGTGCACATCAACGGGGCGGGGTACGCGGAACCGACAGCGCGCCTCGCGGCCGAGCTCTCCGCGGCGCTGCCGGACCCCTTCGACACCGTGTTTTTCTCCAACGCAGGCACCGAAGTCATCGAGGGGGCGGTCAAGCTCGCCCGGCGCGTCACGGGTCGCCCCGGCGTCGTAGCGTTCCGCGGCGGCTTCCACGGCCGGACGCTGGGGTCGGTGGCCCTCACCAGCACAAACCTGAACTACCGGGCCGGGTACGAGCCGCTGCTCCCGTCCGTCTACCACGCGCCGTTCCCCGACGCTTACCACATGGGCGGCGAGCAGGAGGCGAGCCGCTTGGCGCTCGCCGCGCTTCGCGAGTTACTGGTCAGTGAGATCCCGGGGCAGTCGGTCTCGGCGCTGGTGCTCGAGGTCGAGCAGGGCGAGGGCGGCTATCGCGCGGCGCCTGCGAGCTTCCTGCAGGGCGTGCGCGAGATCTGCGACGAGTACGGGATCCTGTGGGTGGCCGACGAGATCCAGTGCGGGTACGGGCGGACCGGGACGATGTGGGGATTTGAGCACGGGGGCGTGGTGCCCGACGTGGTCTGCCTCGCCAAGGGCATCGCCAATGGGCTCCCGCTGTCGGCCCTGGTGACAAACCGCGCGCTGCAGGAGCGCTGGGGAGTTGGCGCGCACGGCACGACGTTCGGCGGCAACCCAGTTGCGTGTGCCGCCGGGGTCGCAGTCCTCGAGACGATCGGTCGGGAGGGCCTCGTGGCGAACGCGGCTGAGCGCGGCGCGCAGCTGCGGGCCGGCCTCGAGCGGCTGCAGGGCCGGGACGAGCGCATCGGCGACGTGCGCGGATACGGGATGATGATCGGCGTCGAGTTTGTCACGGATCCCGGCTCAAAGGCCCCCGACGAAGCCCGCACGAGCCGCGTCCTGGAGCGCGCGGCTTCTCTCGGCCTGCTGCTCCTCAACTGCGGCACCCACCACAACGTAATCCGCTGGATCCCGCCCCTCAACGTTACCGGCTCGGAGGTCGCCGAGGCCCTTGACATCTTCGAGCGCGCGCTTGTGGAGGCCTGATCCCGGCGCGCCCGGCTGCGAATCGACGGGGTTGGAACTAAGGGAACCAGCCGAATACTGGGTTCAGGTCGTCGTCTCACGCCTCGCGGCCCGTCCGGCCGCAACGGCATCGTCGCCCTGGGCGCGACCCCGGCCGGCCTACGCCCCCCGGACCTCGCGCCGAGGAGCGGGCTCCGGCGACGGTACAATGTGTCTGGGTGCCGGCCGCGGTTCCGACCGCCCTCCTAGGTGCCGTCGGACAAGCTGGCCCCTTGCAGCAGAGAGAGGCTTGCTGGCTACACGGCGCTACACAGAACTACACCAGCTCACGATCGTCCAGAAGAACGCGATCGATGTGTTGCTATTCGGCGAGACGGACACCGAGGTCGCCGCAGAACTTGGCATCCACCGTGTGACGGTGACCAAGTGGCGCCGGTATCACCCGGGGTTTCAGGCGGAGTTGAACACCCGGAGGGTGGCCATCTGGCAGAGTGCCCAGGATCGCCTGCGCACACTCCTGCTTGATGCGTTGGACGCCCTGATTGCCGAGCTTCAGTCCCCTGCTCACGCCCGGGTAACTACCGCCCTCAAGGTTCTCGAGCTTGGCGGCATACGATCCGTCAACCTCTGTCTGATCGGGCCGGGCGACCCTCAGGCCATCGTTGACGAGGCCGTCGAGAGCAAGAAGCAGCAGGAGAGATCGATCCTGTTCGGCGGGCCAGAGTGGGAGCGCGAGGCTGTGGTGGATGAGCTTCTGCGGCTCGCCAACGAAGCCGCCTGATCCCGACACGGACCCCGACGTCCCTATGGTCCCGATTGGGCGGAGTTATTTGCCGGACCAGTAGTCGAATAGGGCCACGGCGCCCGGCCGTGGAGTGCACTGCTGAGGCCGCACCGGTCGCTGATCCGGTACGGCCTCAGCCATTCTCAGGATGCTCCCGTTCAGCGAGGACGCGCCGGGTGGTCATCTCGGCGGACCTAATGAGCAAGTCCTCAAGCCGGACTGTGATATCGGCCGGATCCTGACGCGGGCGACAGCGGTGGCGTCGATCGTGCGTGGATGGCGCAACGCGAAATGCGATGCTGACGGTGGTTCTCACGCGGCGGAGCGCGAGGGTGACGGGCGTGGCAAGCGCGGCACCCGCTCCCGTCCGTGCGAGTAACACTTCCCTCGGGTGACGCTCGGGCAGACGTGGACAGCAGGTGTCTTCAGGCAAATACCCTGCCTCAGAACGTCGAACATGTTGCTCGGCCGTTCAGCACTGGCCGAGACCCCACCGAAGATCGCACGATCTGCGCTATGCAAGCGCTCGTCGTCTTTGACTCCGTGTACGGCAACACCGAACGGATCGCGTGGGCCATCGGGGCCGCACTCGCGCCGCAGGTCACCGTCGCGGTGAAGCGCGTCGAGGACGTGCCCGTGGCCGATCCGGCCGCCTTCGATCTGCTGATCGTGGGTGGTCCGACCCAGCGCCATGGAGCTAGCCCGGCCCTGGCCGCCTGGCTCGAGGGCCTCGGGCACCGGACGCTCAACGGTGTCCCGGCGGCCGCGTTCGACACCCGCTACCGCATGTCGCTTCTCCTAAGCGGCTCCGCCGCCGGCGTGGTCGCCCGGCGCCTCGGCCGGACCGGCTGCCGCCTCGCAACAGCACCGGAGAGCTTTTTCATCATGCGCGACCGACCGTCAGCGGGCGAGAAGCGGCGCCACGACTCGGAACAGCTCGAAGCCGGCGAAGACGAGCGCGCGGCGGCCTGGGCGGCGGGACTGCTGAAGGCCCTAGGCTAACAACGGAGGCCGGGCGGTCGAGGCTCATAGCATTCCGAGCCTAGCAGGGCGCAGGCCCGGTCACTCTCGAACCGCGTGATCCGGTTGGCCGAGCTGACGGAGCCAACTGGCGCGGCGCATCGGGCTCCGGTGCGCAGGGTCCGCTCACGATGGCGGGCCTGCGGCCGAATCGGTCGCCAGACCGATGCAGGCGGCCGTGCGTTCACGAGCACTACGCCGCCGTCACATGCAGGCACACGGCGCGCGCCATCCACAGCCCCGACCGATACACTTGACGAATGACGTATGGCGATATAGCGTGATGCACACAGACAGTGCGAGGTACGTGGAGGTCTGGCATGTCGTTCGATGAGCGGGACCTAGCCCAGCCGGGCGGGCAGAATAGCGACCAGCGCTGGCCCCGCGCCGGTGAGGGCGACGGGGCGCGGCCAGATCACCTGGGCGGCGCGGGTATTTTCGGTCTCGGGGGTTTCGGTGCGGGGATGGCCGGACCTCGCGGGCGCGGATTCGCGGGAGCATTCCGGGGGCGCGGCCGGATGGCCCGGCGTGGCGACGTGCGGACCGCGATCCTGGCCCTCCTGGCCGAGCAACCCATGCACGGATACCAGGTCATCCAGGAGCTTGAGACGCGCAGTGGTGGCCGCTGGCGCCCCAGCGCGGGCTCGGTCTATCCCACCCTGCAGCAGCTCGAGGACGAAGGGCTGGTGCGCGGCGAGGAGAGCGACGGGCGACGGGTGTTCTGCCTGACCGACGCGGGCCGGGCGCTGCTGGCCGGACGTGCCAAAGCGCCGACGGTGCCCTGGGAATCGGTCGGCCCCGCCGGGGAGGAGGCCGCGTTCGACCTACGACGGCTCTCGTTCCAGGTGGGAGCGGCGGCAATGCAGGTCGCCCAGGTGGGCTCGCCGGGCTCGCTGGACCAGGCCCGTGACATTCTGACCGACGCGCGCCGGCGACTGTATCGGTTGCTGGCGGACGACGAGCCGGCGGGCGAGAGCAGGGTGGGTACCCCGCCTGCGGGCTTACCGATGCGCGATACAGACGTCGAATAGTTCAACGACCGGGCGGAGCGCTATGACCGCAGCCTGATGGGACGGCGCTTCCACCGGCCCATCCAGCAGGGCGTAGTGCGCATCGCCGCCCGGCATGCAGCAGCGCCTCGGGCGATCCTCGATGTGGGCTGCGGCACCGGGTCAGTGCTCGCGCTCCTGGCCGCCCGGTATCCGGCGGCCGAGCTGTGCGGCGTCGATCCGGCCGGGGGGATGCTGCGCGTCGCGCGGACCAGGCTCAGTGCTGCCCTCCGCGGATGCCGCGTTCGATCTCGCGGTGTGCAGCAACTCCTTCCACCACTGTGCCAACCAGGCTGCGGGCATCCAGGAGATCGGCCGCGTGCTCGCCCCGGCGGCTGGCTCGTGATGACCGACCCATTCGCGGTCCGCTGGCTACGCGGCTGGGCGGCTCTCATCGGACACCGCGACCGCATGCGCGGCCGCGCGGAAATAGAGGCGATGCTGAGCGCGGCCGGGCTCGATCTCGTGGGCTGGGAGCGTATCTTGGGGTTCAGTCCGCTGACCACCTACTACACGGTTGTGGGCCACCAACCCTCCGCTTCTAATGACCGCCACCGCGGCGGCTGAGCGAACTTCGAGCTGATCCAGCCAGCCGCATCGCGGACGTCACTCGTCTTTGTGGCGGTGTCGCCATAGGAAGCTGACCGGACTCGCCCATCGAAATGTGGACTAAACGGGCGCAGCGGTCTTCGTCCACATTCGTGCCCCCGGGCAGCACGCGTCCACGCCGTCACAGAGGGCTTATGCCGCTCTATGCGGACTGGCATGCCCCACAGCTCGTCCGCCCCCCAGTACCCGGCACGGTGACGAGGTGACGAGCCGCATGCCGGGTGGCGTGGCCGGCCAATTCGCCTGACGCCGGCTGAGCCAGACCGGCATCTCGCAGTCCCGCGCAGCACCGCCGCCTCCAGCCAAGACGCAGCAGGCACCGCCGGAACGCTCCGGCGGTGCCTGTGTGTGGCGGGCTGGACGATCGTCCGTGGAAGGGCCGGAGTCGGCCCTGCCCGCGCCGCCCTGGCCTGTCCCCAGGCCCGGACGGCTTTGAGAATGGGGAGCGGCGCGTTAGGCCACGAACACGCGCAGCGGGGTCTTGGCCAGGAACTGCGTG
>JBKQRF010000092.1:0-3172 GCA_052144055.1 Candidatus Limnocylindrales bacterium
GCACGTAGGGCAGCGGCTCCAGGCCGAAGCGCGTCACCAGCACGTAGACCACGGGCGTCAAGACCAGCGCCGCGGCATCGTTCGAGAGCAGCGCCGCGACGACCGCGCCGGCAATCACGACCGCCACGAGAAGCCGCCGTGGCCGCCCGCCCGACAGGCGCGCACAGGTGCCGGCGAGCGCCTCGAACAGGCCGCTCCGCTCCGCAACCGCCGCGGCCCCGGTGAGGCCCACGAAGAAGAGCAGGACGTTCCAGTGGCCTGCCACGTTCATCGCCGCGGCGGCCGGTGACACCAGCCCTGCCAGCACCATGACCAGGGCGCCGATGAGGGCTGCCCTGGCCTCGGTCAGGCCGCGCGGTCGCGCGATAACGAGGGCGATCGTCACCAGGAAGATAACGACGGCCAGGGGCGCGGCGGAAGTCAGGCTGGAAATCCCCCCACCTCGCTCACGGCCGCGAGGATAGCGCGCGGCTGCACCCAAGTATGCACAGTGGCGGACACACTCATCCCCTTGAGCGCAGTTACGCCCCCACCATGGCAACCTCGTGTCACGTGCTGAGTCCGACGGGGACGACCGCGTGGCGGACAGGGACGCCTGAGCCGGGCCCCAACCGCTGTCAGGCGAGGGGCTCTCCTCCCGGTCCGTCTGAGGTCAGTCGGCGGCCTCGGCCGGGGCCACCGACATGCGCGCCGGCTCGGCGTGCTGCGGAGCGTGCGTCGCCCGCAGCGGCAGCTCATGAAGGACCAGGGAAGAGGCGCACGCCACGAGGGCCGCCGCCACGCCAATCCACATGGCGTTGGCCAGGGCGATCGAGAACGCCTGGTGGAAGCCGCTCAAGAAGATCTGCTGGAACTGCGCCGGCACCTGTGAGAGGAACTGCGTGGCGCTGTTGCCGCCGACGGACGTCAGCTGCTGGCTGATGTTGAAGGTGGCCGGTGCGGTTGGCGGCACGTAGGCGGCCGGCGCACCGGCCGCGATGATCTGCGAGCGCAGCAGCCCCCAGCTCAGGTTGTTGACGAAGAGCGTGAAGGCCACGGTGAGGCCCACCGACGTGCCGATCTGCCGCATGAGCGTCAGGTCGCTGGTGGCCGTCCCGAGCAGCTTGAACGGGACGGCGTTCTGCACGATGAGGGTGAAGACGGCCATCATCGGCCCGACCCCGATGCCGGCCACCACCATCCACAGCCACAGCGTTGGCGTGGGCGTGTCGGCGCGCAGGCCTGTGAAGAGCGCGAGCCCCACCGCGACGATGGCCATCGACGCCACCAAGAGCCACTTGTAGTGGCCGGTCCGGCTGACGATCTGCCCCGAGGCGACGGAGCTCGCGATCAGGCCCAACAAGAAGGGCATGAGGTCGTAGCCCGAGGCGGTCGTGCTGGCGCCCCGCACTACCTGAAAATAGAGCGGCAGGAAGATGATCGCTACCGCGAACCCGAAGGTGGCGAGGAACGTGGCGATCGCAGAGACCGCGAAGGTTCGGTTGCGGAACAGGCTGAGCGGGATCACCGGGTCCTCGGCACGCGACTCGACGAACACGAACGCGGCCAGGAACACGATGCCCGCGACGAAGCCGCCCACGACACCCGGCGCCGACCAGTCGCCGTTCTCCGCGAGGGTGAGGGCGATCAGGATGGGCACGATGGCCAAGGTCAAGGTCACGACGCCCGGGATGTCAAGGTTGAAGCGGGTGCCCGCGCGCTTCACGGTTGGCAGCAGGTGCCAGATGAAGTACAGCGAGACGAGGCCGACGGGCAGATTGACGTAGAAGACCCAGTGCCAGCTGATGTTGTCGGTCAGGAACCCGCCCAGGAACGGGCCGACCAGGAACGCGACGCCGAAGACGGCGCCGAAGAGTCCCTGGTACTTGCCTCGCTCGGCAGGGGTGAACAGGTCGCCGATGACGGCCAGCGAGATCGGGAACAGCGCCCCGGCGCCAAGACCCTGAACGGCCCGGAACGCAATGAGCTGCCACATGGTCTGGCTGAGACCGGACAGCGCGGAGCCGATCAGGAACAGGACGATGCCGATCATCAGCAGCGGCCGCCGGCCGTACAGGTCGGACAGTTTGCCGTAGACAGGGATCGTCACCGTGCTCGTCAGCAGGTAGGCCGTGACCACCCACGTGTAGTAGTTGGCGCCCTGCAGGTCCGTCACGATGCGCGGCAGGACGGGGCCGACGATCGTCTGGTCGAGGGCACCGAGGAAGAGGCCAAGCAGGACGGCGAAGAGGATCTCCATCCGTGCCCGCTGATCGACCTCGATCGCGGGGTGGACCTGGCTTGTGTCGGCCGGGAACGGCGAACCTTCCATCATGAGAGAGCTACTCCTTGGAGGTGGGACGCTGAGACGAGTGTCTGATTCAGAGGGTGGGCTGGAGGACTGCGTCGTCTTCGAGGAGACGGCCCTCGGCCCGCAGCCGCTCGCTCGTCTCTAGGAAGACGCGCATGCTCGCCACTAGGGCAGCGCGCTCAGGTTCGGCCAGCGCCTCGAGCACCTGGTGCAGGTGTCGCGCGGGCATGAACTCGCGGTCTTCCGCCAGCTGGCGACCGCGATCGGTGAGAGAGACATACACGAGACGCCGGTCCTCTTGGTCATGTGTGCGCTGGACCAAGCCGCGCTCCTCGAGTCGCGTCACTAACCCCGTGAGGTTTGAACCGGCGGTGTCGAGGATCTCGGCCACGCGGCTCATGGGGAGCGGGCCAGCGGCTTGCAGTGCCAGCAGCAGGTGCAGCGAGGCCATGCTCAAGTCTTGGCGGCACCAGCGCTGCAGGTGCGACGCCCGGTCGCGAGCTACAAGGGCGAGCAGCTCGCCGACCATGGTGTCGACGGCGGACGGATCGAAGGTCGTGGTCGTGGTCGTGGGACGCTCCATCTTACTGAGACGGTTGGGGACAACGAGGTAATTATCGTCATCCAGACGATTCTGTCAACACGAAGCAAGCTGGCTCACGACCTAGCAGCTCGACGCAAGTAGACTCGAACACGACTGACAGCCGAGGAAGAGCGGGGGTACGTGCCCCCGCCTCAGCGGCCCGACGTACAGACGGCCCGCACGCAGGCCGGCCTCGTCTCGCTCGCGCGATGGCAGGCGCTAGAGATGCCAGTGGCGCAGCGGGGTCTGGAGCGAGGCCGTGCGGGCCTTGGCGGACACCACGCGGTCGATGGAGCGTC
>JBKQRF010000093.1:0-9491 GCA_052144055.1 Candidatus Limnocylindrales bacterium
CCAGCATAGCGGCCGGAGTCTGGTAGCCGAGCGTCTTGCGGGGCCGGGTGTTGAGCCGTGCCGCGACGGCATCGAGATCGGCCGGGCTGTAGATCGACAGGTTGGTCCACTTGGGGAAGTACTGGCGCAGCAGGCCGTTCGTGTTCTCGTTGGTGCCCCGCTGCCAAGGGCTCCGCGGGTCGCAGAAGTAGACCGCCACATCGGTGGCGACGCTGAAGCGGCGATGCTCGGCGAGCTCCACGCCGCGATCCCAGGTCAGGCTGGCCCAGAGCTGGCGGGGCAACGTCGGGATCTGGGCGACCAGGGCGTCGACCACCCCCGTGGAGCCCTTGCCCGACACCTTCACGAGGAGCAGGTAGCGGGTCTGACGCTCCACGAGGGTGGCGATGTGGCTGTTGGCGGAACCGGCCAGCAGGTCACCCTCCCAGTGCCCCGGCACCGCCCGGTCCTCGGCCTCGGCCGGGCGCTCCCGGATGGAGACCGCGTCGACGATCCCACCGCGGCCCTGGCCCTTCGTGCTCGCGTGCTGTGAGCGGCGGATGCTGCGGCGGGTGCGCAGGTGCGCCAGGAGCTCCTTGCGCAGCACTCCCCGGGCCTGCACGAAGAGGCTGCGGTAGATCGTCTCGGCCGACACCCGCAGAGCCTGCGCTCTCGGGTACGTGCGGGCAAGCCAGCCCGAGATCTGCTGGGGCGACCAGTCGAGGGCGAGCTTGGTCGCCACGAGCTCGCGCAGCGCAGGTGACGTGGCCAGCTTGCAGCGCTTCGGGCGGCGGGCGCGCTGCCAGGCCCGCTCGTCCGCCTGGGTCGCGCGGTAGTGGTGACGACCACCGTGGCGGGCCACCTCCCGGCTGATCGTCGAGGGAGCCCGGCCCGAGCGGCGAGCGATGGTCCGCAACGACAGGCCCTCCGCCAGACCGCGCGAGATCTCCTCCCGCTCGGCGGACGAGAGCACGCGCGGCGAGCGATTCCGGTCCGCCGGCGCGTACCCGCCGGTGGTCGCGACCATGCGGTGGATGGCGCTCCGTTCCCTCCCCAGGGCCCGCCCGATCTGGCTGAGCGACTGGCCGGCCTTCCAGCGGGACCACATCTCCCGCTTCTGCTCGGCCGTCAACGCTGGCCTGGCCCAGTGCGCCATGGGTCCACCTCCCGATCGACACTGCACCTATCACGGTGTTGCGTCGATCGGTGGAACACGAGGGTCCTTCTGAGGATCCCTCGTCGGCCTCCTCGGCGACAGCACGAGGCTCGAGGACCACCACGGCGGTTTGACGCGGCCGGCGGGCGGCCAGGGCGGCGATGTCCTCGCCCCACCCGGGGTAACTGCTGAACCCTGCCCAGAGTCGCTGCCGCTCTCCGCCGGTGGCGGCTCTGGCACGGACCGCCCTGGCCCCGTCGACGAGACGAACAGTGGCCTCCGGCTGGGCCTGGAGGTTGAGCCACCAGGCCGGCTCGGCCTTGCCCCAGCCGTTCATCGCGAGTGTGACGAGGTTGGGACCGTCGTCGTAGTAACCGACGATGGCGGCGCGTGGCTGGCCGGAGCGCCGGCCGATCGTCTCGAGACAGAGCATCCCGAAGGACCTGCTTGCCTCTGGCCAGGCGAGGCCGAGCCGGCCGCTGCTGAGCCGGTACATCGCTCGCTGCGCCATCCAGAAGGTCCGAACGAGGAGCCGCGGAGGTGTCCGCGGCTCCTGCTTGGCGGTCGCGCTCACGCCGCCACCGCGTTCGTCGCCATGACCGGCGCGTCTGTTGCCGAGGTTGAGACCCGGAAGCCCTTGAAGGTCATCCACAGGCCCACCGACAGCTCCCAAAGGAAGATCGGCAGCGTGGCGATCCCGGTCCAGGCCGACACCGACTGGTTGACCCCGAACATCGTGCCGATCGTGGCCGAGAGGAGCAGCGGAGCTCCGATCAACGCGAGGCTCGGGATGACGCGCGGGACGAGGCGCGAGCGGTAGAGCAGGGTGCCGAGGAGCAGGGCGTTGATCGCGGGGACGAGGCCGGGTCCGAGGAGGAAGGTGGCGTTGCGGACCGCGACAAGCCCGCGACCGACGGCGATCAGCGCCGAGGGGTCCGCGCCGGTCGTCCCGGCCTGGCGCAAGGCGACGACGGCCAGAATGCTGACGACGCCGATCATGATCACGGCCGCCTCGTAGACGCGGCTCGCCACGAAGCCGAGGGCGAGGGTCTCGTTGACCCGCCTGACGACGGGGAAGAGCGCGACGGCCGTGCCGATGCAGGCAAGCGCATTGACGAGGTCGAGGAAGGCACCCGCCGTCACCTGGGTATCGGCGCCGACGCTGACGATGTAGTTCGGGTTCGACAACACAGGATGGAGCAGGATGACCGCCGGGATCGAGGCGGCGAAGGTGATGAGATAGAGGACGCCCGCCGCGAGGGCGCTCTTGCGGATCGAGTTCACCGGGACGCTCCTTTCGAGACGTCAGTTGGGGTCGGTCTGCGGCTCCGCGACAAGCGGGTCCGCTGCCTGGTTCTCGCCGAGGCGTGTAACCGAGATCAAGGGCAGGCCGAGGTCCCGCACGATCCGGAGGAAGCCGTGCAAGGCCGCCTGGTCGACCGCGGGGCATTCGATGACCGTCGTGCCGTCTGGGTCGGGACGGACGCGTAGTCCGTTGAACCGGGCCGACCAGCGGCCGTCGAGGTGTCCGTTGATCCGGATCTCGTAGCCCCTCGGGTCATCGAGACCGTGGTTTGCTCCGCTCATCCCGCTCCTTTCCGAGGTGCTCGCCCTTGGCACGAGCGTTCGTTTGACGGGCACACGCTCGGCCCGAATGTGGTGAGCCGGCATCACCACGGGTGGTGATTTGGAGTGGTGATTGCCTGGCGAGCGGGCCGCCGAACGCCGGGGTGACCCGTTGTGGCGTTCGGCAGAAGGGGCCTCCCGGCGGCCCCGGGACCTCAGCCTCGTCGCTGAGAGAGGAGGCCTAGTTCGGCCGCGCGGCTCACCGCGGCACGGCGGGAGCTCACGCCGAGCTTCGCGAAGATGTTCTTCGTGTGCGTTCGAAGCGTGTTCAGCGACACGAAGAGGTTCCGCGCGATCTCCGGGCCCGCCAGGTCACTTGCGAGGAGGCGCAGGACGTCGAGCTCGCGATCGCTGAGCGGCTCGAACAGCGGCTGCGCGCCGGGCCTGCGCTGCGGCTCCTCGATCGCGGTCACAAGACCAGTCAGGTAGCTCGTCGGCGCCCTGCGGGCCACCGCCTTGAGCAGGCGCACGACGCCCTCGCCTTCGTCTGCGAATACCCGGACGTACCCCTCCGGCTCGGCGAGCTCGACGGCTCGTTCGAGGGACGCCCGGGCGCCGTCGCGCTGGCCTAATGCCTCGAGCGCCAGAGCCTGGACCACCCGGAGTTCAATGACGCTACGCTCGCGCCCGCCCCGCGCGGCTGCCTCGAGAAGCCGCTCGAGCAGCCTGAGAGCATCGTCGAGAGCCCTTCGATCCTCGCTTGTTCTCGCCGTCGCGAGGAGCGCGCGGGTGAGCGTGATGTGCTCGTACTCGCGCAGGTAGGTGGGTTCGTCATCGGTCGAGAGGCCGGCCCCTCGTGCCCAGGCCAGAGCTTCGCCCACGCGCCCTTGCGCCACCCACACGCGTGCCTTGACCGCAGCGATGGGCCGGACATTCGGGAAGAAGTCGCTCGCATACCGGCGCTCGGCCTCGTCGAGGAGCTTGACGGCACCCTCGAGGTCGCCCTCGGCCTGCCGAAGGCGAGCCCTGGCGACCCGCCACCGATACGGGTTCTGCGGCAGCCCCAGCTGTTCGCCGAGCTCGCCGCTCCGCAGAAGGTGCTGGCTGGCGCCGGCGACGTCGTTCCGCTCGAGCAGCACCTCACCCAGTCCGACGTGCATGTCCGCCACGCCGCGCACCGGTGCGGCTCCCGGGTCGTCTCCCAGGTCCAATCCGCGCTCGTAGGTCCGGAGCGCGGCGCGGAGACGGCCGCGCGCCGCCTCGATGTCGGCGAGGCCGATCGAGCAGCCGAGGACATCCGAGATGTGCCCGGCGCGCCACAGGCTCGTTACGGCGTCTTCCCAAGACTGCTGGGCCGCGGCGAGGTCGCCTCGTGCCCAGAAGGCGAGGCCGAGGAACCCGGCCGCTGCGCCGCGCGCGAGAGCGTCGTCGTCGACGGCGAGATCGAAGGCCCGCCGGGCCTGCGCGATGGTCGCGTCTTCGTCACCCGCGATCCGAGCAAGTGCCGCCCGGTACATGGCCACGGCGCTGGGAAGACGGGCCAGCTCGGCCCGATCGCCGATGACGAGCGCCGCCCCGGCGGATGGCCCGGACTGCCCCTCATCCATCCCGAGCCGCCGCTCGGCGTCGCGCAGGCGGGCGTCAACGCCCTCGAACTCTCCGCTCGTCAGAAGAGCGCCGACGTAGGCCACGTCGAGGACGGGCCTCGTTCGAACGATCTCGTCCGGGAGTGCCTCGACCCACCGGCGGCGCGTCGCCTCCTGGCGGGTGCGACGCGCCTCGGGGACCGCGAGCTCGATCAGCTCGGCGGCCCGCTCGCCGTCCCCGGCTTCGAGAGCGTGGCGGATCGCGTCTGCTCGCTCACCGTGCTCCTCGTACCAGTCACTCGCCCGGCGATGCAGGACGGGAAGTAGGTCGGGCGCTTCTTCACGTAGGTGGGCCTGAAGGACGTCGGCGAAGAGTTGGTGGTACCGGTACCACTCGCGGCGAGCATCGAGGGCGACAAGGAAGAGATTCGCTCGATCGAGGTGCTCGAGCAGGGACTTGCTGCCCTCGTGGCCCGTCACCGCGTCGCACAGGGGGGCTTTGAACCGGGTGAGGATGGAGGTCTCCAGCAGGAACCGTCGCGTCGGCTCGGGCTGGCGCTGAAGGACCTCCTCAGCCAGATAGTCGACGACGTACCGGTTATTCCCGGCGAAGCTCGCAATGAAGTCCGCCGCGTCGCTGCGGCCTTGAATCGAGAGTGCCGCCAGCTGGAGTGCCGCCGCCCAACCCTCGGTGCGCCGCTCAAGCGCGTCGACCGAGTCTGCCGTCAGCGCCAGACCCATCACCTCGTTGAGGTACCTCGCGGCCTCCCGGGACGTGAACCGCAGATCCTGGGCCCGGATCTCCACAAGCTCGCCCCGCACTCGCAACCGGGCTAGTGGCAGCGCGGGGTCGGCTCTCGTCGCGATCACGAGGTGGATGTTCGCGGGCAGATGATCGATGAGAAACGACATCCCGTCCTCGACCGCTGGTCCGTCGACCACGTGGTAGTCGTCCAGAACGAGCACCACGTCGTGCGTCACGTCGGCGAGGTCATTGATCAAGGCCCCCAGCGCGACCTTCACGGGCGTGAAAGACAGCAGATCAAGGGCGATCGCGCCGACTCCCGGCGCCGCCCGCTGAAGCGCCGTCACAACATAGGGCCAATACCGCGCTGGATCGCTGTCATCGGGATCGAGCGACAGCCAGCCGCTGGACCAGTCGCGCCCCAAACCTGCAAGCCAGTCGGCTAGCAACGTAGTCTTCCCGAAGCCTGGCGGTGCCGAGACAAGCGTCAACCGGGACGCGCGAACCCGTTCGAGCAGGACGGTCAGGCGCTCGCGAGGGACGAGGGAGCGGCTGCGATGCGGAGCGCGCAGCTTCGTCTCGACCTGGGCGGTGGGCACGCCGCGATGAGAGCGGATTCGACAGGCGCTGTCAACCGGAGGGTCGACAACCGGTGGCTCGAGAGACACCGAGGCATCCAGGAATCCACCTCGGGCAGCTACGTGACCCGTGCGAACAAACTGGTGGCCAAGCGCAATGGCCAGCTCTCCGACCGTTACGTGGGATTCCTAGTCTGGTCCTGGCAGCTCACGGGATAGACAACCCCGCCGAGCCGGTCGGCAGCTACCCGGTCCTGGCTGCTGGTGAGACGAGCGGCGATAGCGCGCGCACCGCCTTGCGCGTGACCCTGAGCCTTACCCTCCAGCCCCCGGCCCAGGGCCGGCGGGAACCCCCGGTCGGGGCATCCTCCAGAAGTGTCCAGGTGCCGCCCGACCGGCTGCCCCGGCCGGACGCTCCTTAGATCGAGACCGCGTCGACGATCCCGCCGCGGCCCTGGCCCTTGGTGCTGGCATGCTGTAAGCGGCGCACCGTGCTGAAATACGGGGTTTCGCTGGACCGCCGTCGGGCCGTCTCGGCGGGCCTTGACCCGACGACGAACCCGGCCGGCTCGGTCGCGCTCAGTCCCCCGTCGTGCTTGACTCTGGCTGCGGCAGGCCGAGCGCGAGCTCGATGGCGGCGTCAAGTGTCAGTGCGCGTCCCTCGGCCGCGTACCGCGCGATCTCCTCGGGCGGCAGGGCCGCAGCGGATCTGCCGGACCTCGCCATCAACCGGGCGGAGATGCCCGCGAGTCGCGTGCCAGTGGCATCCTCGAGGGACCGCGCGGCCCCCTCGAGCCGCTCGGCTCGGGCGAGGTCCCCGGCGGCGGCAGCCAGATCCGCGAAATCGTCGAGGGCCAGCACCAGGCCGGTCGTCTCACCGGCAGCGCGCATCATGCCGAGGGCCTCGCGGAGATGCATCCAGCTGGACGCCAGATCCCCGGTGTGCACCTCTGCGCTACCGAGCATGTGGAGGGCCCAGGCGGTCATGAAGGTGTCCCCGACACGCCGGTTGAGCGTCGCCGCCTCGCCAAACGTGTCGCGCACTCGCTCGAAGTCACCGGCGAAGTACTGGATGTTGCCCAACGCCCACATGGCGCGGGCCAGCCCCGCTTCGTCGCCTAGGTCGCGGTAGAGGGCGACCGCCTCGTCGACGACCGCGGCGCCGATCGTGGAGTCGGCGTGTAGCCCGGAGACGGAGTACGGGAAGGAGAGGTTGTAGAGCGCGTCGGCCAAGAGCCTCGGCTCGCCCACCTCCCGGGCCAGCCTGACGGCCTCTTCGTACTCGCGCTGCACGCGCGCCATGTCGCCCGCCCACCAGGCGATTCCGCCGGCCGCCTCGTGCGCCCGCGCGCGGATGGCCGGCGGCACCGGCCCGGGCAGGACGAGGATCGCGTCAGCTCGGCCGGCCCCCTCGACTAGGTGGTTGCGGCTCTGCCAGAAGCGCCAGAGCGCGGCGAGCAGACGGCAGCCCGTCACGGCATCGCCGAGCTCGATCGACCACGCGATGGCCGCCCGGAAGTTGTCGTGGTCGACTTCCAGGAGATCTAGCCAGCGGGCCCGATCGGCTCCCGTGAGGTGCGGCGCCGCGGCTTCGGCAAGGGACAGGAAGTGACCGGCATGTCGCTCGCCGGTCGACGTCGCCTCGCCACGCGCGGCGAGCTGCTCAGCCGCAAACTCGCGGATCGTCTCCAGCATGCGGAACCGAGGCTCGCCGGTGCGGTCCTCCTGACGTACCAGACTCTGATCCACCAGCGCGCTCAGGACGTCAAGGACCTCGACGGCGAGATCGCCAGCGGGGTCGCAGACAGCCTGGGCTGACCCGAGCGAGCATCCTCCGACGAACACCGACAGCCGCGCGAACAGCGCCTGCTGTACCGGGTCCAGGAGATCGTGGCTCCAGCCGATGGCGCCACGCAGCGTCTGCTGCCGCTCGGGGAGATCGCGCGCGCCGCCCGACAGCAGCCCCAGCCGTCGCTCCAGGCGAGTGAGGATCGCCTGCGGGGAGAGCAGGCGCACGCGCGCCGCAGCCAACTCGATGGCGAGCGGCAGGCCGTCGAGGCGCGCGCAGATCTCCGCCACGGCCGGTGCGTTCTCGTTCGTGATCCGGAAGTCGGGCTGGACCGTGGCCGCGCGCTCGATGAAGAGCGCCACCGCATCGTACTGAGTGAGCGCGCTCACGACGGGAAGGTGCTGCGGGTCCGGAAGGCCGAGCGGGGAGACCGGGAACTCCTGCTCCCCGGAGACGCGCAGCGGCGCCCGGCTCGTGACAATGACGCGCGCCCCTTGGGCCGCCCGCATGAGCTCTGACACTACCGGTGCCGCCAGAATGACTTGCTCGAAGTTGTCGAGAACGAGGAGCACGCGGCGCTCGCGCAGGTAATCGGCCACGACGTCAAGCGGCGCGCGTCCCGGGGCCTCGACGAGCCGCAGCACTTCGGCGATCATGGAGGGGACAAGCTCTGGGTCCCGGATCAGTGCGAGAGCCACAAAGTACACACCATCGGGGAAGTCGCTGACGAGATCCTCGGCCAGGCGCAGGCTGAGCCTGGTCTTGCCCGTGCCGCCTGGGCCGGTCAGCGTTAGGAGCCGCGTGCCCTCGAAGAGACGGCGCGCCTCCGCGATCGCCTCTTCACGGCCGACGAAGGAGGTGAGTTGGCGTGGCAGGTTGCTGGGGGTCGCGTCGATCGTACGCAGCGGCGGGAAGTCCGTCGGGAGATCTTCTGCCGTGAGCTGGTAGAGGGGCTCTGGGGCGTCGAAGTCCTTGAGGTGGTGTTCGCCCAGGTCGCGCACGCCGATCCCGGCCGGGAGCGCCTCGCCGGCGACCACGCGCGTGGCACGCGACAGCACTACCTGGCCACCGTGGCCGGCGGCAGCGATGCGCGCGACACGGTGCAGCGCGATGCCGACGTATCCCCCGTCGCCCTCTCGCGCGACCTCGCCTGTATGCAAGCCCATCCGGACGCTGATGCGAGCGTCGTCGGGCCACGGATGCGCCCCCAAGTCGCGCTGCGCCGCCGCCGCGGCGGCCACCGCCTGCGATGCGCTCACAAACACGGCGAAGAGAGCGTCGCCTTCGGTGCCGAACTCGCGCCCACCGTGCTCGTCTACAGCGGCCCGGAGGATCCGGCGGTGCTCCTCGAGGAGGGCGCGGTAGCGTGTGTCACCGAGGCGCTGGCTTAGGCGCGTGGAGCCCTCGATGTCCGTGAAGAGCAGCGTGACCGTACCGGTGGGCAGGTCGCGCTGGGACGTGGGCGGGACCGGTTGGGACGCGGGCACAGTCAGGATGCTGCGCGGATGAGGAGCCCGTGTCAACGGGGCGAGGGATCGGCGGCGCAGCCGGAGTTGACAGGGCGATGGGAGCCTTAGACGCGGGTCGGATGTGGCGGTCTGGTGGTCCGTGTCGCGCTCGGGTACAGACAGACCGTACCGGAAGGTGCCCCGATCTCCTGCACCAGCCGCGCTTCCCGACGCATCGGGCGCGGCCACGATCCGAGGAATCAGACGTGGACACGCTGATCTTCGCCTCGACCGAGCTGTACAACCCGAAGACCGGCACGTTCAGCGCAACCAGCTCGATGACGACCCCTCGCCTCCTCTACGCGGCGATCCGGCTCCCCGATGGCCGCGTCCTGATCGTCGGGTGCTACGCTAGTTTGAGCCGCCGCGTCAGCTGGGCAGGCCCGGCCGACGCCGTCGCTGCCGCGGCCTCACGCTGATTGCGTGGAACGCTACTCCTCCTCGTGTGGTGCGGACACCGTGGCGGACGAGGGGTTCCGGATGCCCAGCGCGTTGGCCACGGCTCCGAGCAGCAGGAGTCCCGCGGCCATACCCATGGCGACGTGGAACGCGTCCGTGGATGCCCGCAGGGCCGCCAGCGCCAC
>JBKQRF010000094.1:0-10202 GCA_052144055.1 Candidatus Limnocylindrales bacterium
TGACTCGTCGGTAGAGTGAGCGTCCGCCGACCGGCCGGTGTGTGGGAGGGGCCGAGATCACCGCCGTGGGCAGCGTGAGACGGCTCGAGCGCGAACAGGGTTTCGCACGCCTGGTCTCGCAGGAACTCGCCGCTGCCTACCGCACGGCGGCGGTCCTGCTGCGGGATCCTGCGGAGGCCGAGGACGCGACCCAAGACGCCCTCGTACGAGCATGGCAGCAATGGGATCGACTGCGCGACGATGAGCATGCCGGCGCGTGGTTCGGGCGCATTCTCGTCAATGTCTGTCGGGATCACCTCCGTTCACGCCGAGCGCCAGTCATTCGCTGGCTGCCCGATCCGACGGCGCCCGACCCCGCGGGAGACACCACCGAGCGCGAGGCGCTGTGGGAGGCGTTCGCCGGTCTCACCGTGGACCAGCGCATCGTCGTCGCCTTGCGGTACTACCTCGACCTGCCGATCGAGGCGATCGCCGAGCGGACGGGCGTGCCGTTGGGCACGGTCAAGTCGCGCCTGCACCACGCCCTGCAGGCGATGCGCGCCACATATGACGCGCAGGAGCGCGTTTCGGAGACGAAGCCATGAGTGAGCCATCCTTCGAGGACGCGATCCGCTCGATGCTGCGGTCGGCTGCCCCGGTCGACGTGCCGGTGTCGCTCGAGCATCGGGCCTTGGCCATTCCCTCCGAGATGAGGACGCCCGGGGGCTGGCGGCGCGCCGGTCTCACCCTGCGCGGCCCGGTTGGAGCACTGGCCGCCGTGCTCGTAGTCGTCGCGTTGGTAGCGATTGTCGTGCTCCCGCGGCCGGTTACCGCCCCGAACAGCGGGACGACCACCGTCAACTCGATCGGCGTCACCACCATCTTTGGCACCTTCAGCGCGAGTGACTTCGAACTCATCATCGGGGATCGATCGTTCACGGATGGGCCGTCGGGCTGGAGCCGCCCGTCGTCGAGCGCCGGCCTCGATGTCAGCTTCACGGGTTCGGCGGACTTTGGGTCCTTCGAGCTGCACTGGATCGAGCACGCTGCGCCGATGACCCTCGTCGCCTACTTCGCGGCCAACGCGCACGATTGGTGGGTCAGCGAGATCGTCGCCTCCGAGGGCCGGCCCGACGGGAAGGGTTGGCTCTACTTCGAGGGACTCTTCTTCGAGCGTCCGCTCGGGAGTCCGTACCGAGGGGAGGCCGCGCTCACCAGCAGTCGCTCGACGGATGGCCTCACGGCCACCTTGCGATTCGGACGGCTGGATCTTCGCGCGTTCGAGGCAGGTTCGACGCCCCGAGACCCGACGAAGGGCACGATGCCACCGGTGCTATCGGGTGGCGGCATCGTGGACGAGAGCAGCGCCCCGGACTACATCGCCGTCGCCGGCCCCTCCGGCGCGATCGCGGGGTATGCCCCCCGGGCCTTGTTGTTGGCGATAGGTTCGGGGCCGATGAACGGATACGTCGGCGAGCCGCCCGACGTGCCGGTCTACGCCGCCGATCTCCGGACACTCGTCGGCTACGTGGTGAGTCCCGGCGGCTTCGTGCCACTGGCCGACTTCGCGGCGAAGCCTGCCGCCACGAGCACGCCACCCGCCAGTTCAGTGCCGGCAACCCTGATGCCCGGCGAGTTGGTGCTCGCGACATCGGGGTCGGCGAACGCCGGCGGGGGTGGCACGCTGCTCACGGGCGTGCTGGGAGGCGAAGTGCGCGGGGATCACGCCTGCCTGTGGCTCGCCCCGTCGGACGCGCCGACGACCCGAGTGGCTCTCGTCTGGCCCCCCGGATACCACGCCTACAACGACCCGCCCCTCCAGATCAACGCGCCCGACAACCGTGTGATCGCGCTGGCCGGGGCGACCATGTCGCTCAACGGCGTCTGGATAGAGCCGGGCACCGGCCCCACGTCGGACCGCGACCCCTGCGGCATCGACTCGATCTTCGTCGTGTCCGGCGTCGTCGCTAATGGCGGAGCCGTGACGCCGGTGACCGTGGCTATGCCGTCGGCCAGACCCTGACGTGACGACGGGCTCGCCACGCCACGCGACGCCCGCGGCGATGACCACCGAGGGAGAGAGGTCGCTTGCTCTCGCCCTGCCGCGTAGCATCAGGCCCGTGCAGCCTGGCACCGTCACTCGACTTGGCGCGTGCGCCCTGGCCGCCTTGCTGACCGGCTGCGTCGCGTCTCCGTCCCCGTCCCTGACTCTTGCGCCGTCGTCGCCGATCGTGAGCCCCCCAGCCACACCACGTCCCTGTCCGCCGGGCACGCTGTGCTATGCACCCAGCGCGTCGCCCACCGGGTCGCCTGCCACCGGCGTCGCGTCCTGCGCCGCCGCGTCGCTGGTCGCATCCGGCGGACGCCAGGGCGAAAGCGGCATCGCGCACGGCGACGTGGCGTTCACGAATGTGGGGGACGCGCCGTGCTCGCTCTCGGGCGCACCCGCTGCGGTCGCGCTGGTCCGCGCAGATGGCACCCAGCTGCCTGTCAGGCTCCTGCCGTTCACCTCGCCGGCCGGCCCCGTTGTCGTGGTGCTCAGGCCACGTGCCGAGCAGGCAGCCTGGCTCATCGTGTACTGGGCGAACTGGTGCGCGGCAGCGCCAGGTCCGCTGCGCCTCCGGATTACGTTGGGCGATGCGCGGGGCACCCTCGACGCACAGTTCGACGGCCCGCCCGACTACGACTACGTGCCACGCTGCGATCAGCCCGCCCGACCTTCGACGCTGCAGAGCGACACGTTCGGGCCCGGAGGCTGATCCGATGCGCGGCGTCCGACGGCGGAGACCCCGCCGGGGATGCTGACGACTGTCGTGATCTGGCGACTCGAGAAGGACGGACCGCCGTCGATACGGTGCCAGGTCACGCCGCAGGCGACTGCCACCCGACCGCCCATTGGCCGTTGGTCGCCTTGTCTGCGAGCAGGTAGCCGTCGGAGAACGGGATAGCCGCTATGACGGTCTCCCCGCGTCTGACGATCGGGTGGCCAGGGACCTGTGCTCGTGACCCCTGTCTACGGCACCGTCGGCGCGACGGCGACTGCGGTCAAGGGCTCGCTGGCGGCGGGGTCGACAGGAGCGGCGGCGTTATCCCCATCCCCACGAGCGTGCCGAGTACCTTGAGCCACGCGCATCGCTCGATCTGCGTATTGCTCGAGGCCGGGCAGGAGTGCCCGACGGCCTGCACGAGGTAGCCACCCCACTGCGCAGGGGGCCGTGAAACGCCGGCTGCAATGAGGTCGGGCCTGATCAACGCGTACGCACCTGCCTCGACCCTGAGCGCGGCGGGCGGCGTCAGCTGCTGCGCGGCCGGCTCCGCCGCGGTGTCGCCCAGCCATTCGCCGTGGCCGCACCCGTATCCATCGGTCAGCGGATCGACGCCAGTGGACAATGGACACGGCCAGGCGTAGTTCACGGACCCGAGCCAGCCCTCGATCAGCTCCAGCGACCACGATCCGTGCGCCGCCTGCGCGACGTGCCAGGCGAATCCATCGGGCCCTGGCGTCACGGCCCCCAGCAGGTCGATCTCGCCGCCTGACTTCGCCGGACCGCCTTGCAGGGCGAACAGCCCCACGGCGCTCGTCCCGCTGCTCGGGAGCCCGGGTGCGTCCGGGATCGCGTCCACCGTCACGGCGGGCGAGAGGCCATCAACGCGCCACTGGGCAGGCCCAAGGATGCAGCTGGCTCCTGGCGGGCAGCTCAGCAGCGGCGAGACGAGGGTCAGGTGGAGCTGCGCCACCACGAGGTTCCCGGGCGGCAAGCCGGCCGGGGCACTCAGCAGCAGGCCCAGCTCGGCCGTCGAGAACGCGCCGATGGTGGCGGGACCAAGTGAGGGAGTCGGCGACGCGGTGGTCGCGGGCCGCACGGTGCCGCCGGGCAGACTTGGGCTCGCCGGTGTCCCGGGCGAGGGCTCCCCGACCGATGATCCTGGCGCGAGCGACGACGGCAGACGCGCCGGCGATGGCGCCAGGCTGCCGCACGCGGCCAGCAGCAGCGCGAGGCCAGCGACGGCGATCGCGATGAGCGCGGTGAGGCGCCGCCGTCGGCTGCCCGGGGCCACGATCATTGGCATCGGACCTTCCGACGCTCCATCGAGCGGGGCGGTTCCGCGTCGTTGACGCGCGCGACGGCGTCCCCGATCAGAGGGGCACGCGGAACTCCCACGGCCCCTCGATGGACGTCTCCGGCGGCGCGTCGGTCGGGGCCCCGCGGCCCGGGAGCCACCAGGACACCAGCCGCGTGATAGACACGACGAGTTCGCCCGCTCCCTCGGGCGGCGGCGGCTTGCAGAACCACTCGGCCGCGCCACCCCCGTTGGCCGCGCCCCGCCACGGGTCGCTCTCGACCTCATACACGGTGCCGCGATCGTCGCGGACGGCGATGTCTGCCATGAGGACGGAAAGCCGCCCGGTCGGCTCCCAGGGCATCTCGGCACGCCACTCAAGGAGGCCGCGAGCGCCGCTGCCTCGGATCTCCAGGACGACCAGTTCGACCGTGACACCGTGCACCGTCAGCGCCGCGCCGCCACGGACGAGACGCTCGAGGGCACTGCTCGCCAGAGCCGGTCGCAGCTCCGCCGCGGCGCGCAGGCGCTCCAGCCGCTCGCGGTCCTCCGGTGGCAGCGACGTCAGGCCAGCGCCCATGAGTCCGCCCCGGCCGACTCGGACGGAGCTGCTCAGCACCTGGTATCCGGCGTCACCAGGTGGACCCTCGTCCGGCTCCACCGAGCTGGACTCCGACAGTACCCAGGCGACCTCGCGGCGCACGTTGTCGAGGGTGACCCCTTGCGACTCGAGGACGCGGGCGGCGATGCCCTCGCCCTCGCGGATCAACCCCAGCAGGAGATGCCCGGTGCCGATGCCGTGGTGGCCCATCCGGCGGGACTCATCGACGGTCAGCTCGATGACCCGCTTGGCGCGCGAGGTGAGGCCCACCGTGCCCGCGACCGGGAGATCGCCGCGCCCAATGATGAACTCAACTGCAGTGCGCACCTTGGGCACCTCGACCCCGAGGTTCCGCAGCACCTCGATCGCGGTGCCATCCTCGAGGCGAACCAGCCCGAGGAGCAGGTGCTCGGTGCCGATGTAGGAGTGGTTGAAGCGCCGCGCCTCGTCCTGCGCATAGGTGAGGACCCTGCGCGCGTGGTCGGAGAACCTATCGAAGCGATCCTCCATCTGGCACCCCTCCCGCTCGGGGGCAGCGTCCACCGTCGAGCGCTGGCTCATTCTGTCACGCGGCGGCGACGCGGCCCGCGTAGGATCTCTCGCAGGGCCAACGCCGGACGAGCCGAGATGTCCTCGTACGGACTGACTGACTCGGCCCTGCTCGGTTCGGCGCCTGTCGCCCCTTGGGCGGTCCCGGGCAATCAGGATGGCTCCGCCGCATCCTCAGGCAGCGGCGTCTCCCGCGCGTAGGCCACCAGGGCCAGGAGCGCGACGACCGCCGCGACGAGCGCGCTGAGCGTGGTCGCGACGACGAAGAACCCATTCGAGTACAGATCTTCTGACGCGAACGCCTGCATGGCGATCGTCTGGATGAGCCCGCCCGCGCGGGCTACGAGGCTCAGAGGGAACGCCAGGGCAAGGAGGCCCCAGAACGCGCGCGGTGCATCGTGATCGAGCCAGGCGCTGACGGGCACCCAGACCACGAAGGCGCCTACCACTGCCACGAGCACCGCGAGCGCGAATCCGGACGCGGTCACGAAGCCATTCGGGACACTCAGGTCGTATGCCTGGGGGACCTGCGCGACGACGATCCCGATCGTGAATAGGGAGAGCGCGACATAGAGCGCGCCGATGCCGATGAGCAGCCCGGTCCGCGTGCGGCGCGCCCGCAGGCGAAGGAGTCCCAGGCCCAAGAGCAGACTGCCCAGTCCCCCGAGCGGCCACCACAGGGCGAACAGCAGGGTCCCGAGCCACTCCACCACACCCGGACCGATCGCCCAGATGAAGGTCGTGGCCCACGCCCATTCGGACGCCGCCCCCAGGGCCAGCCCGGCGAACAGGAGCCGCTGAGTGCGGGGTGACTCCGGCAGGCGAATGAGCAGGGCGGCCGGGAGCAGCGCGACGAGGGCAGCCCCGACGGCCGCGCAGATCGTGTCCGGCAGCATCGCGGCGGACTCCCCGGTGATCCCTTGGAGGCGCAACGCCGCGACGAAGACCGCCGCGGCGACGAACAGCCAGCCGAGCGGGGGCAGGCTGAGCCAAGCGATGATCGGACGCCGCGGCCCGACCGCCTCCGATGGCAGGCCCGGGCTCTCCAGCGCGGACCCCGAGCTACTCACGGGCGAACAGTCCGCTGAGTCCGGCTCGGCGTCAAGGCTCCATCTGTTCGCGCTTCGTCGAGCCTGTCGTTGGCCCCCAGAGACCTGCGAAACAGCCCGTGGTCGCGCAAGCCGCCTACGCGCGAGAGGCGAGAACCTCGGTTGTCGGTGCGGGCTGCGGGAACACAGGTCCGCCCCCGCCAGTCGTCACAGGCTGCAGCGTTGGGGACATGAGCAGCGCGATCTCCGAGAGGGCCACGAAGGCGATCACGAGGATGGCCACCCACACGTACCGACCTACATGCCGCGAACCGATCACGCTGCGCATTCTGCCTCAGGCTCCTGTGCGGGCGCGGGGAGTAGATGGAGAGGTCCCGGGTGGGGTCGAAGCCCGACAGTACGGCGCATTGGGCGCGAGCCACGCACACTCAGAAGGACCCCAGATTGGACCGGTCACGGAGGGTGTCAACGCACTCGGTTACGACCCGCGGCCTGGGCTCCCCTTTCGGGAAGGGAGCAGGCGGAGAGCACAGACGGGCACGGGCAGCACAGTCGAGGTTTGCTGAGTCGGACTCGACAAAGCCGTCCCGGATCTCGCACTCGGCAGTCTGAGGACTCGTGGCACTGTCCCGCCATCGGCACTAGGTCGACACTTGACCGCAGGGAAGGTCAGCGCAGGAGACGTGCGGGAGACACGATGAGCGGCTCCACTCCCGACGAGCAGTCCGCGCCAATGCCGCCTCCGGTGCATCGCATTGATGCGCCAGAGCGGGGCTGGCCGGCGATCATCCTGGTGGTCTGCGTGGCGGTGGCGCTCGTGGGCGTGGCTCTCCTTGGCCGACGTACACCGCCGACGGTCCAGCTGACCGCGGCGCCAGGTGCATCGGCCTCGACGACGGGCGGCCTGCCCGCGCCGCGCAGCTCGCTTGTCAGCGGCTTCATCGAGCAGATCGACGGGCTGTACGGCTACCGCATGCTGCGCCTCGCGAACTGGACGGCCACGGGCGGCGACACGATGAGCCGCTTCTACCTTTCGCCGACTCCATGGGCGGCGCGAACGCCATGATCGCCGAGTGGATCCTCTTCCAGCAGGACCCGAGGCTCTCGGCCTGGACGACGGCCCTCGAGCGGGAGTTCAGCGTGGACCAGGAGGGCTTCACGCTGCTGCGCACGTTGCCCAACGCGAAGATCTCAGCGATCACCACTACGGCCGGCAAGCCGACGCCGCAGCTGGAGGTGCTGGCCTACGCGATCGGTGGCGGCCAGCCCTTCGTGCTCCAGCTGCTTGGCTACGGCACGGATCGGGACCTCACGCGCCTAGAGCAGGAAGGCATCCTGGACGACTTCGCCACCATGGTGAGCAGCGTCGAGGCGATCCCGCAGGACGCGCAGAACGTGCAGCCGCCCCTCCCGACACCCGCCCCGCCGCAGCCGGCACCCATCACACCCGGTCCGTCCTTTGCCGCACCGGCCACTCCGCTCGCCCTCGGTACCCCACGACCGGGGGACAGCGCCATCGCGAGCAGTCTCGCCACCCGCTACGAGCGCGCCCTCGTGGCAGGCCAGTGGCAGACCGCCTGGGACCTGTTGGCACCGGCGAGCCAGAAAGTCCCGTACACGGACTACGCCAACTTTGTGTACGAGCGCTCGGCGTTCTTCAAGAGCGTGGCCGGGCGGTTTGTGGTCAAGCCGCCCAGCCACGACGCCACGGCGCTCACCTCGTGGGTCGCATCGCTGCTGCCCCTGAGCGCGAACCTTGATCGGGCCTTCCTCATCGAAGTGGACTACCCCGCGCTCGTCACCAACCCCGCCGGCTGGACCATGCTGCTCGTCGCGCCTGACGAGAGTGAGACCTGGAAGATCTGGGTGCTCCGGTAGGAAGAGGGCAAATCGCGCAGGGGGCGCTCCACTCGCGTCAGGGGCCGATGATGGTGGGGAACTCGCGCTCGAACGCGTCCGCGCTTCTGCGTCGGCGTTCGCATCACTCCGTCTTGGAGAAACGCTGGCAGCGGATTGTTCCGGGTGACTCGGCGAGAAGGACTCGAGCCTGTCGACTCGATCTCTACTCGCCCTGGAGCGCCTCGAGCACGGCTCTGGCGTCCTCCGGCGCGATCCGCTAGATCTGGGCCTTGGGATCTGCGGACGGATAGTCGACGACCGCACGCGCCGCGACTCCTGCGGCTCGGCGGTTATCAGGGTGACCGTTCGCACTGGCACCGTCCCGGCCGCTTGACCGGCCGGCACGTCAGTTGTCGCGAGAGCCAACGCGAGCCGAGATCGTCGTCCGCCCGCGCTGCAGGCGAGCGCGAGCCAGGGATGCGCAGCCGGCGGGTGCGCCTACGGGATCGTGGCCGAGCAGGATACGATCCCGTAGGCCCCGGACGCGTGGCCCGTGTTCTGCACGACGCCATCCGCCTCGATCGAACAGGTGAGATCGCCCGAAGCGGTCAGGTTCTGGGCCATGAACTCAACGAACGCGCCGTGGTGTGTCTGGATCTGTAGACCCTCGCCCCCGTCCGACTGCAGGGGCACCGCCACGTTCGTGTCCTGCTGGATGTTCCCCGAGCCATCGGTGAAGGTGATGCTCGCCCCCGTCGCCGAACCAATCAAGTGATAGATGACGGTGACGAGCCCGCCGCCTCCTCCGCCGCCCGGTAGGTTCAACTGACCTTGTGAGACGAGGGCCAGGAGACCTGCGACCGCGATGACGGCAAGAACAGCGACGGTGACTTGGTACCCGCGACCCGGACCGCCCAACGCCGGCGGCGGGGCTGACCAGCCGGACCCGCCCGCCGGTGCCGGACTGGGAGCCTGCCACCCTGGTTGCGGGGTCGGTTGAGATGTCGCTTTCGCCCAGAACGCGGTTCCGCACTTGGGACAGAACCGGGCGTCGTCATCGTGGGACGCGCCGCACTGCGGACCGAACGCAGCCATCTCTCGCACCTCCCATGGACGCGCCTCGCGATGCTACGACCTGCGTCAGCCGTCTGCCAGTGCCCATGGCCCGTGACGGTCGGCCGATGGCCCGGTAGACGATGCCCTAGGCGGACTCACGCTGCGGGCCGCTACGCCGACTGACCGGCGCCCAGGGGACTACCGCTCTCGCGGTTCGGCCGGCGGGGCCTGCTTAGGGGCCTTCGGCGGGGGTTCGTTTCCGCCCGGTTTCCCGATGGTCGGTATCTGGACCGGCATGGAGACGGGGATGCTGGGCGGCCGCCAAATCTTCGCGGCGGGCGGAGCGTCCTGGCCGGTTGCGTTCTTGACGGCCATTTCGGGCCATGCTTTTCACCGCGAGGCCGTTGCGGCCCTCAGTGAACCGGTCGCTCCTGTTGGAGCACCTACCAGGAAGCTCCCGAGGGTGGACGCCGGCGGCAGCCCGTCATGCGGGTGGCTCTGGTCACCCGGCGAGCTGGGAACACGATACGGCTCAACCCCTGGCCCGGGACCTTGCGGCGCGCTCACCGACCGGCGGGCGGACCGGGCGCGCACATCGCGCCGACCAGTGTCTGCCGGGCTACCTGCGGGTAGGGCAGTCGAAGAGCGACGGCGACCCGTGATAGACGCCGCCCGCGCGCGTTCCCTGGCACGTCAGGTCGTCGCCCCAGCAGTCCTCGTGGATCCGCACCTGGCCGCGTGCCGGATGCGCGATCAGCGTTGGGCCGGCGTTCGTGACCTCGGCGGTCACGCGGTACTCCGTTCCCCGAGTCGACACGACGCGAACCTCGCCGGCCCGGCGTACGCGGTCGTAGACCTCCTCAAATGACGGCCGCCCCGGCGTGGCGTTCGACCCATTCATCGGCTGCACCTCGACGATCCGGTCAGGCGGATTCTGGAGAAGCCGAGCGCACGCGCGTCTCGACTCAGGGCCTGTAGCCGAAAGATCCCGTTCAGATCGTGAGGTTTGTGCCATCAAAGCTGGCATCGCGTGCCGCCACGATGGCCGCCATGAGCTTCGCGATCGC
>JBKQRF010000095.1:0-4703 GCA_052144055.1 Candidatus Limnocylindrales bacterium
GGTCTCGCGGAACCGCCCCAAGGATTGCTCCCCAGGCCGGCTCGATAGTGGATCTCGGCCCCTTCGGGCAACTTTTAGAATATACGTTCGCTTCTTGTTTGCACAAGGGGTTTGTCCACCAAACTCGCGGCCCACCCTTCGAACTTGTCCACCATCTGACGCGGTGTAGGCGGAGTGTGGAGAAGCTCGCCTCGATCCGCGCATCTCTGACCCGCGTCCGCCAGATCCCCTGGGGGGATGGACGCTGGCCGAGGGGGGGGTACGCTCCCGCGAACCTGCAGGTGCGTGTGGGTCAGTGGACAGGCTCTCGATGCGCGGGAGCCGGTGGCGCCATGGTCGAGCCTCGTGAGTTGATCGCCCGCTACATCGACGATCAGGCGGAATGGCGGCGCCAACTGGCCGAACCCTACCCCACCTCCTAGCCGTGACGGTCGGCGGCGCCCCGCCGCGATCGCCCGCGCGAGCGATACCAGGCGAGGTAGGCGAGCAGCTCTTCCCGCTCGTCGTCGGTGAGGTCGGCGAAGAGCGCCGCACCAACCGTGGTCGAATCGTTCGATGCCGACTCGTCAGGCACGGGGTAGCCGCTTAAGCGCATGAGCTCCGCATAGGGCACCGCCAGCGCCTCGCTTAGCTGATGGAGGACATGCGGCGAGGGCTTCTTGACCGCGTCGTTCTCGAGCTTGCTCAGGTAGGCCGCCGAGATGCCGGCCGCTCGGGCGGCATCGTTCGCCGACAGCCCCCGCACCTCGCGTGCCTGCCTGAGCGCGGCTCCCATGGACAGTGTCACGGCGACCTCTTATCTACAGTGGATTATGAAATCCACAGTTGACAATACCACCGTCCTGTGGTCTACTGCAAGTGCGGCGAGTGGCCGGAGCGTCGCCCGGTGGTGGTCTTCCTAGACCCCGCTTCCCGGCGTCAGGCTCCGGACCGCTCGCCCGGGCGAAAGGTCGCATCACATGTCGGCGCTCCAGCTGCTCATCCTCGCGGTTGTGGCCATGGCTGGCCTCGCGACGTTGCGATTGGCCCGCGTGCATGTCGGCCGGACGCCCTTCCCAGAGGGCCGTGGCAGACGCCTTCTCATCCTCGGGTTCCTGGTCGTGCCGCCCTTTGCCCTCGGGATGCTGATCGGACCGGTCGCGACCGCGGCCGCACTCCGCGGCGTCCTTACCGTGCCGCCCTATCTCGCCATCCTCGCCGCGCTCGAAATCCTGCTCTGGATAACCTCGCTGGTCGTCCGGCGGATTGCGCATGGCCGATCCCGCGCGCTCCTGCTGATTGCGCTCGTCGGGAACGAGGGCGATCGAGAGGAGGTCGACGCCCCGGTGACCGCCCGGCTCGCCGAGAGCGTGGGGCTCGTCGAGCGGGCCAACGCCGTGTTCCCGAGAGGCCCGGAGTTCCCCGCCCAGATTGAGCGCGCCGGCTTCCGCGGCGACTGGGATAATCTCGAGGCCGTTACCGCCACGCTTGAAGGCCGGATCGCCGACGACCACCGGCTTGGCTTGGGCGTCGCGTCCGCAGCCACGGCCACGGCCAGGGACGCTCGCAGTCGCCTCGACACGCTCCGTGGACTTGCGCTCGAGCACGGGCAAGCCTGGGCCAGTTGAGGGCGAGCCAGACCCCACACGGCGGCGTGCGCGGAGGATTGGCGCCATGATCATCCACGGGGCCTACCACGACACCTGCCGAGCACAGGCGGAGTGCGACCTAGATCGCCGCGCCCTCGCCCTGTGGCCCGGTCTTGATCGCCGTGCCTTGGCGCGCTGCCGGCACGAAATGGCGCCCATCGTCAGGCTTGTGGCGCGTCGCTCCAGCCACGCTCCGGCCACGATCCGGGCGCTCCTGATGGCGCCCTTGGTCACCCGCGAGGAGGTTGCCATCTGGTTCGGCTGACGGCGGCTCGTCTGGCCGCTCGAGACGCTCATCACCGATCTGCCGGGATGACGAACGGTCGCTATGGCGGCGAGGATATAGGTTAGTAGCCCGCCCGAGCGGGCTTCAGGGTCAGGACACGTGGAGCCGGAGCATCCGGCCGTCGAGACCCGGCTCTCAACTAAGTGCCGATTCCGCTCGTCGCCCGCTCATTGAACGGGTGGGTTCCTCGCGCTCGTGCTCCATCACTGTCCTCGTGTCCGCCGAAGCGCAGAACAATCCGCCGCGAGCCGATGTGGGCGACCACATTCACGCCCGCGGCCGTCGAGCGTCCCACCCAGATCGGCGAGATATGCCCTGAGGGTGCGCTCGTAGACGTTCCGCAGTCCGCTGCGATAGCTCGCCCGGATCTCATCAGCCACCATCGCACAGATCGTCGACGCACCCTGCAGTACCCGCGCAGACCCGGCGTTGCACCGCAGCGCCCTGAGCCGGCGGCTCCGGCTCGCGTACATCGCCAGGGCAGAGGAGCACTGCCGTGGTGCGGTAGGCTGACGTCTGACGAACAGGGAGTTTCGCGGGGTACTGGCTCGCTACCGGGGGACTTACCGGAGCTGTAGGTAGCAGGGCTTGCGGAACTTTCCCGTTCGCTCGGGGATCTAGGACCTCTCAGCCAAGGGCAAGGTGTCAGCACCGGCTCCAGCCGGCGCGCCGCGCAGGTCTCAGAGGTCGACATCACCGCGCCGCCCGTGCCGGAGCGTCAGGCCAGCACATGCAGCGTCGCCACCTCGGGCTGGACGAGCCATCGTGGCCGGCGGTCCTCGGCCATGCTGCCCCCCGACCCTCCGTTTACCGCGCGAGAGTCGCCCATCGGATGCCGAGGCCGACGAGGACTGTGCCCATGATCAGCGCTGTTCAGGGTGCAGGACGTCTCACGATCCATTGGGGGGTCTGTGCGGAATCGTAGCGACCAAAGAGGGCTCGCACGCTCAGAATCCGCGAAGACTCGAGGCACGGGACGGCCCCGGCTGGCGTTCGGCGCTGCCCCCTTGACGTCGGTGCTCTGACGCGCCATTGTGCGATCCTGCGCCCACGAGAGAGGAGCGTCGACCTGCAGCGACTCGCTCCCGCGACCGTCCTTGGCATGCGACTCCGCGCACGCTCTCGCCTGCGCCGAGTAGGCACGTGCCTACTCCTCGCCGCTGTCCTAGGGGTTCCGGCCACGCTGGTGCCAGCGGCGCTCATGCCGCCGGCCGTGCGCGCCGCGTCAGGGTGCACGAGCTGGACGAGTGTCAGCAGGCCACCCACGGTCATCCGGGTGCTCCGCACGACGGGTCCTGCGGCAGGGACCGTGCAGGTCGTGTCCTTTCGCGCCTACGTCGAGGTGGTGATGGCCGCAGAGTGGAGCTCGACCGATCCCATCGAGGCTCTTAAGGTGGGCGCCGTCGCCATCAAGGAGTACGCGTGGTACCAAACCATGCACTGGCGCGGCGGGCGCGCCGCCTATGGCTCCTGCTACGACGTGGTCGACTCGCCAGCGGATCAGGTCTACGCTCCGGAGAGGGAGATCCCCTCCAAGTCCGAGATCCGCGCGGTCGAGATGACGTGGGGGATCAGCCTGCGGAAGTCCGGCGACTTCTTCGCCACGCACTACGACGGCGGCAGCAACGTCGCCTGTGGGGTCAACGCTGACGGCTGGCAGCTGTACCAGGTGAGCGCGATGCGCTGCGCGCGACAGGGCATGCTCGCAGTCGCGATCCTCCAGCGGTACTACGGCCCAGACCTCGTGATCGTCGGCGGGAAGGCTGCGTCCACGGTCAGCCCTGAGAGGCCCACGCTCTCATTGGCGGCGGCGGCCATCACGTGGGGCCAGGATGCCCGGCTGGCGGTCCGGCTCGTGCTGCCACGGGACACGGGGAGCCTCGCTCGACGCTCCGTACAGCTCCAGGAGTCACGCAATGGCACGGCGTGGTCGACGCTCGCCGACCTGACCACGAACGCCGTCGGACAAGCGAGCTTCAGCGCCCAGCCACTCACCAACCTCGATGTCCGCGTGGTCTTCCAGGGGCCCTCGAAACTGGGTTCGGGCACCAGTGCGGTCCGGCGCGTGCTGGTGCGCCAGTTAGCGCTCCTTCGGCCCGACGACCGTGGGACAGCTGACCACGTGGCCACGGGCACCGCGATCACGTTCACCACGCTGGTCCGGCCGGCGGGCGCGGGTCTGTCGAACTGTCGTGTCGTGTACCGGGTGTACTTGCTTGTCGGCCACAGGTGGACCTTGAAGCACGAGACGGTCGTGCCCGTGAATAGGTCCGGCGATGCGCGCTTCCTTGTCCGGTTCGCCACGCCAGGAAGCTGGTATGTGCGTGCGATGGCAATGCCGACGCGCACCAACGCCAACAGTCTCTGGTCACCCGTGGCGCGCTATCTGGTTGGGTGACTGCCCAAGAGGCAGCCAGCCTTGCCTCGCCGGCCATGAAGCATCCTCGTCGACGTGCTCCTGGCGGTGCGAGCCTTGTGGCGCAGCCGGAAGCGCAGGGATGGAGGTGCCCTAAACAAGCGCCTCGGCCCGCTCTTGAAATCAGTACGCACCAGCTTGCGTCCGAGCCGCCTCTCGTAGCACCCGATGCAGCACCCACTAAGCCGGCGGAATCTGGCGAACGTCGCAACACTCATGAGGCTGGGGAGTTGCGATGGGTCGTCTAGGGCGGAAGCCGCTGTATGCCAAGCGTGAGGCGTTCGCGAGGCTGATCGCGGAGGGCGTCCCGTCGGCCCGGGCGTGCCGCATCGTCGGGGTCTGTCGGCGCACGGGCACGCGCTGGCGCAACGGC
>JBKQRF010000096.1:0-3877 GCA_052144055.1 Candidatus Limnocylindrales bacterium
GGGCGAGGAACAGGATCGCCTCCACCATCCGGCGGCGCGGGATCTGGGCCGGCGCACCCCGTCGACCCGGCGGGTCGAACAGGTCAACGACAAGCTCCCACTGCTCATCGGTCAAGGCGATCGCGAACCTCATGGCGGCCATCGTGGCGGCACGCGATGCCAGCTTTGATGGCACAAACCTCACGATCTGAACGGGATCTTTCGGCTACAGGCCCTCAGTCTTTCCGGCGCGCCTTAGCTTGAACAGCCCAGCCACGCACGAGTTGCCCACGGCTTGCCATCTGAAGAGGCGACGTCGTCTTGGGAAGGCAGCCGGCGGTGGGATAGACGCGGCCGTCGAGGATGATCAGTCCCACATGCCAGCTCCTGGGCAAGTGTCGACCGTCAGCTCGTCGGTCGAGTGCAGCTCGGCGGCGCCTGCCGGCAACCGTTAACCGATCACGCCGTCCACATCTCGATACAGGCCCTTCCTCCACGTGTGGTCGAGCATGCCGCCCATGCACCGCGTGAGCAGGTCGGCAAACTCCGGATCCAGGATGTGCCTGTCGCAGACGATGAGATCGAGGTTCTCGTTGTGGTGGTCGAGATGGGCTTCCAGCACCGACAACATGAGCGTTGCCTTGCTGGACCATGAAGGGCGATCTGGGTCCGGTTGCCACGTCGGGCCGTCGCCGTTGCCCTCCGCCCAGCCCCGAGCGCGAGTCGCCAGGGCCTCGTTCTGGTCGTAAGCGGACCAGCCCCGCATCGGGAGGAACAAGGCGGTCGGACCCGTCGTCCTGTTCAACCTCTCAGCGATCGACCGCGAGACTTGTTCGACCTCCGATGGGGTGGGCACCATGATGGTCACGCTCGGATTGTGCGAGTACGGCAGTCCGGAACCCTTGTACGACATGCGGCGCTCAGAGCGGACGTCATCGAGGTACTCCTGAGGCACCGTGTCGAGCGCGCCGACCACGACTTGGTCGAGGCCCCCAGGGACGACAATCTGAGGGATTCCGACGTCACCTGCTGCCATGAGCCGCTTCCCATCCCAGGTCTTGGGCGTCCCGTACACGCTGTTGATCAGGCTGTTGATGAGTTCGGCGGGCGTAAGGTCGATGATCGCGGTGATCATCCCGGACCGGATGAGGTCCTCCATAGTGGTGCCAGGAACACCCACCGCATGGAACGTGCTGATGTCCCAGCCTCTGCCCTCCATGAACGCTGCGCACCGCAGGACAGTGGGAGTCGTTGTCCCGTAGGAGGTAATCGCAGCGAGCGGCCGGGAGCCGGCCGGGATTTCCGAGACGCGGGCCATGGCCACGATGCCGGCGGCCGCATTGGCCACCGCCTTTCGGGTAACGACGTTGATCCCCTGCTCGGCGGTAGGGTTCACCATGTAGATGTCCTTGTTGCCCAACCATAAGCTGACATCGCCCGACGCCATGTCTGTCAGCATGATCTTCGGGACCCCGAAGGGCAGCGCCCGCATCACTCGGGTCGCGGTCGTGGTTCCGACTGACCCCGCCCAGGAGATGATGCCGTCGACCTCCCCCTTCGCATGGAGCTCGAGGATCTTTACGGCCCCTGCGTGGCCGACTAGTTCGATAGCCGTGGCCCGCGGCGCGGCGAAGACATCCTCAACTTGCACGCCGGTGGAGGCCAGGACGTCTTCCAACGATATGTCGGCCCAATCCACAGCGGCGCCGAGGCTGAGATCCATGATGATCGGCTCCCCGCCGTACTCGGCAACCTGTTGGGCGAGATACCGGATTTCAGCGCTCTTCGTGTTGCACATCCCGGCGCAGATGATCCTCGGCCTGCTCATCGCAAGAGCCTACTCTGGAATCGAGTGCCGATCGGGCGAACGGGCTCAGCGCGCCCTGCACCTCATCTCCGGCCTCAGCTGTCGCGTGCAGCCAACCTCGTTGCGGTGGCGTCGCCGGCGGAGTGCCAGGGCTTGGTCCCTATCTCGATAGCGCGGTGCAACGCCATACTCAAGGCACCCGAGCCCTGGTCCGAGGTCAGGCGGCGAACACCTGCACGGTGGGCACGAGCGCTGGCGGGGCAGCGAGAGGAGACGACGATGGGAAACCCCAGTGGTCCCTGGAGCGCACGGCACGCGCTGATTGTGGTGGACGTTCAGAACGACTTTGCGGATCCGGCCGGCTCGCTGTCCGTGGCGGGGGGTGACGCGATCCTTCCGGCGATCAATGCAGCGGTCGATGCCGCGCGTGCGGCCGGATCGCTCGTGATCTACACGCAGGACTGGCACCCCGCCCGCACGCCGCACTTCGCGATTGACGGCGGCGTCTGGCCGGTGCACTGCGTGGCTGGCACGTGGGGCGCGGCGCTCCACCCTGCCCTTCGCCCGGACCCCGACGCCGTCATCCGCAAGGGCGCCCAGGGCGAGGACGGTTACAGCGGCTTTACCATGCGCGACCCATCCACCGGCGCGACGGCGCCTACCCCGCTCGACAAGCTGCTCCACGAGCACGAGATCACCAAGGTGACCATTTGCGGCTTGGCAACAGACTACTGTGTGAAGGCGACGGCCCTCGACGCAGCGACCCTTGGATACCGCACCGCTCTACTGGCGGCGGCCATCGCAGCGGTTGACCTCCAACGGGGCGATGGCGAGCGCGCCGTCGCCGAAATGGTCGCCGCGGGCATAACGGTCGAGGGCACCGCGCAACGCGCAACCCACGACCGCCGAGGTGACCCACCGCCAGCGCATGGATCGTGAGGCTCCGTGTCGGGGCACGTCCCATGAGCCGCGGCCAGACGTCGCGGTCCCCAGCCCTCGGGCCGTCGATGGGCGCCTTTGCATGTGCCGCGCACAAGAGAAGGAGCTGGGACACCCGACGGCGGCTACCACTCTCGTGGTCGGTGTCTCGCGCGCGAGCGGCCCGTCGCGCCTGAAAACGAGAGGCTGTCGGGTTTCTCGCGCCACGAGGCAGCGGGCGCCCGGGCTGAGCCTGTGCGCCGCGACGTCCGCGGCAGGGGTTGGCCCGCCGAGGATAACCGTTGTTCGGCAGCACAGGTCGATGCGGCCGCCGAGATGTCGCCAAGCGTCTGCCGGCGAGCCTGAGTTACCCGTTACCACCGGGCGGCCCGCCCACCCCTCGGCGCGGCTCGCGAGCCTGTTTGTGGACAGCTGGTGCCGCGACGGTCAGCCACGACTAGGTGACGTCTGCCGGACCCGGCCGCGTTAACCGCTGCGCGAGCACAAGCTCCAGGGCGCCAGCTGCCATGCCTGACCCCCGGAGGACAGTATGAGTGATTTAGAGGTGCAGTTTGGGCGGCGTTCGATGCAGTTCGCCGGGTTGACTGGCAGCTAGGCACCACGCGAGGGCTATCAGCGCGCTCCGTGACGAACGGCTCTATCTGCAGCCCATCGCTCAGTCGTAGACCGGCGATCGTGGAAAGCCACGAGGCCTACCTCCACGCCATGTGGGGCATCCAGCCGGATCCAGAGCAGGAGGGTGAAGGCGAGGCCTGCGTGGCGTGGTTGCGCCCAGGCTGGGCGGTGCGACTCCGGCTGGTCGCCCGACGACTCAGCAGTGACTCCGAGCTTGTGGAGGACAGCGCCACGGCGTCGGCCCCAGAGCGCAGCGCCGTGTGAGCGCGAGCGAACGAGGCCGTCCGCCAAGGTCGCGGCGCCCATCCGCCGAGAGCCTTGGAATACATGGATCGGCCGCCACTCTCCCGAGAAGCGAGAGGAGCATGCGCGTGGTAGATATAGCCCCCCATCGGGACACAGACGATCCCGCTGGCTCCCGCCCACTGTCCAGGTATCCCACCATCCCGCCGTTCTGCACAAGCTCGCGCTCCTCCGCGACGCACGCACCGACCCCAAGAAGTTCCGTGAGTTGGTGCGGGAGATCAGCTGGCTCGT
>JBKQRF010000097.1:0-3035 GCA_052144055.1 Candidatus Limnocylindrales bacterium
TGCTGCAATACTGCTGAGCGCGGTGAATGGCTACGGCATCTCCGGCGGACCTCGTCAAGCACATCGGCGAGGGAGGAACACATGAAGGCCCGGTTCGTCGAGTTCGGCGAGATCGAGCTGGACGGCCGCCCGTACCGGCACGACGTGGTCGTCCAACGCGGACGTGTGGCGCGCCGCGACAAAGGCGCTTCGAAGCCTTGGCGCGACGAGTTCGGGCACACCCCGCTGACGCTGGCCGAGCCGATCCCATGGCGTTGTCGTCGGCTCATCATCGGGACCGGCGCGGAGGGTGCGCTGCCCATCCTGGACGAGGTGCTCGACGAGGCGCGCCGGAGAGGCGTGATCGTGGTAGCTGTCCCGACGCCGGAGGCGTGCCGCCTGCTGTCGAAGTCGGATCCCGGTGAAACCGCGGCGGTTATACACGTAACGTGCTAACGCCGTCACCGGGCCGGGTCGCGCGCTCGTCCACGGCCACTTTCCGCTTTTACGGCGAACTGAACGATCACCTGCCAGACCCGCGGCGGCAGGTGTCGTTCCTGCTCGCGTTCGACGGCGAACCGGCGGTCAAGGACGCGATCGAGGCGGTGGGCGTTCCGCATCCTGAGGTCGACGCGATCGTGGTGAACGATGTCCCGGTCGGGTTCGCCTACCGGATGCGGGACGGCGATCGTGTGAACGTCTACCCGCCGGCTCGGTCGGGCTGGCACGCGGCCGAGGCCCGACCCGACGGCCTCGAACCGCTGACGCCTCCGATTCCCCGGCCGCCCCGCTTCATCCTCGACACACATCTTGGCCGCCTGGCAAGATACCTGCGCATGCTCGGCTTCGACAGCGCGTATAGCAACCGCGCCGACGATGATGAGCTGGCCCGGCGCTCCTCCGCCGAGGGGCGAGTCCTGCTCACGCGAGACCGCGGACTCCTTCGCCGGCGCGTGGTGCGCCTTGGTTACCTTCTGCGCAGCGACGACCCGCGCCGGCAGCTTGTCGAGGTCTCCGGCCGGTACGGCTTGGCCGAGCAGGTGCAGCCGTTCTCGCGCTGCATCCGCTGTAACGGGCGGATCGAGCCCGTCGAGAAGGCGGAAGTCGCGCAGCGGCTGGCCCCCCGGACGCTGCGCTACTACGACTCATTCGGCCGCTGCGACTCGTGCACCGCGGTCTACTGGCAGGGTTCGCACTACGAGCGCATGCAGCGGCTCGTCCGAACGGTGCTGGAGCCTCAGTAGCTGGCCGGCACCCTAGGGAGCGGTCGGGTCCCCCGAGCCGCTCGTCATGAGGTGGCGCGACCGCAGGCTCGACCGGTGGCGTTCGTTGCCCTCCCGGTGGTAGGCGGCCCGCTGGCAGGACTGGGCCGCGTAGTATCGCCAATGAGGGCGGGTCGTTTGGGCGAAACCGTCGCGGTGCGTTCCATGTCCGCCATCCAGACAACGCAGGGACCGCAGGTGCGCGGGGAGGGTACGGTGCAGCGCTTGGTCATCCGCGATGCGCGGGTGGTGGACGGGACCGGACAAGACCCCGTGGCGGGTCGTGACGTTGTCGTGGAGGAAGGCCGGATCGTGGCGATCCATGCCACCGGCTCGCCGTTTCGAGCCGTCACGGTCGTGGATGCAAACGGGGCAACGTTGCTCCCTGGGTTGACGGATGCCCACGTGCACCTGGGGATCGTCGGAGCGCCATCCAGGCCCCAGGGCGACGGTTCCCTCGTGGAGTACGTGCTGCTGGTCCGGACGCTCATCGAACGCACGCTCCACGAGGGCTTCACGACGGTCCGTGACGCCGGCGGGCTCGATCCCGCGTGGGCACAGGCGGTCGCGTCAGGCAAAATCCGCGGTCCGAGAATCCTTCCGTCCGGTTCCTTCCTGACCCAGACCGGCGGACACGGTGATATGCGGGAGGCGCACGAGGCGGTCCACGGGCTCGCGTCAATCCCAGGGCTGGTGGCCAACCCGGAGGTGGTCGACGGTGTCGACGCAGTTCGGCAGGCGGCCCGCGAGCAGCTTCGGCGGGGCGCGACGCAGATCAAGCTCTTCGTCTCTGGTGGGGTGATGTCGCCGACGGATCCGCTGGAGTCGCTCCAGTTCACGGTCGAGGAGATCGCCACGGCGGTCGAGGTGGCCCGCAGCTGGGGAACGTACGTCCTAGTCCACGCCCACACGTCCGCCGCCATGCGCAATGCCCTCACCGCCGGTGTTCGCTCCATCGAGCACGGCTCGATCCTCGACGAGGAGACCGCGCAACGCATCCTCGCGGCAGGGGCGTTCGTCGTGCCGACCCTGCTCATCCTCGCGCGCCCTCGACCGCTTGGTCCTGCCGAGGCGGCTAAGGCCGCGCGCGTGTCCGGCGCCTCGCGGGACGGCGTGCGCCTTGCATACGCAAGCCGTATCCCACTCGGGTCTGGGTCAGACCTGGTCGGCGCCGATCAGTCGTGGCGCGCCGGTGAGATCGTCGAGAAGGCGAAGGAAATCGGATCGATGGCCGCGGTTGTGAGCGCCACGCGCGTGAACGCGGAGCTCTTCGGGCTTACCGACCGGATCGGGACCATCGAGCCGGGCAAGGACGCGGACCTTGTCCTGGTGCGGGGAGACCCGATCGAGCGGATCGAGACACTCGCCGACCCCGACGGGGTCCCGTTCGTGCTGCAGCGCGGCGAGGTGGTCCGGGACGACGACGGCCGCGCCTCGTTTGGTTGAGGCGCACTCGCAGTGGCCGGCGACGACTTCGGTCGACCCGGTAGACGGGCCGCCGATGACAGTGCGCTTACCGCTTTCGGCGATGACAGCGCACGCCGCTTCGAGGTCGGGTCCGCCGGAATGCTCGCCCGCATGCCGCGCCGCCTCACGCCGCTCGACGAGGGTCTTGCGTCGTTCCCTGGTCGGTCATTCAGGCCCGGGCATGATCGGGTTCGCCCCGGCGGCGTCGTCCGTGTCCTCGTCCAGATACGTCCGTGACACCGGAGCTGGACGCGGGGTGAGGCGCGAGCGGGGCTGAGAACGGCGCGAGAGCCCTCGCTACGCTGGGAGTGTCAGCAACCAGCAGCA
>JBKQRF010000098.1:0-5703 GCA_052144055.1 Candidatus Limnocylindrales bacterium
ACCGACCGCGGCTGCGAGCGCCCGCGACAGCCTCGTGGCCGTCAAGCGTCGGAAGGGGATCGGGCGCGGGCCGGCTCCCAGACGATGGACGATGCGGCCCCAGCTGGGCTGGTCGGCCGTCAGCGGCGTCACTACCGAGGGGATCCCAGCGCGCAACCCGGCGGCAGTGGTGCCGGCCCCGCCGTGATGGACGAGCGCGGCCATGCGGGGGAAGAGCCAGCTGTGGGGCACGTCGTCGAGGGCGAAGACCGTGTCTGGCAGCTCGCGCCCGGTACCGAGGCCAGCCCAGCCGCTCAGCAGCACGCCGCGTTGGCCGGCGCGCGCCAGCGCGTCGAGGACGAGGGCGAGGGTGGCGTCAGGATCGGCGCTCGTCATGCTGCCGAAGCCGACGTACACTGGCGGTGGTCCGGCCTCCAGGAACGCGACCAGGTCGGCCGGCGGCTGCCAGCCGGGCGGCGAGTCGAGGAACCACGCACCGGTGACGTGGAAGCGGGCCGGCCAGTCCGGTGGCGGGGGCAGCAGGGTCGGGCTGTACGCGTAGAGGACGGGCATCCCCTCGCGCGCCTGACGGGCCAGCGGACCGAGCAAGGGCAGCGGCGGAAGGTGGAGCAACTCGCGGCGCAAGCGGGTGTCCTCCCCGCGTCCGATCTGCCAGGTCACCTGTTCCGACAGCCGCCACAGCAGCCGGTTGCCCCAGCGGCCCCGATCATGGCCCCCGAACAGCCAGAAGCAGGGGAACGCCTCCGTCGGCGTCATGGGGAAGGGCATGGCCGCCAGGCAGGGCACGCCGAGCTTCTCCGCCAGGCTGTAGCCGGAGAACCAGCTGTACTTGAAGACGATGGCGTCCGCTCCCTGGGCCGCGCGCCACTCGTCCTCGGCCACTCCCTCTGCGAAGTAGCGGCGCTGCGCGAGCCCGTAGCGGACGAGGGCGACCGGGTTGCCCGAGTCGAGCGCGGCCGCCGACCCGCGCATGAACGCCTGGTACGGGTGGCCGAGTGGCGCGAACGGGATGCCGTAGGCAGCGGCCAGGTCGGCGAAGTCGGGGCGCGCGGCGAGCGTGACCTGGTGGCCGTCGCGAGCCAGGCGAAGAGCCAAGGCGACGAACGGCTCTGTGTCCCCGCGGCCGCCGATGGTGACGAGCGCGATCCGCATGCCAGGTCATGATGCTCCGTCTGTCCCACCACCATGCCTGATGGTGTCGCCACGGGCGGGCCATATTGCAGGACTGTGACCGCTTGCACCTCCGCTTGCTCACGGACCCGCCGTCCCACTCCGGCGGGTCCGTTCCCTTGCAATCCTGCGGCGGGTGAGCTGTCCAACAGCGCGTTCCACGCCTGTTCGCCCCCGGGCCCCAACGGGCCTCCGGACTGCCTCGGCTGGAACGCACCGCATCCTCCCTCCTCTGGACAGACCGGGTTCGACACAGGAAGATGACGGGCCACGCCGTCCGAGAGGCCCGACCGATGATTACGCTCCGTCCCCGCGCCACACTGCACCACACCGAAGGCGGCTGGTTCCGCGCGAACTGGCACTTCAGCTTCGATGACTATGCCGACCCCGAGAACACCTGGTTCGGCGACCTGCGCGTCTTCAACGACGACACGCTCGTGCCCGGCGCCGTGTGGCCGATGCATCCGCACCGCGACATCGAGGGCATCACGTATGTCGCCGAAGGGTCCTTCGAGCACGCTGACAGCCGGGGCAACGGCGGGGTACTGGCGCCGGGCTCAGTGCAGCGCGCGACGCTCGGGTCGGGCATGCAGCACTCGGAGGGCAACCACTCGACGAGCGACCCGATGCGCTTCATCCAGATGTGGATCATTCCGGCGCGTCGCGGACTGGACCCCTCTATCGAGCAGCGCGGCTTCACCGAGGAGGCCCGGAGGGCACGCCTCCTGCCGGTCCTCGTGCCTGCTCCCGGCTACGGCGGCCCCGATGCGCCTGACAATCCAGAGGCGGTGACCGTCCATCAGGACGCCGCGCTGTACGCTGGGCTCATCGACCCGGCGCAGGCGGTCACGCATCGCTTCCGTCCGGGCTTCCAGGGTTACCTCTTCGTCGTCCACGGCGCCGCGCAGCTCGTAGCGGGCGCGGATCGCGGCGAGCTCGACGAAGGTGGGGCGGCCAAGGTGACGGACGAGCCGCAGCTGACGATCCGCGCACGCGACGCCGGAGCCGAAGTCCTGCTCGTCGAGACGCGCGGAGTCGATCGCTCGCGCGCTACCTGATCAGTCAACGGACGTGGCTCCCTCGAGGCAGCGCCGCAGACGAGTCCTTGACAGCGCCACCGACGACGAACTGCCCCTGGGCAGGTGTTGCCAAACATCGGGCTCTGCTGACATCGGTGGGGGGTCATTCCAGAGCTTCACCAGCGCGCAACGCCAGCCTGGCGGCCGTGGAGCGCCCCACACGACGGCCCACTCGTCTCGGGGGCCAAGTACCCCGCGGCCTGTTGGTTGGCGGAGCCATGCTGCCCCGCCAGAGGGGCGCATGGGCTCTGGTGCGCCGATCACCGCACTCGGAGTCTGGGTTCTAGAACAACCCGCGTCGCCTGAGGAAGACCGTATGCCGCCCGATACCGACCCACCGGAGGACCTGCTGGCGCGCCTGCAGAAGGCCCGCAAGCGGATGGATGGGGCCGTGCCCGCAAGCCCCGAGTGGGCCGCTGCGGAGGAGGCCAGCGAGGCGCTCGAGCAGCAGCTCCGCGCACTGCGACCGACCAGCGCGAGCGGGCCGGACACGCTCGCCCGCCTCGGACCGATGCTGCTCGCCGATGGCTGTCTGATCCACGCCTCGTCGCGGCACCTGGCTCCGACGCCACAGCACTCCGCCTCGCCGTCTCCGCCCTGCCCGACCGCGTGGTCTCGCGAGGGGAGTTCGTGACCGCGCTCGAGGCACTCGCCCAGCAGGCCGGCTACGTCCTCGAGATCAGCGGCGACGCGGAAGAGCTGATGTTCTACGCCTGGGAGACTCCTGGTTACGCAGTGCCTTGACGGGGCGGTGACACTAGCCCCACGCCCCTGCGTCTAGGGGCGCGGACGGCAGGCCGCCGAGCAGCGGCGTGTCGCCCAGAGCTGGGGTCGTCGTGCATGGGCGACTCTGGCGGCAGCGTCCCGTCGTGACGGCTCGGTGGGCGAGCTGTCCGAAACGCCTCGGCAGCTGATCTGACCTGTGGAGACGACGCGACGGGACGCCCGCCCTCTGATGGGTGGAGGCGATGTCGAAGAGAGTCCCACAGTGGCAACCACCGCTACCGAGCACGCCCGAGCCGCCACGACGCTCGCCACGGTCCACGCCTCCCGATGCGCGCCCGTACGGAACCTGCCGATGCCGCAGCTGCGACTGCCGCCGAGAGGCTCGACCCGATGATCCTCGGGGACGCTGCGCTGCCTGTCACCAGAAGCGCCACCGGCCAGCCCTCGCGGCGATGGAGCCGGCACGACCGCGCTCACCCCAGGGCACTCCCATGCGCCTGCGCCGACGCGACGACCACCTCTGAACCATAGGCGGCCCGGATCACGTCGCGCTCGGCCTCCTGATCGACTTGGAGCACCTTGTAGAGATCGGTCGTCGCGCTCATCGTCCCGACCATCGCCGACCGCAACGACCGCGAGCCTAGGCGAATGGTCCCAGCGCGCTGCGCCGATGGACTGGCGTGGCGGCGCCAGGCCGGCACGAGGTCACCGTCGTGAGGGGTCCGCAAGGCCCTCGGGACCTGCTCGCCCAAGTTTCGGCGCCACTCCGCAGTGTCCGTCCCCGCGAGATCTTCACCGGTAGGCAGCAAGATGGCCCCTGGCGTTTCGTCCAGAGGCCATCGGGGCGCCGAGCGGGCTACTTGCCCTTCTTGCCTGCCTTCTTGTCCGGCTTCGCCTTCTTGTCCTTGGCCACCGCAGTCTCCTTCGAGTAGGTTGACGGTGCACAGGCTAGAGCATTGGTTGGCCATCTGTGACCCCCTCGACGGGGCCAGCTCCCTCTGAGCGTCTGCAACCCATGGGGCCGCAGTACCTCGGGCCTTCCAGACACTCAGGCCGTCCTGAGGGGCGGCACCGACCTGCTCTTGTAGCTCTGACGCCTCGTACGACAATAGGACGGTGAAGGCGCGGCTCGTCGCATTCGGGAAGCTGCAGCTCGAGGGCGAGCGCTACGAGCGTGACGTCGTGATCGAGGGCGGCCGCATCCGCCGTCGCGGGAAAGGCCCCTCGAAGGCCCGGCGAGGCGAGTTCGGACACACGCCCCTCACGAGCGCCGAGAAGATCCCCTGGGGTGGCGGGCGGCTCATCGTCGGGACCGGCGCCGACGGCGCGCTGCCCATCGCGTCAGACGTCTATGCGGAGGCGGCACGACGCGGCGTGCGCGTCGAAGCGGTGCCGACCCGGGAGGCCTGCCGCCTGCTCGCCGATCTCGACCCGAAGGACGTCTACGCCGTCCTTCACGTCACCTGCTAAACGATCGTCGGGAGGGCCCTCGTACCGTTATGACCAATACGAGCAGGTACGGCGGACGCCGACTGGCGCAGACGCTCGGACCGGTCGGGGTGTGGAGCTGGGCGCTCCAGCGCCTGTCCGGGGCCGAGGCAGGAGCGGCGGCCCGCGAGCTCGAGGCGCTCGGGTATCCGGTGGTCTGGATTCCGGAAACGCTCGGCAACAAGGAGCTCTTCAGCCATGCCGCGATCCTGCTCGCGGCGACCGCGCGACTCGTGGTCGCCTCCGGCATTGCGAGCACCCACGCCCGCGACCCGATGGCCATGGCCAATGGCGCGAGGGCGCTCGGCGAAGCCTACCCGGGCCGTTTCGTGCTCGGCATCGGGGTGAGCCACGCGCCGGCGGTAGCCGTCCGCGGCGGGACCTATGGTCGGCCGGTCGAGACGATGCGCGCCTACCTCGACGCGATGGCCTCGGCGCAGTACGGCGCGCCCGCGCCGGACCCTCCGGTCCCGCTTGTCCTCGCCGCGCTCGGGCCGCGCATGCTCGAGCTGGCGGCGGAGCGCGCTGACGGTGCCCACCCGTACTTCGTCCCCGTCGAGCACACGCCCTTGGCCCGCCGACACCTCGGGCCCGAGCCGTGCCTCATCGTCGAACAGACGGCCGTGCTGACTGCCGACCCCGCGGAGGGCCGCCGGATCGCCCGGGCGTTCGCGAAGAACTACCTCGCGTTGCCCAACTACGCGAGCAACCTGCGCCGCCTGGGCTGGAGCGATGCGGACCTCGCCGGTGACGGGAGCGACAAGCTGCTGGACGCGGTCATCGCCTGCGGCGACGTCGACGCAATTGTCAGGCGCGTCCGTGCCCACCTCGACGCCGGGGCCGACCAGGTGTGCATCCAGGTGCGTGCTGATCCGTCGTCCGACCCAGCACTGGGCGCCTTTAGGGAACTCGCTGCCGCGCTGCTCGAGACAGGACGGTAGCGGGGCCCATCGTCGAACCGTGGGTGGCCACGTCGTGCCGCGCCGCGTTTGTCGCTGTGTGCGATAGGAGCCGCCCTCCAGCATGATCGGACCGTGCGGGGGATTGACCGTAAGTCCAGGGCTCCCGGGTCTGGGCCCGGGTCAGGCCGAGCGGCGGATCAGCACGACTGGCACCGGGGCGTGGTCGAGCACGAAGCGCGCCACGTGCCCAACGCTCCGCGGCCCTGCCTCCGTCGGCCCAGTCCGAGGCCGCGCGCCCAGGACCACTGCGTCGGCCCCGAACGCCGTCACCGCGGCGA
>JBKQRF010000099.1:0-16343 GCA_052144055.1 Candidatus Limnocylindrales bacterium
CCGTGCCAATCAAGGCCACCACTGCGAGGAGCAGCACGGCGAACGGAGGCACGGGCAGACGCCGGGCGCCCGCATCTGTTCGTCCGCCGGCGCTGGCGGTGGCCCTGCCGTACAGGATGCCTACGCCGATCCCCAGGAAGCTCCCCATCAGGATGAAGTTGCTGAAGAACCCGACGTAGATCACCTCCGCGGGCACCCAGCGGATCAGCAGCAGCTCCGTGTAGAGCAGCGCAGCGCTAGTCAGGAAGAGCCGCACCTCGCGGCGCGCAAGGACCGGGAACGGCGGCAGCAGGAAGGTCGTGGCCCGCTGCGCCGACGGATCGAAGCGCGGATCGGGCAAGGGTCGGCCTCGCTGGGGCGCCATGGGCCCGTCCTCCGTGCTAGTGGGGCGCGTCCACCGGGGGGCTCTCTACCGCGCTACCGCTCTCGATGCCAGACGTATGTCACGGCCTGGCCGTGGGGCGCATTATCGGACGGCGTGGCGCAGCGGGTACGGCGCACCGCGCGACTCACGCTGGAGGGCCCAACGCGCGAGATCGTCAGCGGTCGTGACGAGCGCCCCAGCCGCTCCGAGCGAGGTGAAGGGCAAGTGCGGGGTGCCGTCGGAGATGTCCTTCACCGCCCAGGTGGTGAGGCTAGAGAACTCGTAGCCGTGCGCGACGTGGCGCCGGTCGCATCAGCACTCCCAGCGAGCACGTTGGCGCTATGGCGCGACCAGCGTCACATCACTGGCGCTGAGCGTGCGCGCCGCTCCGCTCGCCCCCGGCGCCGGGCTGGCGCCCGCGCCGCTCACCGCCAGGCGGACCTGCACCTGGCTGCCGGGCGTGACGGCCCCCGGGCTCGCCGCCGCCTCGTTGTGGTACGTCGTGCCGCTGCCGAGATCAACCGTGACCGTCTGCCCGCTCGATGTGCGCAGGGTGAGGGTGGACCCGCTGATGGACTGCACGGTGCCCTCGAGGGAGATGACACCCGCCCCCAGGCCACCCGCGGCGCCCGGCCGGAAGCTCCTGTCGGCACGAAGACCCCCCGGCTGAACCCACCGGTGCGGCTGGCGGTGCTGCTCGTTGGGGCGCTCAGGCGTCCCACGGCGAAGGCGACGCCGCCCACGGCAATGACGACCGCCAGCGCGAACAAGATGGACGTACCCCTGGACGAGCGCGGCGGCGCGGAGGCACGGCCGGACGGCGGGCTTGGGACCGGTGCGGGCTCCGCAGTCGGAGCATCTGGGTGCTCGATCACGTCACAGGATCCTTCCTCTGCCACCGGCCAGGCGCTGGCAGCCATCGCCCAGAGACTGGTCTGCGCAGTTGAAGAGGCCCTGAACGGGCGCGCTCTGGGCGCCGATTCGCACGACAGTACCGGGCCCCCAAGACCGGCTTTCAGGGGAACGTCAGCTCGCACGGCTATCCTGCTGGCGCTGCCGGGCGGGCACGACCCGGTGGTGTTCCTCCTCTCCTTTCGGGCGGGCCGGCACGCTGGCCCGCCCGGCCGTCCTTCGGCGCCAGTCGGTCGCGGCCCCCTATGCGGAGGCGGCGTAGGCGGACGTGCCGAGGACGGCACCCGCTGCGATCGGCGGCCGTCTACGTTGGCGGTCACTCGAGTCAGTCTGGCGACGCCAGGGGGGCGACGCGGGTCCTGGGTGGAGCCGCCGTAGACTGCGCGTCATGCCGCCGTTGCGCGTGCTGGTCATCGCGCGCTGGTATCCGGCCGTGGACGACCCGGTCCGCGGATCGTTCGTCGCCGACCAGGTCGACGCACTGGCCGCGACGGGGCTGGTGGCACCGTACGTCGCCTCGTTCGAGTTCACGCGCCTCAACCGTGTGCCGGAGCGGCGCGAGCCCGAACGCGACGCGATCCACGCACGTTGCGCCGTGGCGGTTCGCGAGCGAGCAGACGCTTCGACGCCGGGAGGGTGGCCAGCCAGCGTAGGCACGTGGGCGCACCTGGCCGCGGTTCCGGTCGCCCGCCTGCAGGTCGCCGCCGGTCCGGACGACTCGCCCGCCGACGAGGGCGACGATCATCTGGCGGTGTTCGGCCCCTGGATCGACGGGCTCCTCGGCCGAGATGGCGATCGCGCGTGGGGCGAGACATCGGGTGGGCATCAGTTCGACCTGATCCATGCCCACACGGGGTTCCCGGACGGCGAGCTCGCGGCCGCCGCGGCCAGCAGGCTGGAGATCCCCTACGTGGTCACCGAGCACTCATCCAGAACGCGCGAACTCCTGAGCGATCCAGAAGTGCGAAGGCGCTACGCCGCGGTCGTCCGCGGGGCAGCGCGCCTGATCGTGGTGTCGGACGCCCTTGCGGCGGAGTTGAGGGCAGCTCTCCCGGAGCTCGGCGCGTCGCTGGGCGAGCGGCTGGAGGTGATCCCGAACCCGGTCCCGGTGGAGCTCTTCCGGCCGACGGGCCGCCGGGTCCGCCGGGCGGGCGAGCTGCTCTATGTGGGCAGCCGCAAGACGGAGAAGGGGCTGGCGACGCTGCTCGAGGCGTTCGCGCTGGCACGGGAGCGGCGCCCGGACCTGTCGCTGCGCCTCATCGGCCGCTCCCCCACGGCAGGCCAGGAGGCTGGGTGGATCGCACGGGCAGTGGAGCTCGGTTTGAGCGACGCAGTCTCGTTCGAGCTGCCGATGCCCCGGGCTGGCGTGGCCGCGGCGATGGCGCGGGCCGACCTGTTCGTCCACCCGAGCCGGTACGAGACGTTCGGCGTCGTGGCGGCGGAGGCCATGGCGTCAGGGCTGCCGGTGGTCGCGACGCGATCGGGAGGCGTGGAAGGGATCCTGGGCCCGGACGTGGCGGCGCGCGGCGCGCTCGTCGACGTGGGCGATGCGCCCGCCATGGCGGAGGCGATCCTGGCGACGCTCGCGCGGCGCGATTCGTTCGACGCCCGGGCGATGCGAGCGACGGCGGTTGCGCGCTTCGGCGCGCCGGCGGTGGCCGGCCGGCTCCTTCAACTCTACCGGGCGGTCGTGGGCGGGGCGGAAGGGAGGGTGCCGGAGCTGCAGCGGGACGCGGCACACGGCGTGGCGGAGAGACCGGTGACGGCCCCCGCGCTCCGCCTCCCCATCGTGATCGGCTTCAATCGCGTCCTGGCGGCGCGACTGCTGGGCGCGCTGCCGGTGGAACTCCAGGAACGCCTAACCCTGGTGACGACGGAAGATCCAGGTGACCAACCACTTCCCCAAGGGATCGGAACGGTCATCGCGGCCGACCTGGATGTCGATTTCCGGGCGGCGCTGCGCGCTGCGCGCCCGGCGCAGGGGCCAGGCGGGCTGCTCGGCCGCATGATCAGGTTGGCGCCCAAGCCTGATGCGTCCGACCGCGTGGCCGCCGTTTACGCCGGGCGGCCGCGCTACCAGCTCGAGACCGCGCAGCACCAGGTGAGCGAGGTCGCCCGCCGGTACAACACGCCTGACCTCGTCTGCCTGAACGGCTACGACATGCTGGCAGCGGGCCCCGCCATCGACGCCAGCGCGGCGCGGCTCTCCCCAGGCGGCACCCGCTGGACGGCCGACCGCTGGTCCGCCGCCTCTCAGGCCCCCGCCAGCTTCCCCACCAGCGCGACGTAGCGCTCAGTCTCGCATTCCCACGTGCGTTCCCACGAGAGCTCGCGGATACGCGCGGCGGCGGCCACACGGCACGCTCGCGGCGTCCGGGGTCGAACGCGACGCGGCGGCGGCCACCAGCGAGGACGCGTCGCCGGGCTCGAAGTAGTACAGCGAGTCGGCGGGTCAAGCGCATCGCGCGAGAGTTCTGTGCGGCCGTGTTGGCGAACAGCAGGACGACGCGGCACCCAGGTGCGTGCCGCTGTTATGCGTCGCGCGGCACGCCGGCCGGCTCGACGCGCGTGGTGGCTTCCGCGGCGCCGTCCCCCAGCAGGTCGCGGTAGAGCGCCAACAGCCGCGACACCTCCGTCTCCCAGTTGTACCGCTCGTGGGCGGCACGCAGGCACCGGCGCCGCAGGTCGGCACGCTCGTCCGGCGGCAGCTGCAGGATCATGCAGATCGCGCGCGCCACGCTGGCCGGGTCGGCGGGATCGCAGGTCGCGCCCAGGGGGCCGTCAGGATCGGAGAGGACGATCCGACGCATCTCGGGAAAGTCGCTGACCACCACCGGTACGCCGGCCGCCAGGCTCTCGAACAGCTTGTTCGGCGTGGACAGGTAGTGATTGAGCGTCGAGCGCTGGATCGGCATCACTCCCACGTCGGCCGACGCCACCCACGGCGGCAGATCGGCTGGCGGAACCGCTTCGAGCACATGCGCACGGCCGCCGTAGCGCGGGTCCGCGGCGCGCCGGTCCAGGCTGGCACGCTCGCTGCCGTAGCCCAGAAAGACGGCGTGGACGCGCTCCATGCCCGACTGCAGGGTCGCCTCCGCGAGCTCCTCCATGCCGCGATGAGCCGAGAACGCGCCATGGTACAGCGCGACAGGGGAACCGGCGGGGATGTGGGCCGCCTGTCGCAGCAGGTCCGGCCGCGGCTCCAGCGGGTCCCAGCGCGCCGGGCAGTTGCGGACTACCACGACGCGGCGGGGATGGTAGCGCTGGCCGAGCTCCTCGGCCAGCGACTCGTTCACGGTCACGAGGGCGTCGACCCGGCGAACCCAGCCGCGTTCCTGCAGGGCGAGCACGCGGCGGACCCAGCCCGGCAGCTTCGCGATGCGGCCGGACTCGACGTAGATCTCGTGGCTGTCGTAGACGAGCGCGGGCATCGCGCGCAGCCTGCTCCGTCCGTGACGCTCGGCGGCGGCGACGGCGCCCGGCAGGCCCGAGAGATCGTGTCCGTGGTATGCGTCCGCCTCCGGAGCCACGGCCGCCGCGGTGCGCGCCCAGCCCACGATCGCGAACTGCCAGCGGACGAGCCAGTCCAGCGTGTCGCCGCCGGGCTGGGCGCGGCCACGTCGAGCTCTCCTGAAGGCCCAGTAGAACGGCGCCCGGACCAGCATCCAGCCCAGCCAGGCGATCGTGGCCGGCGTGAAGACCAGAGCCTCAGCCCACCCGGCCGGACCGCGCTTGGCGTCGTAGAAGTAGCGGAAGCGAATCCATCCGCGGGCCTTCCAGGGATACCGGGCCAGGGAATACCAGCGTTTCCAGCCCTGCGGGAGCGGTACTCGGACGATCTCGAACCCGTCGCGCCGCTCCCGCTCGATCGCGCCGGCGTTGGGGTCTCGCGTGCGGGCCATGATCGTGACCTGGTGTCCCGCGACGGCCAGGCTCCCGGCTTCGCGCAACACCCGCGCGTCCGTCGTGCAGTCGTTGAAGACGAACATCACAATGCGGCTCACGGGACGGTCTCCCTGGCCTCTGCCGCGCCCGCCGGACCGAGCGCGCCTGCCGCGGCCGGCATGCCGCGAGAGGCCACCGCCGAGCCACCCGCCAGCTGGCGGAAGACTTCCACCAGGCCGGCCTGCTGCCACTCCCACGCGCGTCGCCACAGGGCGACGATCAGGGCTGCCCCCAAGGTCTTGATGGAGAACGACCTGCGCCGGGCCCGGGTGCTGAGCTGACGGCGGACGCGGTACCGGGCGAGTGTGCGCTCCACGTGGGATCGGCCATCGGCGGCCAGTCTACGTGCCACCGAGCTGGGGGCCAAACCTCCACACATGTGTGGCTGGTTGATAGTGACGGGCCTGATGCGCGGGGATGGCCGCAGGCCGGCTCCACGGTGCGGACGGTCGCCCGCCCAAGGCACCCCAGGCGCGGCACCAGCCAGCGGTCGACGCCGTAGTAGCCGGCGACCCTCCGGCCGTGGATGCGGCCGATCGCCGGCGCGAGCCTGATGGGGTTCGCGGACATCGGACGGGCCTGCTGTTACAAAGCAGGTGTCGGTGTCGGCGGGAGGACCCCGATGGTCGGCGGCGCGAGCACGACCAGGGCGTCGACATCCACGCGCGGGTGACCGCGCGTGGCGAGCGCCACGATCTTGACCGTATGCCGGCCGCTGGACGTCCAAGACTTCGTGAACACCATCTGCCGGGTGATCGTCGTCTTCGAGTACAGGTTGACCGTTGCCTGCAGGGTCCCGTCCACGTAGACGTTGGCGGACCCGCGGATGGGACTCACGGCGGAGATCCAGGCAACGCTCGAGCCCACGAAGCTGTACGTCGCCGATGCGCCGGGCGTTCGGGTAGACATGGCCACCCGGCCGTCGTAGGACGGCGAGGTGATCTTGCTCCAGCCGCCCTTGAACGACATCGCGCCCGACGCTTCCGACAGCACGACGACCCGCACGGAGGGCGCGGTCGCGAAGCCGCTGACGTTGCCCGCCGCGTCGCGTGCCCGGTCCGCATAGCGGTAGTTCGCGCCGCGGGCCGCGTCGACGGTGATATGGCGGTTGAGCGGCGACCCGGAGCCCACGGTCTTCCAGCCGCCGCCATTGACGTTGGCCTGCAGCTCGTATCCCGCGGTGCCCACACCGACGTCCGTGGCCGCGGGCCAGCTGACCGCGATCGGCACCGTGCTGCCCAGGATGGCGCCACGCACGAGGCTGAGGAGTGGAGGCCGTGCGGCCGGCGGCGTCGTATCGGCAAGCACCGTGAGATGCGTGCTGCCCTGCACTCCGTTAGCCGTCGCGGTGACCGTGCCGCTGCCAGGGGCAGTCGCCGTGAACCGGCCCGTGCTGTCGAACGTGCCCGTCAGGCCCTGCGCCGCCCAGCTGACGGGACCCGGGACCAGGGCGACGGGGTTGTCCGTGGCGTCCTGGCCGGCGACCCTGAAGGCGACGCTCGATGGCGCGTAGATGGTCTGGTCGGCGGGCAGGACGCTGAGGATCGCCAGCGGCCCGGTCGGGGCGGCGCTGAAGACGAGGAGACTGTTGGCGACTGGCCGCTCGGAACCATCGGAAGGGCGATTGACGATCGAGACAAGCGCGTCTCCGGGCTGGCGGACGGACATCGCGGTGGAGTCTCCGCCATCGAGGTTGATCGCGTTGACGGCACCTTGCTCGGCCATCAGGCTCGCGAGCTCGGCGTCGGTGACGCCCGTGCTGTAACCGGCAGCGCGACCGTCGACGACGGCCAGGATGACCACGCCAGCCGCCGTCACACCGATTGCCGTGCGCGGGTGGTACTGGTCCGCGATCGAGGGGTGCGGAGAGATGTACGGCGTGCCGGCGCGGAGGAGGAACTCGCGCCCGCCGATCGCCTGCGTGGCGGTCTGCCAGCCGGCGCTGATCGAGATCGTGAGCTGGACGGTCGTGCCCGGGACCAACGACGCGAGATAGGTGTCCGGCGGGCCGGTCACCACCACGTCGCCCGGATCAATCGGCTGATTGCCGGCCGTTCGAACCATGGCGATGGTTGCCCTAGCGTTGACGGTCGTCCTGAGCGGCAGCGGCACGCCGGTGAGCACGACCTCGGTGCCAGAGCCCTCGGCATCGGTCTGTGCACCGAAGCGCGGCGTGTAGAGCACGGACTCGCCAGCGTTGCGGTGCTGGTTAATCCGATTGATCGGGTGGACCACCCCATCAGGCGTGATCAGGTTCGTCGTGACGAGCGGCGCGCCGATGAGCGGCTGCCCGTTCCCGTCGATGCCGAACGTCGGCCGCGCCGGGTTGCCGGCCACCTCGAGCTCACCGTTCTCGATGTCGATCCCGTTGGGCGCCGCATTCGCGCCCACCGACGAGCCCGACCAGACATCCCCGTTGACCGCGGCGATCGCCCGGTGCCCTTCAACGCTCTTGCGGTTGGCCTCGCTCGAGGGCTGCTCGAGCCCGAGCACCCGGTCGTTCGACAGCGCGGCATCAAACGAGATGCCCGGTGCGTTCGGCTGTACCTCGACGAGGTTGACGACCTGCTGGCCCGAGCCGGTCGCAAGCGTCCCCCAGTCATGCGTCACGCCCGGCGCAACCGGGAGCTGGCCCTGCGCGACGTACGGCTCGATGATGGCGGCGCGCGCGGCACCCGAGGGCGAGTCGAGCGGGGGGCGCAGGCCGATGGGCAGGAGGCTCGCGGCGAGCGCGAGCGGAGCAGCAAGGGCGAGGCGTGCCCTCGAGGGCGTGTGCATGCGCGGACTACCTGTGACGAGCGCCGGAGATGGGGGCCGTCCCCATGGTAGCGGCGCGGCAACCTCCCCGGCCCGTCTCGAACCCAGGGACATGCTCGTCGACCGGCCCGCCCATGAGGCGCGAGCGCCACCATGAGGCAAGCCGTTGTGCCGTTCGACGATGCGCGGGGGCGCGGCCGCGTCGAACCCGCTGTCAGCCAGCCGCGCCGGACGGCACCGGAAGCGTCGCCGGCACAGACATGCCGAGCGCCCGTCCGCCCTCGTCCAGGGCACGCACGGCCACCAGAGGCTGTGCGGTGGTGACCTGCATGGCGGTCTCGAAGCCGCTGCGGGCGGCGGAGCTGACATGCTGCAGGTGACCGGCGTCCGCCCCTGCCAGGACCTCCCAGCCCGCGATCTCAGTCGCGCCGTTCCAGCTCGCGTACACCGTGGTCCCCGCCTCGGTGGCTGCCAGTGCGATGGCCGGATCGTCGAGCGGCTCTGCGACCCACTCGAAGCGACAGTCACGGTACGACTGAACCGCGCCGGGGAACGTAGCATCGAAGACGAGCCGGCCGTCGGGCGCGAACTCGCTGCAGTAGGGGGCGGCACCCCAGCCCACGAACGCGTTGCCGTTGGCCAGCACCTGCATGTTGCCCTGGCTCCCCACGAGGTTCGGCGCGTGCCGTGTGTAGGCCCGCACCAACGTGGCCGTGTGCGCGCGTTCGTCGATGCGCAGGACCAAACCGCGGGCCGGGGTCGGCGGCGTCTCGTCGTCGAACAGGCTGAGCGTGCCGTTGGCCTGCCGCCGTGCGTCGTGCTGGTACCCAAACCTCGCACCCGGGCCCATGCTGAAGTCGCTGTGGCGCCCGCCCAGGCGCCACACGATCTCCCCGCTTTGGCGGTCGATCTTGTAGATCGTTGAGGTGTTGCGCGCGGACACGAGGAGGGTCCCGTCTGACTCGACCTCGATCGAGTTGAGATGCACGGAGTCGTAGATGTCGCCCTTCGTTGGCTGCACGACCGACTCGTCGAGTGCGATATGGTCGACCCCGTGCCACTCCCAGAGCAGGGCCCCGCTGGCGATGTCGACCTCCTGGATGGCACAGTCCATGACCTGCGCGGGCACGGCTGAGGAGGCAGCCGCCGATCCAACGACCAAAGCCGCGGGGACCGCCGCATCGGCGAAGAAGAACGCGCTGCCCTGCGGGGTGATCTGGAACTCGTGCAGGTCGATCGTGCGCCCACTGGCGGCCTGGACGCGGGCGATCTCGCGATACGACGTGTCCGCGATCACGCACTCGCCCGAGCCGATCCCGGCGTTGGTCGAACCTTCCCACCACACCAGGACCGGCTGGCCGCGATAAGTCGCCACGCGGAAGTCGGTCACAGACTTGCCCGGCACCGACAGCATCCAGACCGGTTCGCCGGCGTTGTCGAGGATGAGCGGGCCCCCCTTGTTCGCCCCGTTGTCGGGGGTCAGGAAGACGAGCCCGGGAGCGACGGCGCTGGCCGGCGTGTCGATCGTCACCACCGGCGCCAGCAGGTCCGGCCGCGTGTGGAAGCTGCGGGCCGCGGGGGATGGGCGCGGCGACGCCGCAGGCGACCTGTTCCCCGCGACCATGCCCGGGCTCGGCCTGCGCGGGCTCACGGGCCAGGCGCCCCCCGACGCCTCGTACAGCAGTCCGATCGCCGTTCCACCCAGCACCACGCCGCCCGCTGCCTGCAGAAAGCGGCGCCGCGTTATGGGCCGTGCGTGCTCGTTCGTCATCCCTCACCTGTGCTGCTCGTCACTGCCGCGCAAGGGTCTTGCGCTCTGGCGGCGACGGCCACATCATCGCGTTTGGCCGGGCCGCGTTGGAAAGGGATCGCGTCCGCGGGCGACGCGACCCCGTGACCGCGGACCACCGTCACCTGCCCCTCCGCCCGCCGGTCGCTGCGTCCGCCCCCCAAGGGCATCCCCCGGGCAGCGTGCTGGCCATACGTATCCTCATTCAGGACTCGTCCCCTGAACGAGCCCTGAACAGACAGGCACTTGTGCTGCAGCTCGTCACAGCCCGGCTGCCGCGAAAACCTCGCCACGCGGGTTGGCGAAGACCGAGCGGTACCCCGAGTCCACGATCGCGGCCCGGGTGGCGCTCGGGAGACCTGCCGGCTCGAGCACGACGTAGCGGTAGCCTCGGGCGAGCTCGGATGGCAGGGCGGCGAGCGGGAGCAGACGGCCGCCGATGGTGAAGATGCTCGGGGACGCATCGGCACACACGAGCGTCTCGAGGGTCCCGGTGAAGACGCCGATCGGGACGCTGGCCCATTCCTGGTGGCTCTGTGCCACGTGCAAGACCTGATCGCTCGCTGTGAGCCGCCCGGCGGCTTCCTCGCCCCGCAGGAACGCCACGAGAGCGCGCCCCGAGGCATCGAGCACGAGGCGGGGATCGGGGTAGCCCTGCCAGTAGCCGCGCTGCGCGGTGTGCAAGTCATAGGCCAGGGTGTCTGCCACCGGGTGCGAGGCTTGCTCGATGTTGGGCACCGCCGCGCCGACCGGCAACAGCGCGACGGCCAGGAAGACGGCGATGATCGCGAGGCGCGCCGGGAGCGGACCACGCCAGCGCCAGACTGCCGCGAGCACACCTGCGGCGACGGGCACGCAGGCCCAGGGCAGCCAGTAGCCCACCGCCTTAGGGACCTCGTAGCGCAGGGACTGCATCTCGAGCGAAGACCCCGGGACGAGCGCGACCAGCACGAGCGCGCCCAGGCCGACGCAGAGCGAGGCGGCGAGCACCGAGCGCCCAACCGGGACCGAGCGGAGCAGGCCCAACAGCCCGATGAGCGCGCCGACGAAGAGGACCGGGAACCCGAGGCGCAGCCATCCGAGCGCGGTCGGCAGGAGCGCCCGATCGACAAGTGCGAGCAAGGCCGCCACCACGAGTGCGCTGGCCGCGAGAGGCCACGTGCGGCGCCCGACCTTCGGCACTGGGAGCACAAGGCCGTCCAATGTCAGGTGCGCGGCCAGTCGGGCCAGGAGCGCCGTCGTCGTGATGGCGGCTCCGAACGCGACGAGCCCAACCGCCGGTGCAGGGGCGAAGCCAGCCATGACGGCGGCCTGGGGCAGACAGGCGACCAGCGCGCCGGCCAGTGCGGGGACGACGCGCCGCACGTACCGGACCGGGTCGGTCAGGCTGACGAGAAGGACGGTCGCGGCCGTGAACGCGCCCACCAGCGGGTGCACGAGCACTGTGGCCGCCAGGGCGGCAGCCAGGGGGAGGTCCGGACCCCTGACACTCCGGACCGGGCTGGCCCGGTTCGCGGGCCGGACCAGGAGCACCAGCGCGCAGGCCGCCAGCGGCAGGGCGGTCACACTGTCGCGCGCATCGGTGAGCCGCACGAACGTGAACGAGAGGGGAAACACGAGGAGGGCCCAGTACCCGGCACGTGGGCCGAAGAGGACAGCCGCCAGCCGGCGCGTCGCGAGGGCTGAGACGAGCGTCAACGGCACGGCGAACGCGGCCACGGCCAGCGTTGCCTGCAGGCCCGTCAGCGTGGCGAGGCTGCCCAGGATACCGACATATCCCTGGAACACCCGCGACGCCCCGTAGATCGGCGAGGGACTCGTCGCCAGGGTAGCGAAGCTGCCGAAGACCGCCAGGTGCTCGACCGGTGCCACGTGGTTGGGCAACACGTCGCTGAAGGGGACCACCGGCGAGGCGAGCGTCAGGACGAGGGGCCCGCACCACACGAGCGCCACGAGTGGCCAGCGGCCGAGACGCGGCCGCCCGAGCGCGGGGCGCCGTCGGACGATCGGGCGCAGTCGCGTCCCGGCCAGCACAACCGCGCCCAGGATGCCGGCGAGGAGGGGGCCCCGGAAAAGCCCTTCGCCGCCCAGCCCAAAGAGGAGGAGGACGTCGAGCACGACCGCACCGGCGTAGCCCTCGAGCAGGGCGTCCGACCAGGATGGGAAGGGGGCACCACGCAAGACGCGCATGACGATCGCGCCCGCGGCAAGCTCGAGCGCCATCGCCCCCGAGAGCGCCAGGGCGGCCGGGCCGGTCACCGGCAGCTGCGCGGCGAGTGCATCCAGCGCAGCGGCGGGCGAGAACCCGACCGTGGGATCTGCCGCACGGGCGGCCACGCCCACGCCCAGCGCCCCCGCGGCGCCCAGCAACAGCAGTGTGAGTGCGCGCTCGTACGCGCCGTGCCGTGCGCCCGACGCCCCATCTGGATCGGCCCGGCGGGGCGGGGCAGGCACCCAGATCGTCATCCCCGTCGGGCCACCGGGTGCCCTCGGCGCACCGGCACTGCGCCCCCGAGTCGCGTGCTCCGGCTCATCCCCCCGCATGTCCGCAGACCTCACTTCGGTCCAAGCCTAGCCCGGGCCGTGAGTGAGGCACTACTGGAGCAGGCCGCGGCGATGCCGGCGAGCAGGCTCGGGAAGACCGGGGCGCTGCGCTGCATGCCGATCTCCTCCTGGCGTGTGGAGGTGGCCGGGGGCAGCCACGGGACGCTCAGTGCGCGTGCCCACGTGATCAGAGCGGGGAAACGGTACGCCGCGCGCTCTGAGATCCTCCTGAAAGGCTGGCACCCGGTGCGGGACGGTTATGCGTCCGGTCCCGCGAGCGGTCGCCTTCGTTTGGCTGGCCAACGTGGCTCGTGATGGACAGCCACGCACGGCGCCCAGGCCCGCTTGAGCCGGGCGCCGGTGGGAAGTGGGCTTCTTTACGACCCGCTGTCGTCCGGTGTTGTCTCCGACTGTCGCGCGTTCAGAGGTACCAGTGCCGGATCGAGGCCTGGTCCGAGGAGGCGCGGGCCTGCGCGGAGCGGACGCGGTCGATGGCGCGACCGGCGTGCCAGGACTGCAGGGGATCGGGCCGGGACGGCAGCCGCTGTCCACAGGACGGACAGATGCTGCCCCAATCTGCTTCGTCGGACTCGCAGAGTCGGTCGGCACGCGGTCGTGCGGGGAGGAGGTCGGTGCGCGTCATGGTGGACGCGCCGATTGTGCGCCTTCGGGAGCCCGCGGCGCGAGGGATTGCGCCCGCGTCAGGTCTCGCGCCCTGAGCGCCGACCATCGGCACCAACGAGAGCAACGGCCGGTGCCAGTGGTGCGGTGGGCGACCCGACGCCGACCCCGACGGTCCGGCCGATCAGGCAACTCTCAGTACGCCCTTGGCAGGTTCCGAGCGGTAACCCTGTCGAGTCTTGTCCCGCCTGTAGCGTGACCGACGCTTCCGCGCTTGGGGGCGAGCGGCACTACGCCGCGCCCGCGGAGGCCACGATGCTGGAGGCCGCGTCGGAGGTGACCTCGCCATGGACACCGGGTTCCTGCTCCTGCTGAGTCTCGCCCTGGCCGTCGTCCTGCTGCAGGCCGCCTTGGCGGTCGGACGGTCGTGGCGCGGGCACCGACCGTGAGTGAGGCGACCTTCACCAGCCCGCTCCGACTCCTGGTGGTGGACGACCACGAGGTGGTGCGCCAGGGGCTAGTGGCGCTGCTGGCACGGCAGGAGCGGTTCCAGGTCGTGGCGGAGGCCGGCACCGTGGCGCAGGCGCTCGAGGCCGCCCGCACGTACCACCCCGACCTGGTCGTGATGGACGCCCGGCTGCCCGATGGCTCAGGCATCGAAGCGTGCCGTCAGATCCGCGCAGAGCACGCCGAAACCCGGGTGGTGATCCTGACGTGTTACGCCGATCAGGGGGCAGTGGTCAGCGCCATCGTGGCCGGCGCGAGTGGGTACCTCTTGAAGGAGAGCCGGAGCCGCGACCTGGTGACCGCGCTCGAGGCGGTAGGGCGCGGCGAGTCGCTGCTCGATCCGGTCGTCACCGGGCCGGTGCTGGAGCGCCTTCGGTGCACCCCGGGCGGGACATCCAGCGAGAAGCTTGCCGCGCTCACTCTGCAGGAGCGACAAATCCTGGAGCGCATCGCCGATGGCAAGACCAACAAACAGATCGCGGCGGAGCTCTTCCTCTCCGACAAGACCATCAAGAACTCCGTCAGCACCATCCTCGCCAAGCTCCACGTGCAGCGCCGTGCACAGGCCGCCGCGGTCGCTGCCCGCTATCGGCTGCTCGGGGCCGCGTAACCCGATCCTGCACGATCACGCGATGGTGGAGGTGCTAGGTAGTCAGGGGTACCATGACGCTCCGACCCGCGGCCTCCGGGTCCACTCCGAGATCGGTGCCCCGGGCGGAGGAGGCATCGCCATGAAGGCGTTTGTGGTCGCGGCCGAGGACCGGCCGGGCGAGCTGGCCCGGATCGGCGAGGCGATGGGGAAGGCCGGCGTCAACATCACCGCGCTGGCAGGGCTGACCGAGGCAGGCACCGGGCTCATCGGCTTCTTGGTCAGCGACGAGGCCGGGGCCCGTGGAGCGCTCCGGGAGGCCGGCATCGAGGCCCGCGAGTTCGAGGTGCTCCCGATCGCGCTGGTCGACGCGCCCGGCGCGCTGGCTGCCGCCACCCGCAAGCTCGCCGGTGCTGGGCTCAACATCGAGCTGTTCCTCCCCACCGGCGTAGCCCATGGCAAGGGGACCGGGGTGTTGGCCGTGAGCGATGCGCGCAAGGCGCGCGCGTTGCTGGGCGACCTCGTGGTGGCGGACTGAGCGAGGCGTCCGGCACGCGGCAGCCGACGTGTCGAACGCTGGACCGTGGCATGGACCTTTTCGAGCACTGCCACGACGCGATGCTGCCCGGCGACGCGGTCATGGCGGTGCGTGCCACGGAGTGGTCGGACCGGGCGGCGCACGGCCGGGTGCTGCGCCGCTGGCGCGCCTGCGCCGACACGCTGGTCGTGCGCTGGGAGGCCGCACCGCCCTCCCTGCGCGAGGCCGTCCTGGCGCGCACGGAGTTGCGCCACGAGGGTCGCTGCCCGGAGCCCTTCGGGTGGGGTGATCGGGTACGGGTGGCGGCGTCGGCGGCGGCGCTGGCACGCGGGACCACCGGGCGCGTGATGGCCATCAACGCCGAGGGCTGGCTGGCCGTGGTGCCCGACGGGACGATCGACACGCTCGCGCACGTGCGACGAGCAGACCTCGAGAGGGTGTGAGGGGCGGTCCGGGCGCGAGCCGCCAGCGCGGGGCCCGCTTGGTTGCCCGTCACGCCAACCGTCGTGGACGATGACGTAATGGGGTCCACCGGCGACCCGGAGCATGCGGCGCAGGCAGAGCCGCTCGTCGGGCGTCCCGAGGTGTCAGGCGAGGCGGACGTCCCGATCCATGTCGTCCCCGTACGGCGTGACGGATCGGGCCGCCTCGTGGCCGTGGGCCTCCTCCGCGCCACGGACTCGGACGGCGAAGAATGCTGGAAGACGGTCGGCGGACGCGTGCACGCCGGGGAGACGCTCGAGGGGGCGGTTGACCGCTGTCTGGGCGAGACGCTGGGCTCGGAGGTGCGGGCGCAGCTCTCGCCGCCCGGGCGGATCGGCCGGGCGGGGCCGTCCCTCGCTGCGTGGGGGTAGGATGCGCTGCCTCCCAGCGAGCCGGGCGTGAGCGCCTTTACCTACCCGGTCGAGATACGGGGGAGGCTTGTCCCGCAAGGCGCGGCCCGTCGGCTCGCCTGGTTCCTGATCACGGCCCTGCCGCCACGCGACGAGGTTTCGGCCACGCAGTGGGTGCTCCTTGCGGCCTTCCTCGACGGGCAGGGGGAACCGGAGCTGGCCGCCCGCATGCGGCGGTTCTAGGTCGGCAAGCCCCCGAACTCCCCGTCCGCCAGGCCCTTCGGGGTGGGCCGTTCCGGGCGTGGAGGACGTGGCGGCGTCGGCCTGGCACGGGAGGGAGGGGTGACGGGACGCTTCTGGTGGGGCAGCGGCGGCTGTCGCGGGGACGGCGAGGTCCTGCGCGTGCCGGCCCGGACCTCGGACGGTGCGCTGCCGAAGCCCGACGCCTCGATCGGGACCGTCTCCTTAGGCACCGAGCAGCACCCCGGACGGGGCGGTCTCGACTCGATACATCTGGCGCAGGTAGGCCAGCCCTGCGGCCTGGTCCTCCGCGCTGATCGCCTCGACCGCGTCCTCGGGCACGACCAGCCGGTAGCCCCGGAAGAAGGCGTCGGCGCTGGTGTGGCGGAGGCAGATGTTGGTGTGCTGTCCGGTGAGGACGAGCGTGTCGACCCCGAACTGGCGCAGCAGGGGATCGAGTCCGGTCTCGTAGAAGCTCGAGTAGCTCCGCTTAGGCAGCACGAAGTCGCCCGGCGCGGCCGCCAAGGCCGGGATGATCTCCGCCCCGGGCGTGCCGGCCATGGCGTGCTCGCCCCATACCGCGAGCTCGAAGTCACTCGGCAGGTGTGCATCGTTGGCGTACACCACGAGCCAGTTCGAGCGGTTGGCCCGAGCCTGGGCGGAGGAGCGCTGCGATGGGAGGGATGATGTGTTCGGCGCGCGGG
>JBKQRF010000100.1:0-3441 GCA_052144055.1 Candidatus Limnocylindrales bacterium
GGCCACGGCCGATCCGCAGCCCATCATGGACTACCTCGTGGAGTACTTCGCAGCACGCCATGACCCGCACAGCGTGGGCGGCCGAAAGAGGCTGGTGGAGGCGGTGGCGCCCACCCTGCGGCGCATTGGCGATCCCGTGGAGCGCGGCGCCTACGTGCAGGCCCTGTCCCGGCGCAGCGGCGTCGACGAGCGGGCGATCCTGGAGGTGCTGCAGCGGCCCGAATCCGCGCGCCGCGGTTCGGACGACTCGTCCGCGACCGGGCATGGTTCCGGCCGGTTCACTGCAGACGCGGTGCTGGCAGCCCGCGACGGCATTGACGACCCTGCGGATGCGGCCCACACGCTCGACCCGATCGAGCAGGAGCTGCTGGCCATGCTCCTGCTCTACCCCGAGTCGCGAGCCGTACATGCGGACCTCGTGCCCGGGATGCTCCTGACGACTCCGGCTAGGGAGCTGTGGCGCGCGCTGCTGGCGGCCGACGAGTCGGCGAAGGCGGCCGACTCCACTGTGTTGGGCGTCTCGCTCGAGTCGTTCGTACGGGACCTGGACCCGGAAGTGGGCCTGATCACGCGTGGGCTGTTGCAGCGCGGCGGCCCGCGGTTGTCCTCCGAGCGCGCGGATCGCGCGATTGACCAGTGTCTCATCAACCTTGCCCGGCGCCACATTGACGAGGAGTTGGAGTTCCTGCGTGCCGACTTGGCCGAGCTGGAGGCCCGCCGTGACCCCGCCGCGCGCGACGCGCGACGCGAGCCGGCAGCGCTGGTGGCGCTGCACGACCGAATCCGAACACTGCAACGGGGGCGTGCCGACCTGGACCGCCGGGCGGCCACCTCCACCATGTTGACTCGAACCGCAAAGACCCCCGTGGGAGGACCTGCATGACCATGGACCCGTCCGACAAGGTGCTCGTCGCATCGGTGCTGGAACGTGACCGCCGCCGACGCGGGCTCGACGACGAAGTGGAGACGAAGGACTCCGACGACGAGCTCGACCAAGTGCCCGAGATCGCCGCCGCCGAGCTTGGCGTCGACGTTGCGGTCGAGGACGCAGACCGCGTGCCGTGGCAGGAACCTCCGGCAAAGCTCGAAGAAGAGGCCGAGGAGCCCACCCCGGAGGAGATCGAAGCGCTGTCGGCCGACATGATCGGCATCGACGACCCGGTCCGCATGTACCTGAAGGAGATTGGCAAGGTGCCTCTCCTGACGGCGGAGGAAGAGGTCGTCCTGGCCAAAGCGATCGAGCTCGGTGAGCAGGTCGCGGAGGAGCCCTGGAAGGGCGTGCTCCAGCTCTTCGAGTGGACGAGAAACGACACGGAGCGCAAGACGCGCACGCTGCATCCACAACACCGGCTGCCGTACGGCCAAGAGTCCGAGCAGATCGTGCGCGCGGCGTTCGCACAGGCCGCCGCGGACGGGTTGCTCGTGCCGGTCCCCGACCTGCACCTAGTGAAGGCGCAGCGCGAGGCGACCGGGGAGGGGACCAAGGCCCTGCTGAAGGAGGCCAAGGTTCGCGTCCAGGGCTACAACGAGGGCCCGGCGACCGACGCCTTCACCGACATGGTCGACTTCGCCTTCAGGTCCGTCCACAACGGTGACCTTGACTCACGGGACAATCCAGGGCTGCGTGCGCTCTACGACTGGACGCGCGAGGTCGGGCACGACTACCTACGCCGCTGGATCGAGGCCGGCAACGATTCCGAACTGCTGCTCGAGATGGGCTGGGATCCCATGGTCCCAGTGGGAACCAAGCTCCGCGAGCGGCGCGGCGTGCTCGTGCGGATGGGACGCGACGCGCGCGAGCAGCTGACCAGCGCGAACCTCCGGCTGGTCGTGTCGATCGCCAAGAAGTACATCGGCCGCGGCATGAGCTTCCTCGACCTCATTCAGGAAGGGAATATCGGACTCATCCGCGCGGTCGAGAAGTTCGACTACGAGAAGGGCTATAAGTTCAGCACGTACGCCACGTGGTGGATCCGGCAGGCGATCACGCGCGCGATCGCCGATCAGGCGCGCACGATCCGCATCCCGGTCCACATGGTGGAGACCATCAACCGGCTCATCCGCGTCTCGCGGGGGCTCCTCCAAGAGCTTGGCCGCGAGCCGACGGTCGAGGAAATCGCGGATGCGATGTCAAAGGGCCAGGAGATCGTGGTCACGCCGGAGAAGGTGCGCGAGATTATCAAGGTCAGCCAGGAGCCGGTCTCCCTCGAGACGCCGATCGGCGAGGAGGAAGACTCCCACTTGGGCGACTTCATCGAAGACCGCGCGGCGCTGGCGCCGGCCGAGGCCGCCTCGCACCAGCTCCTCAAGGAGCAGGTCGAGGCCGTGCTCGACTCGCTCACGGGACGTGAGCGCCGTGTGCTCCAGCTGCGCTTCGGCCTGGAGGACGGGCGCGCCCGGACCCTTGAGGAGGTCGGCAAGGAGTTCAACGTGACCCGCGAGCGCATCCGCCAGATCGAGGCTAAGGCGCTGCGAAAGCTGCGGCACCCGAGCCGGTCGCGCAAGCTCAAGGATTACCTCGAGTAGGGTGGGCGGCACGGGCCGGGCACGGCCCGGTGGCGGGGAAGCGGGTTCCGCGGGGGGAATGCGTGGAATGACAGTGAACGCGTACGGAGTGCTGGCCACGTTCATGGCGGCCGGGACTGTCATCGGGTCGGCCGTCGGCTGGCTGGTGGGACCGCGGCGCTGGACCGTGCTCATCCTGCCGGTGGTCGCCGCCATCGCGTCGCTCGGCACCATTGGGCACCGGCTCCGGATCGGGTTCGGCCCGACCGTGCCGTTGTTCGGCTTCGAGGTGCACCTGTACTCGGACTTGGGGTTCGCCGCCGGGTTTGCGCTGCTCGCGGCGCTTGCTCAACGGGCTGTAGTCCGAGTGATGCGCCGGCCGTCCGCCGAACCGTAATCGCGGGGGTCTACCGAGGTGTGGACGTGCGCGCGAGGTTCACCTCGCCCAACCTGCTCGAGGGCGGAGATCAAACGGGTCATGATCTAGGCGAGGCGGCTAGCGAGCGCGCTGATCGGGCTCCCGGACGGCTACGGCAGCCTGTTCGGCGTCCCGTTCCCTTACTCCATGGCTGGCACTAGGCTCCGTTCGACGCGGCAGACCACGCGCACTGGCAGCTCCACGCGCACTTCTACCCGCCCCTGCTGTTCCTCGACCGTCCGCAAGTTCATAGTCGGCTACGAGATGCATGCCGAGACGCAGAGGAACTTCATCCCGGAGGACGCGGCCGCCCAGCTGCGGGTCGCGATCCTTAAGGACGTCAGCCCGGAGGTAGGCGGCTGAATACTGTTGAGCGCTGGCGCGGCTGGGTAACCGTCTGCCCCGCCCCCTACGCTGCCGCCAGCTGGCGGCTGGTGAGCGAGAGGCCGCTCGCGTCGTCGAACATGTGCACCTGGTCGATGGGCACCCGCAGGTCGAGCACGTCCCCTGGGCGCACC
>JBKQRF010000101.1:0-3827 GCA_052144055.1 Candidatus Limnocylindrales bacterium
GACGTAGTAGCGGGCGGGGCGCAGGCCGTTGCGATCGAGGGTGGCGCCCACTCGGGTGCCGTCGGTGAAGGCGATCGAGGCGGGGCCGTCCCAGGGCTCCATCAGGCAAGCGTGGTACTCGTAGAAGGCCCGTTTGCGCCGGGACATCGACGCGTGTCGCTGCCACGGCTCGGGAACCATCATCATCAGAGCGTGCGCCAGGGAACGGCCGGAGAGGTGCAGCAGCTCCAGGACGTTGTCGAAGATCGCCGAGTCCGAACCCTCGACGTCGATCGGCGGCAGCACCTTTCGTAGGTCGTCGCCGAAAAGTGAGGAGCGCAAAGTCGACTGCCGCGAGCGCATCCAGTTGACGTTGCCGCGCAGCGTGTTGATCTCGCCGTTGTGGGAGATGTAGCGGTACGGGTGAGCCCGAGCCCAGGACGGGAACGTGTTGGTCGAGAAGCGCGAGTGGACCATCGCGATGGCGCTCTCGACCCGTGGGTCGAGCATATCCGGGTAGAACTCGGGAAGCTGCGAGGCGTTGAGCATGCCCTTGTAGACGATCGTGCGGCCGCTCAAGGACGCGACGTAGAAGTCGTCGCGCTCGGGGACAATAGTTCGGGCGATCCGCTTCTCGACCAAGCGGCGGACGACGTACAGCTTGCGCTCGAAGGCGAGCTCGTCGGCGAGCTCGTAGGGGCGGGCCACGAACACCTGACGGATCGTCGGCTGGCTCGCCCGCGCGGTGGCCCCGAGCGAGCGGTTGTTCGTCGGCACCTCGCGCCAGCCGAGCACACCGATGCCTTCCTGGGCGGCCACCTGCTCGAACAGTTCGACGCACGCCTCGCGGCCCTCGGGGCTGCGAGGCAGGAAGACCATCCCGACGCCGTAGGTGCCGGCTGGGCCGACCTCGACGCCGGCCTCGCGCGCGGCAGCCGAGAGGAACGCATGAGGCAACTGGATGAGCAGCCCGGCGCCATCGCCCGTGTTCTGCTCCGAGCCCGAGGCGCCGCGATGCTCCAGGTTGACGAGGACCGTGAGCGCGTCGCGCACGATCTGCTGCGACCGTCGGCCCCCGATGTGACAGACGAAGCCGAAGCCGCACGCATCGTGCTCGAACGACGGTTCGTAGAGGCCTGACTCGGCCATGCGGACACCCCGCAGCAATGGACCTCCGGGGAGACGCCACGTCACCGTACCGTCCGCGGGCGTGCGGGTCAGCCGCGCGGGCGTTACGGTTCGGTAGCGGTCCGGTGGGGGCTCGGCACGGACGCCCGGGCCACGGCGGCGCTGCCCAGCACGAGAGGACCAAGCGCCCACCTCCGTGTCCGCCTCGCCCGCTGCATCCGACCACTGGGCGAACGGCTTCGACACCGTGTGCAGCACCGAGAGCCCCGCCGCCAGCGCGGGCGCCTGACGCGACGAGACCGCGCCCCGTCGCTGCGGAGCGCGGTCTCGGTGTCGTTGTCCGTGGCGACCCGGTCCCAGTTTCGGGATCGCCACGGACTCTCTGAGGTGCCCGTTAGATCAGCTGGGACGGAGCGGGTCGCCGTTGCGATCATGCGGCAGGTCCACGCACGCCACCCTGCACCCGCGGGCGTCGTGGCCCGCAAAGGGATGGAAGTGCACCCAAGCTCGATCGCCCCCGGGCGGTGTCCTGGGTTAGCCGGCAGCCGCAAACGGCGCAGGTGACGGGGCCGTCTACGCCGCGGGCCACGGGAAGTCCGGGGTCAGTAAAGCTGTACATCTCGGTCGCCTCCGTCGACGAGGCTACGCGAGGCGGCCGAGGCAGTCGGCAGCGTGGCAGACGCGGTTCGGTGTCGGGACGGTTACGCTCCGTCCTGCGTGCGGAGGCACCACCCCACGGCGCGCACCGACACGAGTGCCGGGCCATCTGCCCGGTTGAGCTTTCGACGCAGCCGGGCGAGGTGCGGCTTGAGCCAGAGCGGATCCGGGTCGCGCTCTCCCGGCCAGCCGGCAGCGAGCAGCCCGGCGTGGCCCACCAGCTCGCCACGCGCCTGCACGAGCACGTCCAGCAGCCGGTATTCGATGGGCGTCAGCACCAGCGGTGTCTCGCCCACCTTCGCTTCGTGGCGACCGGGCTCTAGAATGAGTGGCCCGAGCATGCGCCGCGCCGACGGCCGGCCACGGCCGGCGCCGAAGCCGTCGACCGGAGCGCCCGCAGCCGCGCGCGGCGCACGGCGCATCGCGGCTCGGATCCGTGCCAGCAGCTCCTGCTTGCCGAACGGCTTCACCAGGTAGTCGTCCGCGCCGATGTCCAGCGCGCGCACCTTGGCGGCTTCCGTGCGCTCGCCGCTCACGACGATGATGGGGACCTCCGCCCCCTCGGCCCGCAACTGCTGCACGACCGCGAATCCGTCCGGTCCCGGCATGGCGAGGTCGAGGAGGACCAGATCAGGCAGCTCCTCACGCCACCGCCGGACGGCGCTCAGGCCATCGTACGCGGTTACCACCTGGTGACCCTCCGTGCCGACGAGCGCCGTGATCGCTCCCACCATCGCGGGGTCATCGTCGACGACCAAAATGCGAAGCGAGTCGGGACTCACAGCGCCACCGCCGCTGCGAGGGCGACCACGAACCGCGCGCCGCCGGCGGCTGCGGGTTCGCACCACAGCCGCGCACCCATCGCCTCGCCGAGCCTCCTCGCCGCGTAGAGGCCGATGCCGGACCCTCGCGCCGCTCCCGTCTCCGCGCGCCGCGCGTAGGGCTCGAACACCCGCTCGCGCCATTCCTCGGGCACGCCCGGACCCTCATCTGCCACCGATAGCCGCACAATCCCCTCCTGCAGCCCCGTGCTGACGGTGATCGTCGTGCCGGGCGGAGCGTACTTCACCGCATTCTCGACGAGATGTTCGAGGATCTGCCGCAGGCGCGCCGCTTCGCCGAGCACCCGGAGCCCGCGCCGCCCCTCGTAGACCACGACATGCCGCCGCAACAGCGGTGCCAGTGCCGCAAGCGTCTCGTCGACGACTCCGCTGAGGTCGATCGGCACGAGGTCGAGCGCGGCCTGTTCCTCGGGCCGCACGGACGCGAGGATCGAGTCCACCAGGCGGTCGAGGCGCCTCACCTGCTCCTCGGCCAGCCCGTGCCACTCCACCGCCCTTGCGAGCGTGGCCGACCCGTCCGCGACGGCTTCCGCCAGCAGGTCGAGGTACGCGCGCACTACCGCAAGCGGCGTGCGGAGCTCGTGTGTAACGAGCGCCACGAGCTCCGCCTGCGCCCTCTCGATCGCCTTGAGCGCGGTCACCTGCGCCTCGGACTCGCGCTGCAGCCGGCCTTTCTCCACGATCCCGGCCAGCAGGTCGGCGATGGCCCCGAGCTGGTCGACGTCGCGCGGCGTGAACTCGCGCAGCTGCTCCGTCTGGACGTTGAGCACCCCGACGACCTGATCGTTCCACGACAGCGGCACCGACAACATCGACGCGACGAAGCGCCGCTGGTCCAAGCCCCTGACCCACAGGAAACGAGCGTCCGACCGGACGTCGACGATAGTGATCGGCTCGCGGGTCGCCGCCACGCGGCCAGTGATCCCCTGCCCGATGGGGACCTTGGCGCGGCCGATCTGGTGGCGATCCAGCCCGTTGGTCGCCGCGAGCGTCAGCCCGCGGCCGTCCCGGTCGAGCAGGTACAGCGACGAAACGTCAGCCCCGAGCGCATCCCGCGTCCCATCCACCACGATGGACAGAAGCTCTTCCCAGGTCCGTGCCGTCGTGGCCAGACGCGCGACCCCGTGGAGGAACTTCAGCTCCTGCAGCTCGCGAGGATCGCCGTCGCGGGCCTGGCGGCTCTCGATCGTCTCCATGGCGGCAGTTCACGCTCCGGCGCGG
>JBKQRF010000102.1:0-8531 GCA_052144055.1 Candidatus Limnocylindrales bacterium
TCGGCTCGAGCGCCTGCGATCCGCCGTTGAAGCCCACCCGCAGCGGGGTAGTCTTGCCGGCGAGGAGCGATGCGGCCACGATGCCGACCACGACGAGGACCGTCATCACGATCGTGCCGCCCACGAAGACGCGCGAGCGCAGACGCATGCGGGCCTCGCGGCGGGCGACGAGGACGGTGGTCGGCAGGCGGCGCGCTCCGCCCGGACTCAAGGATCGCGCCTTCATGCGCCTGCCTCCTCGATGACGGTGCGGAAGAGTTCGCCGAGGGTGGGCTCGACGCGCTCGAACTCGCGCACGGGTCCGGTGGTCAGGGCCGCCTGGAGCAGCGCCTGGTCGTCGACGCCCGGATCGAGCTCGAAGAGCCGCCGCGCGCCGTCGGCCTCCACGAGCCGCACGCCCGCTATCCCGGGCTCCCAGGCATCCGGCGCCCGCGGCACGTCGAGCCACCGGCGCTCGAGGCCCCCGGCGCGCAGCTCGTCAACCGTGCCGCAGGCCACCATCCGGCCCCGATCGATGATGCCCACGCGGTCGCACAGCCGCTCGACGAGTTCGAGTTCGTGGCTCGAGAAGATGACGGGGACTCCTGCGTCCGCCCGTTCGCGGAGCACATCCGCCATCACGTCGACGGCGACCGGGTCGAGCCCGGCGAACGGCTCGTCGAGCACCAGCATGTCGGGTCCGAACACGAGTGCCGCGGCCAGCTGGACGCGCTGCTGGTTGCCCAGGCTGAGCGCCTGCAGCTCGTCGTCCCGCCGGTCGGCGAGAGAGAAGCGCGCCAGCCAGCGCAGGGCCGCGTCGCGGGCGTCCGCGCCCGCCATGCCGTGCAGCTCGCCGAGGTAGGTAAGTTGCTCCGCCAGGCGCATCTTGGGATAGAGGCCCCGAGCCTCGGGCATGTACCCGATGCGCCGGCGGGCCGCGAACGTCAGGGGCGCGCCTAGCCAGCGCACCACGCCGGCATCGGGCGTGAGCACGCCCAGCACCACCCGCATCGTGGTGGTCTTGCCCGCGCCGTTGCGCCCCACGAAGCCGAACAGCTCGCCGGCGCGGACCTCGAAGGTGAGATCCTGCACGGCGACGGTCTGGCCATACCGCTTCGAGATCCCGTCGATCTCGAGCTGCCGTTGATTGGTTCCGCTCACGTACGATCACTCTGCGTCTGCACAGCTGGTATGGCTGCCGTGTCGCCGCCGTCCATCGCGTCACTGTTGGTTGCCCGCTCGCGGTCATCAACCGCAGGCCCTGCCGTCTCCCCGCTTCCCTTCGGTGCCGGCATCCGTCCCGCCTCGCGCAGCGCGCGTCGGAGCAGGAACTCCATCTGCCCGTTCAGGCTGCGCAGGTCGTCACTCGCCCAGGCGCGCAAGGCGGCCATGGTGGCGGGATCGAGCCGCAGCAGGAAGGACTTGCGCTCCATCCTCGCGTCGCCCTGACGGCTACTGGTAGAGCGTGCCCGTGTTCACCACCGGCTGGGTCTCGCGCTCGCTGCAGAGCACGACCATAAGATTACTGACCATGGTCGCCTTGCGCTCCTCGTCGAGCTCGACGATGTGCTTCGTTGAGAGCTGCTCGAGCGCCATCTGGACCATGCTCACGGCCCCCTCAACTATCCGAGTCCGGGCATCGATGACGGCGCCCGCCTGCTGACGGCGCAGCATCGCGCTGGCGATCTCGGGGGCGTAGGCCAGGTGGCTGATGCGCGTGTCCATCACCTCGAGGCCGGCCTTCTCGAGACGGCCCTGGACCTCCGCCTGGAGCTGCTGCCCGACCTCGTGGGGATTGCCCCGCAGGGACAGCTCGTGTGCCACGTGGGGCTCGTAGGGATAGGACGTCGTGAGCGTGCGGATGGCCGCCTCCGTCTGGACCTTCAAGAACTGCTCGTAGTCGTCGACCTCGAAGAGTGCCTCCGCGGTGTCGTGCACCCGCCACACCACCACCGCGGCGATCTCGATGGGGTTGCCGTCGTGGTCGTTGACCTTGAGGTGCTGGCTCTCGAAGTTGCGCACCTTGATCGAGATGCGCGGGCGGCGGGTGAACGGGTTGACCCACCAGAAGCCCTGCTGCTTCAGGCTCCCGGCGTACCGCCCGAACAGCACAAGTGCCCTGGCTTCGTTGGGGTTCACGGCCGTCAGCCCGCGCCAGCCAAGCAGAAGCAGGACGGCGACCACCACCACCCCGAGCGTGCCGCCCCGTCCGACGCGCACGACATCGACGACGCCGAAGATGAGGGCGAGGACTCCCGCCGCCGTGGCCACGAGCAGCGCGAACAGCATGGGATACCCGGGGAGCGCCCGAGCCTTGCGTTCCTGAATCACGTGGCCCTCCTGATGACGTCCAGCGGCTTGAGGGGAAGGAGCGATGGTGGTCATCGCGTGCAGCCCGTTACGCCATTGGCTGTGAGCGAGCTCAGCGCACAGATCGATGCCCGCGGGTAGTAGGGGCCCATGGCCGCCGCGGTGGCCGCCGGGTCGGTGTTCTGCGTCACCCGCTGGGGCGAGTAGGCGAAGCTCGGGTTCACCAGCATGACGCGGTACATGAGGATGTGGGTCACCCCTGGCTTGGCGGCGGAGAACGGCAGGAAGGTCGCGCCGGGGACGCTCTCGATGGTGGCGCGCTGCGCTTCGGTGCCCAGCACGTAGGCGTACTCGCCGGCCGCGTCGAGCTTCGTCTGGTCATCGACGCGACACCCGGCGTCCGTGCCGCCACCGGGCAGCCTGTTCACCACCGTGGGAAGCACCCCGGTCGCGAGCCCGATGCACAGCGACCAGTACCGGACGTCCTCATTGGCGGCGGGCCAGGGGGCCGGATGGTCGCCCGAGGCGTGCGTCGGCGCCTTGGCGCGGATCACGACCACGTCGCCCGGTCCTGGTGGCGTGAGATAGGCGAGGACGTAGGTCAGGTCCGCGTTGGGCGTGAGCGCGTCGAATGTCTCCGTGAAGAACTGGAGCTGGCCGACTACCGGCGTCTTTGCCGAAGGGCTCGGCAGCACCGGTGTCGGTGTTGGCCCGGAGGAAGGCGTCGATTGCGGGGCGCTCCCGGGCGAGGTGCGGGTCGCGCACGGCGCGAGCGACGCCGAGCGGCCGCCCTGCTCCAGCGTCAGCGCCGGCGGAACGACCTTCGAGAAGTCACCCCCGGCCGGCAGGTACACGCGGTACTCGAGGTAGCCCTTCCCGCTGGTCGTGCCCAGCGGTGCGAGCGGGAGCGTGTTCACCTGGCCCGGCGCGACGTCCTCACGAAGCGTCACGCTGAAGTGGCCGCCGGGCGCAGCCTGCTGTTGCCACGGGTTGACGCTGCCCTGATCCGGCGCGATCTGGTAGTCCGGCAGTGAGGAGCCCACGCCGTTGCGGCTGAACGACCCGCCGATCTGGTTGTAGACCTGCAGCGAGGCGTAACGGGCGTCGGGGAAGGTGCCGGACACGACGATCCGCAGGCCCGGCGCGATCTGGAACGGCTCGAGCCAGTATCCAGCGGCGGTGTCCGGGAGACCCACGTTCGCCGAGGATGCGGTCGCGGCAATGGACGTCAACGCAAAGTTCCATGCGCAGGCCTTCGCGGCGCCCGACGCCCCCGCCGCCGGAGACGACGCGATCGCCGGCGACCCGGCAGCCGTTCCGGCTGGCGACGCCGTCGACGAACAGGCGGACGCCAGCGCCAGGACGCCGCACACGGCGACGATCCCGCGCAAGCGCGCCCACCGCACGATCGGGTGACCGGCTCGACGCTCTAGAGACGAGATCCCCTCGTCCACGGAGATGCGGCGGTTCATCTCAGACGTGTCTCCAATCGACCAGTGAGGCTCAGAGCCTCTCGCCGCCCCCCGGTTCAATGGCGTGATGATATCAAACAGATGCAATAGCGATTCCCAACAACCCGACCGGAGATGGTCCAAGCACGGGCACAGCGCCGCACGAATCAGGGGCCGGATGGAGGGTCCCCTTCGGGTATGGGAGGGGTAGGGTCCCGGCATGAGCTCGCAGATCGATACCGAGCCCGCCGTCGCGCAGACCGTGGGGACAATGTCTTGAGTGGCGGGACCTGCGGTTCCACATCGTCACGGACGAACCACTGACGGATCCCCAGCTTGCCTTCCTGGGGCAGGCGCTGCGTCGTCTCGACAGTGTCGGGTCGTTCGCCGATGCGCTCGGGTTCACCTTCCGGCGCTGCGTGCGGATTCGGACGACGCGACCCTCGCCCGACATCTGGTTCGACATCGGAGGCTGATCGCCGCTCGCCAGCATCGATATCTACGCTGGCGCTGCCGGCTTCCGCCCGCATGTCCAGCTCTCCGCGGCTGACATCGCGGAGCGCACTCGACCCCTTCTCGCCGCCCGCATCGAACAGAAGTTGCTGGCCGCGCACTCGTGGCCGCTCCAACGAGACGTCGTGGCCGGCCCAGATCCCACTCACGCTGCGGGCGCCGGATGGGACACATTGGCTCCATGGTGCGCACTGGTGAATGCTCGTGCGAGCGCCGCCCATGCGCGCCTGCAGCGGCTCGCACACGTTGCTATTTCTGCCGACCAGAGTGATGTATGTGTGGCATTCAGTTGATGGAGAACGCCACCGTGCATTCGCAGACCCTCGGGCTCCGACGAGCGCAACTGCCGCGCGCGAGCCCGATCGCTCCCGCTGGGCGCGGAGTGGCTACGCCCTCCTTCCTGGCGCGCACGCGATGGGCGCTTAGCGACCGACTGCACGGAACGCTCGACCCAGGGACCGCCAGCCATTCGGACACCCTCAACGACCTGACGCTCGGCGCCTTCCTCGAGGACTGGCTGACCGATGTGGTGCGCCTTTCGGTACGGCCCCGGACGTACGTCTCGTACTGCTACATCGTGCGTCTCCACCTGGCACCTGGCCTTGGTCATCGACCGCTCGCCGCGCTCTCCCCGGCTGACGTGCAGGCCTTCCTGAACGCGAAGTCTGCAGCGGGTCTCTCGCCGCGCACGGTGGCGTACCTGCGGGGTGTCCTTCGTCAGGCTTTGGGCCATGCCGAGCGGATGGACCTGGTGTTTCGGAACGCGGCCCGCCTGGCGCGACCACCGCGCATCCCACGCCGCCCGGTGTCGCCGCTCACGGTGGAGCAGGCGCGCACGTTCCTCCTGGCCATCCGGGGCGATCGGCTCGAGGCGCTCTATCTCGTGGCCCTGGGGGTGGGCCTCCGGCAGGGCGAGATCCTGGGCCTGCGCTGGCCGGATGTCGACCTGGTAGCGGGCAGCATCACGGTCCGCTATGCCCTGGCGCGCATCGATGGCCAGCTCGTGCTCGTCGAGCCCAAATCGGCAAGTAGCCGGCGAGTCGTGCCCCTGCCGGCCATCGTGCGCGACGCCCTCACGGCGCATCGCCTGCGCCAGACGCAGGAATGCCTCACCCTGCTCCCGCAGCCGCCGGATCCGTTCGCCGATCTCGTGTTCACCACGACCCTGGGCACCCCGCTCGACGGGATCAGCGTGACAAGGCGCTTCCAGCGCATCCTGCGAGCAGCAGGCCTGCCGCGTCAGCGCTTCCACGACCTGCGCCATGCCTGCGCCACGCTCCTGCTCGCCCAGGGGGTGCCCGCCCGGGTGGTCATGGAGACGCTCGGGCACTCGGAGATCTCTTTCACGCTGAACACGTACTCCCACGTGCTGCCCGCGCTGGGGCGGCAGGCCGCAGAACGGATGGACGAGGTGCTGGGCGGCCCGCGAGCAGACATAGGCCTTCAACGACTCACGAGTCGGGACACCAGCGCCCGTCTCGTCTAGACGCATGCCGTCGCCAAGGCGGCCCTCCTCCCTGTCAGGGTCGGTCACGCCGAGCCGCGCGGCCGGCTGGCAGGGCGCGAGCGGCTATGCAGTCGGACCCTCCCCGGCCGGGCGCAGCGGCGCCCTCGTGCGGGCCCGACGATGCGGGCTTGGCTGGCGTGAAGCAGGTGGGGGTACAGGTGACCTGTTCTAGCCATCGCGCGGCAGCAGCTCCTCCCTCGCCGGATGGCGGGCCCTCCAGCGACGCGCAGAGAGGATGCGCTGGCCACGCTCGGGTTCCCCCAGCCATTCGAAGGCGACAATCCGGGCGTCGTCGGCGAGCTCGACCGCCCGCGCTTCGACCCGATCGGCCACGGCGTCGCTCGGCAGCTGCCACCCGGCCATGACGCGCGCCGCCCGGGCGACGAGGTACGGGGGCTGGGTGGCAACCTGGCCACGCAGCGGCTCGAGCAGGAGGCCCAGGTCGGCCCATTCTCCCGCCTCGTCGGGGAAGAGGACGGGCCGCCCGTCGAAGTACCAGCTCTGCAGGCGCAGGCGTGCCCCCTCCTCGACGGCCACGTGCTCGAGCAGGAGCGTGCCCATGTCCCGCCAGAAGCGCCACCTGAGCCCGAGCAGATCGCACTCGGAGTCCCCATCGCGGGGCTCCGGGTCCGACGTATCCGGGTCCCGTTCGAGCATCTTCCCGATGAGACAGAGGTAGGCCGCCTCGACCTTCCAGCGGTCCGTCACCGCGGCCACCGCGCGGTTGATCCCGAGCGCCAGCTCGTACAGGAAACAGACGTCGCCTCTGGCGCGCCGCACGGCAGAGGCGATCGTCTCGGGCCTCTGGCCCGCGCGAGCGCGGCGCACCGTGTCATCCATCGCCACGAGCATCCCCTCGAGCGGCGGGTGCCAGCCGGGGGTGCTGACCGCGTCCATGTACGCGTCATCGGTGGGGTGCCGCTTGACGGTGGCGATCCAGCGGAACACCACACCCCGCGGCGAGAGCAATCGGTCGGACTCCTTCAGGCGTCGCGTCGCGTGCATCTAGTCACCCTCCAGCAGACTCTTGGCGGACTCGGGGTCGTAGATCGCCGACCTCGTGGAGCTTGATGGCCAGCCCGGCCACGGTGGTGAGGATCCGCAGCTGCGGTGGATCGTGTGCCAGGGCCAGGGTCACCACGATCGTTAGGAGGCGGTAGACGCCGGCCACGGTCTCGAGGTCCTGAAGGTCGTAGGCGATCCCGAGGACGGCTTCCTTGTGGCGGCGACGGCCGCCCTCCACGCGTGCCCGGGCCACCTGCTCGGCCCGGACCGGATCCCGGTCGTGGTAGGGGCAGCGGTCGCTGCCGTGGAGCGGAGCGGCCCGACAGGGTGCGCCGCTCGGCGTCACGGCGGTGCACCGGCGCCGCGCCGGCGATCCGATGGGGGGCAGCTCACTCATCGGAGCGCACGGCCTTCTGCCCGCTAAATGCCTCCCAGCGCGCCAGCGCTACGTCGCAGTACCGCGGGTCGAGCTCGAGTGCGAGGGCCACCCGTCCGGTCCGCTGGGCCGCGATCATCGTGGAGCCGGACCCGGCGAACAGGTCGAGCACCCGCTCGCCCGGCCGGCTGCTCTGCTCGATTGCACGCTCGAGCAGCGCCAGTGGTTTCTGGGTGGGATGGAGGGGCGAGCTGGCGGGCCGCGGGATCGTCCACACGTCGGACTGGTCGCGCGCCCCGCACCAGAAGTGCGGCGCGCCGTCGCGCCAGCCGAACCAGATCGGCTCGTAGGCGCGCTGGTAGGGGGCACGCCCCAAAGTGAACGTCCCCTTGGACCAGATGAGCGTGTCGCTCCAGTGCCCGCCAACCTCGCCCAGTACCCTGCACAGGAGTGGCAGCGCCTGCGAGCTCATGAAGAGGTACAGGGCGCCGTCCACCGCGGCCAGCAAGTTGATCGCCCAGGCCCGCACAAACCCCTCGAAGGCGACTGGGTCGAGCGCATCGTTGGCGATGGGACGCCAGCGCCGCGCGGCCGTGCCATGGCCGCCCTGGTAGGCGACGCCGTACGGCGGGTCGGTCAGCCCGAGGTCGGCCCGCCGGCCACCGAGCAAGCGCTCGACGTCCGCTGCCTTTGTCGCGTCGCCACACAGGAGCCGATGCTCGCCCAGGACCCAGAGCTCTCCGGGCTTGGTGCGGGATGTCTGCCGGGCGGCGTCGAGGGCAGCCTCGAGGTCGAACGACTCGGGGCGCTCGCGCTGCTCGCGCACCTCGAGCGTGCGAAGCAGGCTCTTTACTTCATCGTCGTCGAAGCCAGAGAGCGAGAGGTCGAGCTCGGGCACGGCCCCGAGGTCGCTCAGGAGGCGCGCCAGCAGGGCGTCATCCCACGCGCCAGAGATCTTGTTGAGGGCCAGCCCGAGGAGCCGGGCCTGCTCGACGCTGAGGTCGAGCCAGATGACGGGGACGCTCGTTAGGCCCAGGCGCCGGGCGGCGACCAGGCGCTGGTGGCCGCCGATGACGACGCCGTCCGCGCGACGGGCGAGGATGGGCTGGACGAACCCGAACTGGCGCAGGCTCCGTTCCAGCACATCGCGTTCCTCATCGCCGATGCGGCGGGGGTTGGCGGGATCGGGATGGAGCTGCTCGAGCGGAACCTGCTCAACCGCGAGGAGCTGCGGGGGCAACATGGAGGGCACCCATTTAGGGCCTGTGGCCGAATGCCCTGGAGGGTTTGCTAGGCGTTTGACGCCTCCTCGGAGCCGTGGAGCAGTAGGAAACGCCAGGACCCGTCGCGCCGAACGAGCGTGCCGGTCAGGCAGTAGGGGATGACGAGT
>JBKQRF010000103.1:0-10753 GCA_052144055.1 Candidatus Limnocylindrales bacterium
CCCAAGCGCGTAGTCGGCGATGGTGAGGTTGGCGGCCAGCCACAGCCAGAGGAGATCGCGGCCCCGGCCGTGACGTTCCTCGAGCGGAACATGCTCGATCGAGTATGGCTCGAGCGCCCCCACCCGATCGCCGTACTGCGCCGCCATGCACATCCCTTCTTCACGTTCGAGCCCGATTGACCGAGCTACTCATCGGTTGGCGAAGGGCGGCCGACGCCTGCGCCTGGCAATGGCGTCTTCTCAGCGGTGTGGCCTCAAGCAGTCGAAAAGGGTTGTCCCCCGCCCACCAGCATGGTCTCGAGCTCGGGTACGGTTCCGTCGAACTCGCACCCGGTCGCGCACGAGGTCTCGTTGACGAGGGGTAAGTCGCCGAAGCCCGGCACAGCGACGCAGCCGCGTACATCAGCAGCCACCACCTCGACATCAAATGCGGCGTCCACGTCGAGATCGACGGGGCGGCACCCATCGGCCCCAACGGTCATGGCGGGCCTTCGAGGCTTCGCCGCCGACACTGTGAACGCGCGATGGCCTGGCCGTCTTCCGAAACGCCCGCTAACCGGGTACGCTGCGTTATGTAGTCGCGGACCTGGGGCCCTTCTTGATCGTCTTTCCCGGGTCAGGTCGTTTCGGCTCAACCATGGGCGGCTCGTCCCGCAACACCTTGGCCACGACCCGGCCCGGGTCAGGGCGGAGATGATCGACCACCTCCACCTTAGAGATCAGCTCTCTGATCTTCTTCACGTCCAGGCCTGGATCAACGCGGACGGGCTCTATCTTCTCTTCAGGCATCGCTTCTCCTTCCGTGCCGGCGCGCTGTCCTACGGGCCCGGCTTGCCCGATGGCGCCATGGCGAATTGCATGAGCCACAAGATGACTTGGAGCACCAGCGCGACCGTGGCTCCTCTGTACACCCAGTAGAGCCGGTCGAGCTTTTCTTGGTTCTGGTTGACGTGGTCCGCGTGGTGAAGCGCGAGATCTCGGTGCATCTCAGGCAACGTGGCCGGCGGATCGGCTTCGATGTAGCCCGCCATAAGGATCCGCGGGTCAAACGAGAAAACCCAGCCACCCCACGGCCACAACACGAGCAGCGCCAAGACTCCAACGACCGCGAAGGATCCGATCGCCAGGGCTCCGGGCAATGCCATCGTTCGGTTAGCGAGCGCCGCACCGCCTAGGAATGACGCGACGAGCGCCGCGGCGGCGAGCAGGATGCCCGTGCGCGCCCGCAGGTCGTCGAGCGCAGCCTCCTGGCGTTTGACCGCGTAGGAGGCTTCGTCGTATGCGAGTGTGTAGGTGGCAGGATCTTTGTTCTCCACCACCGTCTCACGCTCGTTTGATCGTTAGCGTGATCGATCCCTGCGCGTTGACGCCAACGACCTTGAGAATCCCGTCCGTGCCGATCGTTAGCCCAACCTGGACCGAGTCGAGCTCGGCTGGCGCGGACTGAAGAACCCCATCGAAGGCCGACGCGAGTTCTTTCAGATCTTGAACGAGCTGGTCAACGTTGACACCACCCGAAGGCAGCGTCAGCGATGCGTTTCTCGCCGCATCGCTCAGATAGACAGGACTCGATCCAGGCTGCGCTTCGGTGTCGCCGACAACAAGCCCCATTCTCATCGCGGAAGACCCTCCAAAGGTGTGTCGATTCTTGGACCACCTGGGATCAGCGAGCCTCGGCGGCGAGTGGTGCCGGGTGAGCTCGACGCCACCAGCCAGAGAACGCATCGCTAACCGGACCCGGCACACGCCAAGTCCAGAGGTTGGGTCACGGCAGTGGGCACCAGGAACGGATCACCCACAGCGTTAGCTCTCTTTCTTGGATCGGCGCACGGCTCACCGCGAGCGTGGTCCGTGCCTTCGGGCGGCCTACAGCGCCGCGAGGTCCTTCCTCAACGCGTCCAGCTCGAAGCCCGCGGCGGTCTCGCCGTTCGTCGTAATGAAGTCCTGACTCAAGACTGCGTACGCTTCCTCCGCGTAGGTCGCAAAGAACTGCCAGCTCATGGCCTTCCAAGCGCCCCAAGTGACGACGTACAGGTTGTTCGCGTCGTACGCCATGGCGGGGATGCAGTGACCGTTGTGAGGGTTGGGGGCGGCATCGCCGACCGGACCCTGCGGCGGCACCACCCAGGGAACAGCCAGCATGTCCCCTTGTGTCGCGAAGTCCGGCAGGGCGACACCGATGTACACGCTACCGAACATGTACAGAGCGTCCTGCGCCTGAACCTGGTTGGTCGGCTCAAGGGCGGTAAATGCCATGACCTTGTCGCCGCCAAGGCCAGCGTTGCGCCAGTACTTCAGGACGCTGAGCATGTCGCAGCCCGCGTCGGGTGGCGGTGGCGAGCCCACGAAGTGCTCGTAGAACTGCACCACTGCGCTGTCAGGCGGTGTCACTTCGGTGCCTGAGTTTGCGGTCCAGTTCTGGATCATGTGGCCGGCCGCGGCGCAGGTGCAGTCTCCGTACCTGTCGTTGTCGTACATCGGCCAGTTCGGAACTCGCGAGCCGTAGTCGACTGACGCTGGTGGCGGTGGTAGCTCCGGCTTGAGATACGCGCCGAAGCGCAGCGTGCGGCGGTCGAGTACGGCCGGAAGTTTGCCGAGCTTGTAGTTCATGATGACGCTCCCACTCCCCCGCTCACACAGCAGCCACAGTGGCCCAGCTCACGATCGCGCTGTGGACGGGGCTCCGACGCCCCCACCCCTGCCCATGGTCGCGGCGAGTTGTTTCTGCCCCTCGAGGTTCCTGCCGGCCGAGACGATCTGGGAGTCCCGCAGACGTTGCCTACACCTCGCGCTTCGGGGCACTCGCGCCATGTCGCGCTGACCAGCCGCCGATTCGTGCACTTTCGAGTCTCGCCTGCTGCCCACGAGACGCTCGGCGCCGCGGGATTAAGACGCCCACGCCTAGCCACGCGCGCCTGATCGTGACCCGGCCTACGCTACAAACGGTCCCAAGAGTGGTCAAGTAGACTTATCCACAAAGTACAGTGACGTTATCCACGCCATCTGGCTGCGTTTGACCGCCGCCGTCTCGCGCATCGCGTAGGGGTGCGGCGTCGCCGGTCGGGTCGCCATCGGCACGATCGCGGGGTGATGACGGTGCACACCGCCCCGGCCCCACCCGGTGCCTGCTCGCTAGACATCAGCGGCGGAATGCGCCGTCGTGTTTGGGGTCGCCGTACGGAGACGAGCCTGTCGGCGTACTCGGCGAGGACCTCTCGGACCCGCGTGGGCTTCCCCTTTCGCCGCGCCAAATCGGCCGCCCCACCCAAGAGCGTGATAGCCCCGAGGCCCTGCGCCGCGGCCCGTGTGGGAGTTCCGATCCCCGGGCTCAGCGGCCCTTCAGAGCCTCTCGTAGCATCTCGAACGCCTTCTGGTGCTCACCTGCGTTGGAAAGCAAGTCAGCCCATTCGCCAAGCACCTCGCGCACACGCGCCTGCGGTACAGCCAGGCGACGAGCAGACGCCGCGGCACGCTCGTACCACTCCAGAGCTTCGTGGGTCTGGCGCCGCGCGACCTCGGTGCGCGCGATGGTCAGCTGCGCATCGATGGTGGCGTTCTCATTGGCCGTCCGTTGTGCTCGGCCGAGTGCTTCGTGCCCCAGGCGGAGGGCCTCGTCGTATGCGCCCCGCGCCAGCGCGACGCGGGCCTGCGTGTCAAGGACATGCGCCAGCCATCGTTCATCGCCGAGACGCTCGAACCGACCACGTGAGCTCGCCGCCAGCTCCGCAGCCTTCTCCGTGTTCTCGAGCGCCAGGTACGAGAGCGCCAGGCCGTTCTCGAGGCCGGCTGTCTCGAACTCCATCTCGGTTGCGCGGAACAGGGCGAGGCTGGCAATGCCTGTCCTGATAGCCGCCTCATAGTCGCCCGTCTCGCCGTAGCTGTAGGCGAGATTGAACAAGTACGCCGCGCGCCGACGATCGTCTAGCGTGTCGGCCAGGCCACGGATCTCCTCGAGGTAGGCCAGCGCGATTGAGTGGTTGCCATCCCGCGAAGCGTTGCTGGCCAGCGCGGTCAGCACACGGACTTCGAAGTCTGGCTCTACGCGTAGTCCAGTCCGCACCTGTTCGAGGATGCTGCGAAGGATGGCCGTCGCCTCGCTCGTGTTCCCCTGCTGGTACTCACCGCAGGAGAGCCAATATCGGGCTAGGGCGGCCTGCGTTTCTCGGCCCGCTACCGAGAACAGGTGAGCGGCTTCGCCGGCGGCCGCCGCGACCTCGGCCCCGCGATCCAGCCCCGCCAGCCCCTCGGCGAGCCCGAGCAGCTCTTCCGCCCGCTGCGCGGCATCAGGTGCCTCCTCGAGAAGGGCCTGATAGGCGTCAACTGCGTCGGCCCAGCGCCCGGCAGCCAGTACCAAGTCGGCTTCCAGCCGCGTCCAGCTCTTTGCCCCGTCGCCGATGAATCGGCTCGTCGGCACGGCGAGGCGCTCGGCGAAGAAGGACAGGGCGGCCATCGAGGGCCGCGAGTGGCCGTTCTCGAGCGCGCTCACGTACGCCTTTGTGTAGCGCCCCTGCGCCAACTGTTGCTGGGTCAGTCCGGCTGACAGCCTCGCCTCACGAAGGCGCGCGCCGATCTGCCGCGCGAGCAGGCTTTGATCCACCATCACGCGACGGCGTGTCGTGGCTGTCATGTCTGGCAGTGTACCGCTCGGTCACTAGACCCTCAACACCGCAGACGAGCGAGTCGACGCTCGTCCCCAGCCTGAGGGCAAAGAGGCATACCGCGGCCAGCGACGGTAGCGACCTTCCGCGTTCTACCGCAGAGACGAACCCCTTGGTCAATGGCTCCCCAAGCTCGGTCTGTGTGAGCCCGAGCGCCCGACGACGGTCACGGATGCGCGACCCCAGCTCCAGGGCCCCCGTCATCGATGAAGACTCCGCTCGTTGTTTAGTAATACTTGACTCTCGCATACAGCAACAGTAGCATCCGGTCGCGCCCGCCGTCCAAGCCAGCGCCTGCCTCGGACCTCCGGCGGACGATCGAAAGGAGAGAGACTCGTGTTCGCTCAGGTTGCTCGTGTCCGCCCGTTCGTGGCCGCCTGGTTCTTGGCCAGCATCCTCGCGTTGGGCGCCGTCGCGACCGCTCTCGCGGGGGGCGGCGGAGCACCCTACCCACACTGAGAAGACCCCTCGACGCCACCAAGAGGGTGTGGTGAGCACACGAACCGCGGATCGGCGCCGCGTCCTGCTGATCCGCGGTTCGCCCGTAACTGCCGGCTTAAGGCACGCACACTCTGGGTCGGCGCGGTTCACAGTCGCTTGGCGTGCGCGCGGCGCTGCCGTGCCGATCACAGGCGCGCGGGTCCACGGACTGGCACCGCCGACTCAAGACGCCCAACCCTGGATAACGCGCGCTCGCCCTGGTCCAGCACGGCCCTAAACCTCTAGCCGGCCGGGGCCCGGTCTGAGTCAAGTGCGCATATACTGAGGAGGCAACTGGCGAATAGCCATCACATCCGTGGCCGACGATTCGGAGATCGCGGCACGCACCGTCGAGCTAGGGCCGGCTTAGCGGCATCGAAGACCGAACGTGGGTGCGACGTGCCGCTCCCCACAGGAGGAGAGTGAAGATGGGACCTCGCGGGAGCCGGGCGCCCGCACTCTCCTCGCGGATTATCGTGACTGGCTTCGTTGCTGGCGCGGTCATCGCGATCGCGCTTCCCAACACCCGATGGACGTGCTCTGCCCCGCGGCCGGCGCCTTGATATTCGTCGCCACGCTCAAGAGCTGGGTGTCCATGGACGTGACGGCGGGTCGGTGGCCGTGATGGTGCGTCGCAACGACGTCCACCGCGCGGCGCAGGCCGCCGAGCTTGACGCGCGCCAGACCCGCTTTCGTCTCCTCGCCGACCACGCCGTGGACATCGTCTCGCGCTACCGGGTTTCCCCGACGCCCGGCTTTGAGTACGTAAGCCCTGCCGTCGAGAAAGTGCTCGGCGTTTCACCCGACGCCTTCTACGCCGACCCGGGACTCATGGCGCACCTAGTTCATCCCGATGACCACCACCTGCTCGCACCCCAACCTGGTGGGCCGCGAGTCGCCGATGCCGTGGTGTTGCGACTGCGCCATGCGCACGGCCACTGGGTCTGGCTCGAGCAACGCAGCACCCCAGTATTCGACGAACAGGGGCTCCTCGTCGCCGTCGAAGGCGTGGCACGCGACGTCAGCGACCAGCAGCGTGCCGCGGCGAACTTGGCGCGGCTCAACCGCGTGCTGCGCACGCGCAGCGCGGCGAACCAGGCGCTCGTGCGCGCGGAGAGCGAGCCAGCCCTCGTCACAGCGATCTGTCAGACCGTGGTCGAGGCGGGCGGATATCGCTTCGCCTGGGTCGGCTACCGGGAGATCGATGACGCCGGGACTGTCCGCCCCGTGGCCCACGCCGGTCACGAGGCAGGGTACCTCGCGGACGTGGCGATCAGCTGGCTGGACACCGAGCGCGGACTGGGGCCCGCCGGTATCGCGGTGCGGGAAGGCCGCAGCGTGGTCAGCCGCGACATCGCCACCGATCCTACGATGGCCCCCTGGCGGACCCAGGCGCTCGCGCGCGGCTACGCATCCGCAGCGGCATTCCCGCTCCGCGACACGGGAGTCGTCTTCGGCACCCTGGTCATCTACGCGGCCGAGTCAGATGCCTTCGACGACGAGGAGATTGCACTTCTCGGGGAACTCGCCGACGACCTCGCCTACGGCATCGGCGCCCTGCGCAGCCGGCAGGCGGCGGCGTCGGCCGGAGCAGAGCGGCGGCGCCTAGCAGCGGCTATCGAACAGGCAGGCGAGTCCGTCGTCATCACCGACACGGCGGGAACCATCGAGTACGTGAACCCGACCTTCGAGCGGGTCACCGGGTACACCCGCGAGGAGGCTGTTGGCAGAAACCCCCGCCTCCTCAAGAGCGGCCTCCAATCGTCCGCCTTCTACGATGCGATGTGGCGAACGCTCATCGACGGCCGGGTCTGGGTCGCAGACTTCGTCAACCGCCGCAAGGACGGCTCGCTCTTCACCGAGGAGGCCGTGATATCGCCCGTGCGCGACGAGACTGGGGCAACGGTGAGCTACGTCGCTGTCAAGCGTGAGGTGACGGCGGAGCGGGAAGCCGAGGCCCGTGAGCAGTTGCGCGCACGAGAGCGGGCCCTTGTGGCGGAGGCCCTTGCCGCACTGCACCCGCGGGCTACTCCAGAGGAGACCGCCGAAGCGGTCTGTCGGCAGGTCACGAGGTTGCCTGAGGCGACCACGGCGCTCCTGCTCACGTTCGATCTCGACGGCCGTGCCACCCCCATCGGGGCCGCAGCAGCCGATGGCCGGAGCATCCTGCCTCGTCGGCTCGCGGTGGCCCGCACACGCCACCTGCAAGCTCGGGCGCTGGAAGGTCCGTGGGTGGAGAGTTGGACCGCGGAGCGGGGCCACCCCTTCAACCGCGCTTTCCAAGAGCTCGGCGTGCGCGCCCTGGCCTACGCACCTCTGCGAGTAGATCAAGACATGGTTGGCCTGCTGGAACTCAGCTCAGCCGAGCCCGACGCGGCCGATCGGCTCGTCGAGCGATTGCCGGCCCTCGTCGAGTTCGCCGCCATCGCGGGCGCGGCACTCGGGCCGTCGATCTCTTCCCAGGCACAGCTGAGCCACGCCCGCGAGCGGATTCGGGCGATCATCGAGCAAGCGGCCTTCCAGCCGGTCTTCCAGCCGATCGTCGAACTCGCGGATCTCGAGGTCGTGGGTTACGAGGCGCTCACCCGCTTTGCCGACGGCACGGCACCCGAGGAGCTGTTCCGAGAGGCAGCCGGCCTCGGATTGGGGACGGAGCTCGAGCTTGCCGCTCTGCGTGCGGTGCTCGAGGCCGCGACGGCCCTGCCGCCTCGGCCCTGGCTGAACGTGAACCTTTCACCCGCGGTCATTGTGGCCGGCGAGCCGCTCCGATCGATCGTGGCTGGCTTCTCCGGGCGGCTCGTGCTCGAAGTGACGGAGCACCAGGCGATCACTGACTACCCGGCCTTTCGCAAGGCAGTCGCAAAGCTCGGCCCAGAGGTCCAGATTGCCGTCGACGACGCCGGGGCCGGGTTCGCCAGTCTGCGCCACATCCTGGAGCTCCGCCCGCAGATGGTGAAGATCGATCGCTCCTTGGTTGCTGGAATCGACTCCGATCCGGCCCGCCAGGCGCTCCTCGCCGGGCTCCGTCACTTCGCCGACTCTCTTGGGTGCAGCCTCATCGCCGAAGGGATCGAGACGCAGGCGGAACTCGCAACCCTGGTAAGCCTGGAGATCCCCAACGGCCAGGGTTATCTACTGGGCCGTCCCGAGCCAATCACGCAGGCGCACGGGGCCAAGAACAGCGCCACTCAGACAGGGGCGTGGTGACTGTGACCGCGTCAGGCGAGGTGGGCGCCTCCAAACCGGCTGGGCTCACACGAGCGCGCGAACAGCGACCAAGCCTGTGCGCAGCGGACCGGCTTTCGCTGCACCAGTAGACCGGCGCGATCGCGAGTGCGGCTGTGTCGTCGACGGCTACTTGGCGCGCTCTGTGAGCGTGAGGATCTCCGCCCCATACCGTTCCAGCCGGACGGGCCCGATCCCTCGGACGTGGCGAAGAGCCTCGATCGAGGCCGGGTGTGACTCGGCTATGGCCGCCAGCGTGGCGTCCTCCGCGACGACATAGGCAGGCACGCCGTCCCGGTGTGCGCGCTCGCGCCGCCAGCTCTGCAGCCGTCCGAGGAGCGCCAGGTCGGGGGCTGTCGCCGGCTGGTGCTCGGGGCGTTGGACACCCGGCCGGACCGGCTCGGAGGACCGGAGGGCTAGCGCGACGAGGAACCGGGAAGGTTGGCGCGCAGCCACCTTGCCGCCAGGGGTCGATCGACGGGCCGCCCACGAGAGCGTCAGGTGGCGCCGCGCCCGCGTGACTCCGACGTAGAGGAGTCGAAGTTCCTCGGCGACCGCTTCCTCGTCCTTCGCTTGGCGGACCGGCAGCAGCCCTTCCTCAAGGGCCGGCAGGAACACCGCGTCCCACTCGAGGCCCTTGGCGCGGTGATAGGTGAGCAGGTTCACGCCGTACTGAACTGCAGCCGCTTCCGTGGCATCGCGTCGGTCGAGCTCGGCGCGGACGCTCGCCAAGGTGAGCGTCGGATCTCGGGCAGCCAGGTCGGCGAGGATGTCTAGCAGTAGCTCCAGGGCCGCCGCGCGCTCCCGAGCTTCGTCGCCGGCCTCGTCGGTCGGTTCGGCCAGCCCGAGCTCGTCGACGAACAGGCCCCGGATGCTCGCGAGGAGTTGGGGCCCGATCTCGGTGAGATGCGCCTGGCTCAGGAGGTGTCGCGCCTGGCGCACCTCGGTCCGCTCGAAGAACCGCTGGCCACGCACCAAGAAGCCGATGCCGGCTCGGGTCAGGGCCTCTTCGATTGCTGGCAGCTGGGCATTGATGCGCACCAGCACCGCGACCTCGGCGGGGGGCACACCGGAGGCAATGGCACCCCTGATCCCGGCCACGAGGGCCCTGAGCTCGGCATCGGAGTCGGCATGCCGATGGATGGTGGGCGCAGGTCCGGGGGGTCTCGTGGCATGGAGCGGCCCTCGGGTTCCCGGCCCGATGAGCCGATTGGCCACGGCGAGGATCTGCGGGCTCGAGCGGTAGTTGTCGGTGAGGGCGATGGTGCGGGCACCCGTGTGGCGCTCGGCGAAGCGCAGCAGGTACTCGGGCGAGGCGCCGGTGAACGTGTAGATGGTCTGGTCGGGGTCGCCCACTACCGCGAGATCGGGCGAGTCGCCGAGCCAGAGCTCCAAGAGCCGCTCCGCGAGCGAGTTGGTGTCCTGATACTCATCGACCATGAACCAGCGCTTACGCGCGCGCACGGTCGCGGCGGCCGCCGCGTCGGTCTCCAGGAGCTCGACCGTCTGGACCAGCATGTCCTCGAAGTCGAGGCGCCCGGCGCGCACCTTGGCCCGTTCGTAGTCGCGATAGAGCCTGGCGAAGAGTTCGGGCGGGATGGGCGCACGGTCCTGCCCATCCTCGACCCAGCGCTCGGGGGGAATGCGGCGCACCTTGGCCCACTCGATGACATCGGCGAGGTCCTTGGCGGGCGTGAAGCGGTAGCCACCGGGCAGCCGGCGGGCGAGCGGCACTATCAGTTCGAGCTTGGACGGCAAGACGTGCGGCAGCTCCTCTCCAGCGTGCCGGGTGGGCCAGAAGAAGCGCAGCTGTGCCAGCGCGGTGGCGTGGAACGTGCGCGCCATGACGCGCGGGTGGCCCAAGGCGGACATGCGCTCGACCATCTCGCCGGCCGCCTTGTCGGTGAAGGTCACCAGCAGGATCTGATCGGGCGGCACGACGCCGGTCTCGATGGCGTAGGCGGCGCGACGGCTGACCACCCGCGTCTTGCCCGAGCCGGCCCCAGCCAGGACGGCCAGCGGACCACTCGTCGCCTGGACGGCCTCGCGCTGGGCCTCGTTGAGGTCGGCCAACAGGCGCTCGGGTGATCTGGTTTGCGATGCGTCGCGGACCTCCTCCCTCGGTGTGCGGGAGGGCGCGGGCGCTTCTTCGTGGCCCTCGAGCGCCTTGGAGTCCGCCGCCGCAGCCACGGCTATCGGCGCCGCGGCGACGGACAAGGGTCCGCCTGCCCGGAGCGAGAGGCGCCCTGTCGCGACCTCATCAGGGCGGGGTGACGTAGCGGTCGATGTAGGCGTGATAGTCCGGCAGCCGGCGCTGGTATGCGCTTTCCATCAGCGGCGACGAGATCATGAAGTCGGCTGAGGCCCGGTCGCATGCCACAGGGATGTTC
>JBKQRF010000104.1:0-3112 GCA_052144055.1 Candidatus Limnocylindrales bacterium
CTTGCCAGCAGTGAGTTTCGCGATCGCCTTCTCATATTCGGCCTCGCGCTGCCGGGCGGCCAGCTGGCGCGGCGAGAGCGGACGCTCCTTCGGTTTGGGCGGCACGAGATCGGTCACCGACACGTACTTGATGCGCGCCACGGGCTCTCCACATCAGGGATTCGACGCCGATATCGTAGTAGTTCAGCATTGGCGGGGACGGTGACTGGGTGCATTGCGCTGTGGTAGGCGCCGACGACGAGCGCGCCGCGGCACCACCCTTGATGAGGATGCACCAGCCCCTTCAGCAGCTCGTGAGCGCGCCCGCACCAAACAGATGGGTCGCGCTGCAAGGATCAACCCAGCACGCGCGACAGGTCGCCGGCGGACTCCCTGAACTCGCTGAAGCCCTTGCTGTGGTCGCGCTGGAAGTTACCGGGCACGCCAGCGTCCCTGATGTTCCGGATCGTTTCATCCGCGCCGTCAGGACCAGCGGCCACGACCCAGAACATCGCTCCTTCCCGAATCGTGTTCAGGCGCTCCAAGAAGGCGACTTCCGCACCGCGCCAACCGATGGTGAGGACTCGGTCAACGCTCGGCAGGAGCGCGTCGAGCCGAGCTACATGGTCGGGCGGACACACGAACTCGGCCTTGTTCCGCAGTGGAATGGCGATGGCGGGTAGTGATAGGAGATCGACGCCTGGCTGAACGTGCTCCACGAAGTCGGCTACGTGGACGCGGCGGCCTGACTCTCGGGGAAGGTGACGGATCGGACCGATGACGTTGTAGTTGCCCGCCTCGTGGATCAGACGATTCAGGCTGTCCTGCCATGAAGTCCCCGGCGCAAGGCTGGTTCGCGTGGCCCAGTTGTATGAGCCGTGAAGCTTGATGAGGACGAACCGTGGGCTCGCGACGTACGCTTGCATGTCCGCCGTCCCGGCCAGGTCAACGCCATAGTGGTCCTCGATGGCGGTATCAAGAACGGTGTCGTAGTTGAACGTCACCCACACGACGGGTTCGTCCCGCGACGCCCGCCACAGCTCGACCGTGCGAACGAGCCACTGGTGGTTGGTCAACCCCGCCTGGGACTCGAGCCAGTCCTCGCTGCACCGCTTGAACAACTGCTGCAGGTAGAACCGCATGGCGACCAATGCGCGCCGTCTGAGGGGATCGCGTTCGGCCTCTCGTTCCGCGCGCTCCAACTCATCCTCGAGCGTCGTTGCGCCTTCGGCCGCGGCGAGGGCATGCCTCACCTCCTCAGCCAGGCCACGCGCAGCGGGAAAGTCGTTCAGGATGCGGAGGAAGTTGGGCGCGCCGAAGAGCTTGCGAGTTAGTGGCGGAGCCCACACCTCCTCCGGCGCGGGGAGAGGGTTGCCGATCGAGTCATGGGAGGCGCCGGCGCCCAGTATTACGAGGAGCATCGAACCTCCTTGAGCCACTCAGAGAGAGCGTATCAGTCGGGGCCGTCGGGTAGCCATCAGCCACCATCCTCTGATGGTGATGCGGCTCGACTGCACCCACGCCTCCTTCATGTGTCTGCCCTACCATCGAGGCAGAGCCCGTCCGCAGCGGGCGCGGCGCTACGGAGGAGCGGCAGTGTTCAGGCCAGACCAGACAGAGCGGTACCGTCGCCATCTCCAGCTGCCCGAGGTCGGGCCCGACGGCCAGGCCCGCCTGCTCAACTCCCGCGTGCTCCTCATCGGTGTGGGCGGCCTCGGGTCACCGGCCGCGCTCTATCTCGCCGCGGCAGGGGTGGGCACCCTCGGCCTCGTGGACCATGACCGGGTCGAGCTCAGCAACCTGCAGCGCCAGATCCTGCACACCACCGATCGAGTAGGCGAGCGCAAGACGGCCTCGGCCGCCTCGGCGATCCACGCCCTGACGCCCGACGTCCAGGTCATCGAGCATTCCGAGCGGCTGACCGAGGCGAGCGCGGCAGGACTCGTGGCCGGCTATGACGTCGTGCTCGACTGCACCGACAACCTGGCCAGCCGCTACGCGCTCAACGAGGCTGCCGTCGGGGCCCACATTCCCCTCGTCCACGCGAGCATCCTGCGCTTCGAGGGCCAGCTCACGGTCTGCTGGCCACCGCAGGGTCCTTGCTATCGCTGCCTCTACCCGAGCCCACCACCGCCCGAGCTCGCTCCCGTCGCCGGGCTCCTCGGCGTAGTGCCGGGCGTCATAGGCGTGCTGCAGGCGGCGGAGGCCCTTAAGCTCCTCCTGGGCATCGGGCAGCCGCTCATCGGCCGGCTCCTCGTCTACGACGCCCTCGACGTGTCGTTCGACGTACTGCACGTGCGCCGTGACCCGCGCTGCCCGACGTGTGCCTCGGACGGGGCCGGCGGTGACCCTCGACCAGGGCCGATGGGCGAACCGCCCTAGCGGACCGGCGTCAGCCGCGCCATCGGAATCACGCGGTCGGTCTTCGCGGGGTATTCACCGAATGCCGGGTAGGCCGCCACGTGGCGCGCCCCCAGCCGATCGCGCTCGGCACCCTCGGCGAGCGTGGCCCGGGCCTGGAGTGTCTGCCCGCCCACCTCGATGGTGACGAGCCGGTTGACCCGCAGGTTGCTGAACCAGGACGGGTCGGTGGGCGCTCCGCCCTTGGAGCCGGCCACGACGTAGGCGTCGCCATCTCGCGTGGCGGTCACCACGGCCACTCTTGGCTGGCCTGTCTTCGCCCCAGTGGTGGTCAGGATCAGGAGCGTCTGCCCCGCCATGGGTCCGCTCGTCACCTGGCCGGCGTGCTCGCGCAAGTCTGCGATGAGGGCTTTCGTGAAGGCTTCTGGGTCCCAGTCGGGCATCTCGTTCTCCCGCGCGCGCATCGCCTAGCAGTTGCTCGTGCAACGATCTCACGATTTGCGCACGGGCGTCGGGGACGGTCTGGTGGCTGTGCCTGGGATGAAGAGAACGCGACTCCGCCATAGTGGTGGCGACGGCGCCCGACATCGAGACGTCCCAGCTGGGAGGCCCGATGCGGCTCGTCGCGGGGTCCGAGGGCACACCGCACGATCGCGGGATCGTGCAGGGTCTCAGCCGCTCGACATAGCGCGGGTCGCCCGGCGGTGCGGCCCTCGAGCCCCTCGTGTGTGGTGCGCCTGGCCTCCGCCGGGAAGGCGTGGTCTCAGAACGT
>JBKQRF010000105.1:0-4289 GCA_052144055.1 Candidatus Limnocylindrales bacterium
GCGCGGCGCGCGCGATGAGCCTGGCGCTTCGGCATGCGGGAGTCGCCCCCGACGAAGTCGACCTGATCGTGGCGCATGGCACGTCGACGCCGCTCAACGACGTGACAGAGACGCGCGCGATCAAGACGGCATTCGGCGACCATGCCCGTCGGGTGGCGATCACCTCCCCGAAATCGATGATCGGTCACCTGATGGGGGCGCGGGGGTGGCAAGTGCGCTGGTGGCAGTGTCGTCGATCTGTGAAGGTGTGATCCCCCCACGACCAACTTAGAGAACCCCGACCCCGACTGCGACCTCGACTACGTCCCGCTCGTGGCGCGCCGGCGGCGCGTCGACACGGCCATCGTCAACGGGTTCGGGTTCGGTGGGCAGAACGCCGTAGCGGTCTTCCGGCGCTTCGAGCCCTGAGGGAGCAGCGATGAGTCGGCGCGATCGGCGACCATCTCGATCAGTGCGATCGTCGTGCTCATCTTCCTTGGCAGCCAGCTCAGCGGCATCCTGAGCAGCGTCGGCTCGTCCGTCTGACCATGTCCCACAAGCGGGAAGAGCACCGGCCGTGTAGCTGGCGCTCTTCGTCTTCTCTACAGTGCGTCAGGTTCACTCTCTCCACGTGCCCCGAAAAGCGCGCGCCTTTCGGGGCGGTCTTGCGCCGGCGTGAACTGAGCAGAGAGTGTGAGTCGCGGGCAAGGCTTGCTTTCCGGGCGCCCGTCCAAGCGGTCGATGAACGCCGCGGCGGCCGAGGGCTGATCGCCTCGCGCCTATTGCGCGCCGGGCAGTCGGCGGCGGGCGACGAAGGCCGCCGCCTGGGTCCGGCGCCGCAAGTTGAGCTTGGCGAGGATGCTGCTGACGTAGTTCTTGATGGTCTTGTCGGAGAGGAAGATCTCGGCCCCGATCTCCTTGTTGGTCTTCCCCTCCGCCACGAGCAACAGGATCTTCTGCTCCTGGGGGGTGAGGGCTCCGAGCTCGTCCTGGTACGTGCCGTTCGCGATGCGCCGGATGCGCTCGAGCACCTGCTCGGTGACGGCCGGGTCGAGGAGTGACTCACCGCGTCCCACGGCTTCGAGGGGCGGCGACTAGGTCGCGCGCGCGGATCTGCTTCAAGAGGTAGCCGCTGGCCCCGGCGATGATGGCGGCAAACAGCGCCTCCTCGTCGGCGTAGCTCGTAAGCATGATGACTCGGATTTGGGGCTGCTCAGCGCGGATCTCGCGGGTCGCGTCGATGCCCGAGCCGTCGGGCAGCCGGGCGTCCATGACGATGAGGTCGGGCCGGTACGTGCGGGCGGCCTCGATCGCTCCGGCGGCGGTTCCCGCCTGCGCCACGACCCGGAACCCTCCGCGTCGCTCGAGCAGGGACACGAGACCCTGGCGCACGACCTCGTGGTCGTCCACCACCAAGAGCCGGAGCGGAGCAGCACTCGGCGGCTGCGTCATGGACGTTTCAGACAGGCCGGGACAGGGCCCGCTCGGCCGGCATGCCGTTGCAGTGGCCCTCGACGCGCATCTCCTCGGCGAAGGCCAGGGTGCAGTCCTCGCAGGGACTCGCCGGCCGCAGGCTGCCTCCGAAGAGTGCGTTCGTCTCGCTCCAGCCGACGAGCTCGCCGCCGGTCATGCAGGCCGGCCGGTGGGGCAGCCCGGGCGGTTCGCGACCAGACCCCTGCACCGGTGGCGTGGCGATGATGCCGTGCGCGGTCATGCTGCTCTTGTGGTCCAGGGCAGGAGCGCTCAGCGGAGAATGGGCCGGCCGTCTGCGCAGGTTCGCGCGTCACCCGCGATGGACGATAGGGCCGATGGTCGCAAAGGGACACGTGTCGAGATCCGCACCACGCCGGATCCGTCATCTGTGGTCCACGCGACAGGCGAACGGTGCAAGCCTCGATGGGAGCCACGCTTGGCGCTGCTCCCCGCTGTGCCAGGAGCTCCAGGCGCCAGGGGCTCTCGCTCGACTCTGAGGAAAGGCGAACCGGAGCCGCCGCACGGCAAGCAGCCCCGATTTCGTCAAGGAGGGAAACGTAACAGAGGCTCGCAGACCGGCGACCACCGGGGGGTAGTGCCGCTTCGACCGTCCCCGCGCTCAAGGTGGCCTGCCGGGCGTGGGCGCGCGACGCCCCTGAGGCAGTGTCGAGGGGCGCCTCGCGCCGACACGTCTCAGCGGCCGGTGCGGCCAATCATGCAGGTGCGCTGGATGCGCTGCCTGCCACTGGCGGCACGCGGACAGCGCTGGCCTTGTCGCGATACAGGGAGTCGGAGGTCCTGCCTGCATGGCGCCGAAGTCACCCGGCTCGCGCGGGACGATACTGCCGTCTGGCGGCGAGGAGGGGGCGCCGCCATCGGGGCACGCTGCGGAGGGATGACACCGTCCGATGCTCGGCGAGCGCGATGCCGCGTGGGCCGAGGTGTACGCCGTGCTGCCCACCGACTGGGTCGTGCTGCGCCCGATGTGGCGCGAGACGGATCGGATGTGGGCCGTCTACGCGCGCTCCACGGCCCGGAGCAGTGACGCTAAGCCGTGGGCAGACGCGTTCGGCGAGACGGAGGCCATCGCCCTGCGTGCCCTTGCCCAGCAGTTCCGAACAGGGCAGGCGTAGAGCCCGGGGTACCGGGGCTGCCTGTTGCGCCCGTCGCTGCCCGAGCAGCGATCCACGGCGAGCGCAGAATCGTGCTCCAGTCTGCCCATCCTCGGTGGAGATGGCCTCGAACGTGCCCACCAACGGACCCACACCTGTCCCGGCCGATGGCCCGTCCCGTCGACGCGAGCGACCCGTTGGTCTGCGTCGGGTGCGGCTTGACGTTCCGGCGCCGAGCAGGTCTGCTGGCCCACTGGGAGGTCACCGGCCACGGGCCCAAGCAGCGGCAGGCCGACAGCCTCGACCGAGCCCGCGCGAGCATCTCGGGCGACGACGTCCCACTACGCACCCGTCTTCGCGAGGAGGAGCACTAGCCCGCAGAGGCATGAGCGGTGCCGCGCTGCCCGTCCGAAGCCTGAGGCCCGCTCGGAGTTGGCTGAGGCGGCGGACGTGACGAGCGCGGACGCCGCCGCCGCCCACGCGCCAGTAGGAGCGACCGCCTGCCAGTCATGGTGGCCCGTGAGCCGCGGCTCGCCGGAGCGCCATATGTGGCTGGCGGGTCCGCGACGTGTCGGGCATCGCTCGGCCAGAGGAGTAAAGGACGAACCGGGGTCTGTCGTGCGGCCCCGGTTCGCTCGCGCCCAGTGGGGTCTGTCGTCCATCGGGGAACGAGGAGGCCGAAAACAGGACGCGAGGGTAGCACGTGCATGATTGCCGCACCGGCCGCTGAGACGTGTCGGCGCGAGGCGCCCCTCGACACTGCCTCAGGGGCGTCGCGCGTCCACGCCCGGCAGGCCACCTTGAGCGCGGGGACGGTCGAAGCGGCACTACCCCCGGTGGTCGCCGGTCTGCGAGCCTCTGTTACGTTTCCCTCCTTGACGAAATCGGGGCTGCTTGCCGTGCGTGGTGCGGATCGGGGACCGCGCAATAGTTCCGGGTCAGGCGCGAGGTTCGCGCGATCGGCCGAGACAACGACCGGTGCAGTCCGGGAAGTGTGAGGCGTCGGGGTGCAGTCGATACCCGGGGTGCAGTCGATAGGCTGCGAGTCGGCCCGACCATCACCCAAGCGGGCACCAGGAGCAACGCAGCCTTGACGGTGGCGCAGATCCTGCTCGTCGCGGCCGGCGCGGTCTTCGTGGTGGTCCACGCGCGCTTGGCTGGCGACCTGGTGCGGACCCGGGGGTCGCTCGGTGGGGCCGCGCACACTGCCTTTGGCCTCGAGCTGGCCTGGACGATCCTTCCCCTCTTGGCGGTCCTGACCACCCTGGCGGTGGCGGTCGCAGTCCTGGGGCGCGGCGGCCCCCGTTGAGGCCTTAGTGAGCGCCACGAGCGCAACGCCACGCGCCGAACCCTCTCGTCTCTCGGGGAAGGCACCGACGGGCTTCAAGACCACCCTCGCACCGTGCTTCGCGGCGTCGTTGATAGGTGTTGGGACGCTCGACCGGGCGGGGCAGCCGCGCGCCACGTCGGCCGCCGCACTTGCGTCGGGAGGCGGTCTCCGGTAAGCGCCCGGAACAGCAGGATGCGGTCGATCTCCGGGCTGCCGGCGGAGAAGACGTGCATGTTGATGTTCGTGTCCGGGCCCTTGAAGACGCGGTGCTCGTGCCAGTCGGGTTCGCGGATGACAAGGACGTAGCCGACGGCCTCGAGCGCCGGCAGGTACGCTGGCTCGTCGGCCGAGTCGGCGACGACGAGGAGCATGTCGATGATGGGCTTGGCAGCCAG
>JBKQRF010000106.1:0-6413 GCA_052144055.1 Candidatus Limnocylindrales bacterium
GAGCCTCCGTGTGCTGCTGGTTGCTGACACTCCCAGCGTAGCGAGGGCTCTCGCGCCGTTCTCAGCCCCGCTCGCGCCTCACCCCGCGTCCAGCTCCGGTGTCACGGACGTATCTGGACGAGGACACGCGGACACATGTCGATCCGTAACGTCGCTGACGCTGCTGAAAGCGTGCCGGCGCACCCTGTTCGAGCTCTCGGCGGCCGGTGGCCAGCTTGTCGAATTCGGTCACCTGCTCGAGTTCGAGACGGAGGCGGTGCTGGTTGCATACCGAACGGATGGAGAGGATCCCGCTCACATCTCGGCCATGACCACATCGGCTGTTTGCGAAGCCTAAGCTCCGACTGGTGGGTACTCGGATCCGGCGGAGCTGCTCGGCATCGTGCGCCGATGGCCGAGAAGAACCCCGTGATCGGGATCGGGAACCTCCTGCTCCGGGATGAGGGCGCGGGCGTGCGCGCTGCCGAGTTGGTGGGGCAAGCGAGCGAGGAGCGACCCGGCACGCTTCCACCGCGCACCCGGGTAGTGGATGGCGGGGCCCTTGGCCTCGACTTGCTGCCGATGATCGAGGATGCGTGCGCAGTCGTGCTGATCGATGCCGTCAACCTCCATGGCGCCGCAGGTGACGTCGCGGTGCTCCGCGGTGACGCGCTCCATGGGACGCTCGCAAACCACGTCTCGCCGCACCAGGTCGGGATCGGGGACCTGCTCGCCGCGGGCCAGCTGGCCGGCACGCTGACTGAGCAGATCGCGCTGGTGGGCATCCAGCCCGGTGAGATCGCGGTCGGCCTCGATCTCACTGCCGCTGTCCGGGCGGCGCTCCCGCGGGCGGCCGCGCTGGCTGTGTCGACGGCCCGGGAGCTGCACCGCGTGGTCGGCGCGGAAACCGGACCCGAGGACGTCAGCGCGGGCAATAACCCCGACATGCCGTCGGCGATGACCGGTTGAGGCACGAAGCTGGCCTCGTCGGGTGCATCGCCGGCGTGCTCCGCGGCCGTGTGGCCTGCCGTTGTCCCTGAGCTTGCGCGGCGGTCGGTTGTCGCCGCGCCCCGACCCGCTCGCCTCCTGGCACGCAGCGCGCGCCACCGATCATCTTCGCTCGCAGCTGGCGCGCACGTCGTTGCACGAGGCGCCGCTACGGCACTGGCATCTCTGAGCGAGGGGCCATTTCACCGCGGCGGTGCGCAGCGCATGACGGTGGGGTCGCGACGCGCGCCCGCGAGAGTCAGCCTGCAACGGCCAGCCGCCGTCCCTTCCCCAGGGCCACGACCCGCACGATCGTCCGTAAGGGCTCGGCCCTACTCCACTCGTACCGGCCGTCCTCGTGAGCGAGCAGCCGCACTGGCTTGTTGGTCCACGTCAGCTCAAGGCGGCTCTGGTACAAGTTCACCGGCGTCCATGCCTCCCGGCTGGCCGAGCGTCATGGGCACCCGGCTTCGGTCAGATGACGAGTCGCCGTGTCGGTTCGCACGGCGCCGCAAGCACGCATGAGCCTCAACAGCCCCCACACCATCGCCACATCGTGGCTTGCGAAGACCCGGTCGCTGAGCGCACTGCCGCTCCGCTCACGAGTCGCTGGCCGGGGCCGCGGACGGCGAGGGCCCGCTGGGGCACGCCCCGAGCGGGCCTTCGGTCGCCACCGGACGAACAGCCGCCTGACCTCAGCCGAGGGAGATCCCGGTCCCTGCCCGCACCACGATCGACGGCGCCGCCGACACGGTCGCGCCGGCGGAGACCGACGGGGCCGTGATGGCGTGCCGGACCCGGCCGTCGCGCATCCGGATGACACGGTCGCAGGCCTCGCCGACCTCGGCATCGTGCGTCACCAAGACGACGGTCTGGCCGCGCTCCTGGTTGAACGTTCGCAGCAGCGCGAGGACCTCGGCTGCCCGTTCGGAGTCGAGGTTGCCGGTCGGCTCGTCGGCGAGGACGATCTCGGGGCCACAGGCGAGAGCCCGGGCGATGGCGACCCGCTGCTGCTCGCCGCCTGACAACTCTGCCGGTCGATGGCCGGCCCGGTCGGCGAGCCCGACGAGCGCGAGGGCTTCCTGGGCGGCAGTTCGGTTGGCAGACCCGCGGATGCCCGCGTACTCACCCGCCAGCATCACGTTCTCGAGGGCCGTCAGGGTGGGCACCAGGTTGAAGTCTTGGAACACGAACCCCATGGTGCGGGCGCGGATCCGCGTGCGTGCCGCATCGGACAGGGCAGCCACGTCCTGACCGCCCAGGCGGAGCTCGGGCGCTGGGCCGTGATTCTGATCCGGGGCATGGAGCAGGCCAAGGATGTGCATCAGGGTGCTCTTGCCCGAGCCCGATGGCCCCATGATGGCGACCATCTCGCCGGCCTCGACGTCGATGTCGACACCCTTGAGGGCGGCGACCGTGTTGTGCCGGCCGAGCTTGTAGGTCTTGCGGAGGTTGCGTCCCTCGAGGAGCGCCATGTGGTGAGTCCCTTTCGTTGCGCGCGTCGCGCGCCTGAAGTCGATGGTGGCGGACAGCTCGCAGGCTGCCCGCTACTCGTAGCGGAGCGCGGTGACCGGATCGAGGCCTGAGGCGTGCCACGCCGGCACGAGCCCGGCGAACGCGCCGAGGACGGTGGCGAAGGCGACCGAGGAGATCGCCGTGCCGGCCGTGAGTTCGAAGAGGATCGTGCCCGAGGCGCGGCCGGCCTCGTTGCCCACAGAGACGATGAGGGCGCCCACGGCCAAGCCGAGGAGGCCGCCAATGAGACCAATGAGGGCCGACTCGGCCACGATCTCGCGGCGGATCCGCCAGCGGGAGGCCCCGATCGCGCGCTTGATCCCGATCTCGCGGGTGCGCTCGGCGACCGACATCGCCATCGTGTTGACCACCGACAGCCCACCGACCAGCAGGCTGATGAGCCCGATGCCGACCAGGATCGAGTTGAGGATCGCGGTGGAGGAGCCGATCTCCTTGTCGAAGTCCGCCCCCGTCATGGTGGAGACGCCAGGGATGGCCGCCGTGATCTCCGCGGCGATCGTCGCAGGGCTGGTGCCCGAGGCCGGGTAGACGGTCAGCCCAGTGGCCACCTCCGAGGGACTGAGCTTGCCCGCCACGAGCGGGGGCAGGGTGGTGAGGTACAGGCGCTGGGCCGCGGCGAGGGGCACCATGGCATCCCCGTCAGGCGCGGTGAGGGTCGGCTCGAGGATCCCCACGACCGTGAACGACTCGCCCCGCAGGGTGATCGAGTCACCTACCTGCATCTTGTACTGGCGCGCCAGATCCGATCCCAGGACGGTCACGTTGGAGCCCTCGTCCCGCACGGTCAGCGCGCGACCGGAGGCGTAGTGGAGGGGGAAGGTCTCGCGACTTCGATCGGCGCCGGCGATCGATCCCGTGATCATGGCTGGGGTGCCCATGCTGACGCCGCTCGTGTCGTCTGAGAGCAGCAGGCTCACGCCCGGGACGACCACGTCCACGCCGGAGAGGTGGGCCACCTGGGCCGCCGTCGAGATCGCCAGTGGCGCGCCGAAACCCATCGTGCCGCCCTTGGCGCTTACCACCACCTTGTTGCGGTAGTAGTCGCTGCCGCCCTGCACGAGCGAGCCGATCTTGCTGGCCATCGAGCCGAAGACGACGAGGGCCATGATGCCGATCAGGATTCCGGAAATGGTGAGGGTCGAGCGCAGCTTGCGTCGCCCGAGATCGCGCAGGAGTCGCATCCGTGGTTCCTTCCGCTCCAACGGCCGGGAGCCGGCCGCTCTGTCACACGAAATCCTGGTCGTGGGCGGCCGCCGGCTCGTCATGCGCGATGCCGATTCGTGGGTCGTCTGATGTGCTGACTCACCTCATCACCGGGGAGGAGGCCGGTCGGCCCCGGGGATGATGCGGCGGTGCCCCGTCCGGCGTAGGGTGCCGACATGCAGCGTGGGTTCGGCGCGCTCCGGGCGCGCGTGCGATGGAACCAGGACGTCGTCGACGTGACGTTGGCCCTGGGTCTCGCGGCAGTGGCTCTCCTCGTCGCCGGGCTCCGCAACGTGTCCGGCCCGCTGACGGCCGTCGCGGCGGGCCCGCTCACGCCCGTGAGCGCGATCCTCATCCTCGCCCAGACCCTGCCGCTGGCCGTGCGACGTCGGTACCCGGTGCCCGTTCTGATCGTGGCCGGGGTGGGCATCGGGCTCTACAGCGCGCTCGGCTACGCCGAGTCCGGCGGTAACTACGGTGTCCTCGTCGCCCTCTACACGGTGGCCGCCAACAGCACCCGGCGGACGGCCACGCTGGCGGCGGTTCTCACGGCGCTCGGCATCCTGCTCACCTTTGAGAACTACATGCAGCACGACCCGCACGTCGCCGGGCAGCTGCTGCTGGTGTACACCGAGTACGCCGTCGCCTGGGTCGTGGGCACATACCTGCAGGGGCACCGCCAGGACGTGCTGGCGCTGCAGGAGCGGGCGGCTCGCCTGGAGCGCGAGCGCGAGGAACGCGCCCGGCTGGCCGTCGCCGAGGAACGGGCCCGCATTGCCCGCGAACTGCACGATGTGGTCGCCCACCACGTCAGCGTGATGGTGGTGCAGGCCGGGGCGGCGCGACGGGTCGCGGCAACAGACCCACCGGCCGCGCGCGAAGCCATGGCCGCCGTCGAGTCGGCTGGGCGCACCGCGCTCACCGAGATGCGTCGCATGCTCGAGGTCCTTCGTGCGGACGAGCCCGACCTCCAGCCGGAGCCATCGCTGGCCCGTGTGGAAAGCCTCGTCGCGCGGGTGCGGGCCGCGGGCCTGCCGGTCGAGCTGCAAGTCGAGGGAGAGCGACCCGCGGTGCCGGCCGGGCCCGACCTCGCCGCCTACCGCATCATCCAGGAGGCGCTGACCAACGTGGTGAAGCACGCCGGCAAGGCGAGCGCCAGCGTCCGCATCGCGTATACCCCCGATCGCGTCGAGGTGGAGGTGACCGACGACGGGCGCGGCGCGGCTGCGCACCTCGACGCCGAGCCTGGGGGGCGCGGTCTTGTGGGCATGCGGGAACGCGCGCTGCTCTACGGCGGCACGCTGGAGGCAGGACCACGACCAAGCGGCGGCTACCGCGTCCACGCGGCCTTCCCGATCGAGCCGCCGCCTCCGGCGCTCGAGCAGCCCGAGATGCGGGCGCAGCACGCGAAGGGCACGCGGCGCCGGTCGGGCGGCCGCATCGCGTCGCTCGAGGTGCCGCTCGAGGAGCGCTTCCGACGCACCGACGAGGTCTTCGCAGATCCCACCACGCAGCGGCAGATCCGCGTCTGGTTCGACGCCGCTAGCGGCGAACGGCGCTACCGCCTCGACGAGGCCGAAGCGGCGAGTAGCACGTGAGCATCCGGGTCCTACTGGTCGACGACCAGCCGCTGCTACGCACGGGGTTTCGGATGATGCTCTCGGCCGAGCCCGATCTCGCGGTCGTCGGCGAGGCAGGCGACGGTGCCGCCGCCGTGGAGCTCGCCGGGCGGCTGCACCCCGACGTGATCCTCATGGACATCCGGATGCCGGGCATGGATGGCATCGAGGCGACCCGTCGCCTGGCTGGGCCCGGCGTGGCCGACCCAGCCAAGGTGCTGATGCTGACCACCTTCGGCCTCGACGAGTACGTGGTCGAGGCGCTCCGCGCCGGTGCCAGCGGCTTCCTGCTGAAGGACAGCTCGCCCGAGGATCTCATCGAGGCGATCCACGTCATTGCGGCCGGCGAGGCGCTCCTGGCGCCGTCCGTCACGCGCCGCCTGCTGGATCGCTTCGCGAGCCGCCTGCCCGCCCTCAGCGAGACGACGAACCCCGCCCTGGCAGACCTGACGGAGCGCGAGTTGGAGGTCCTCCGGCTCGTGGCCCAGGGGCTCTCCAACGCCGAGATTGCGGATCGCCTTGCCGTCTCGGAGACGACCGTCAAGACGCACGTCGCGCACGTGTTCGCCAAACTCGACCTGCATGACCGCGTCCAGGCGGTCATCCTCGCCTACCAGGCCGGTCTGGCCTAAGGGCGGCTCGATCGGGCTGTGGCGGGTGCCTACGCAGCGGGGGACGGGCACCGCGCGGCGCCCGCAAACAGCCAGCGGGGCATTCCCTGTCGTCCTCGGGCAACGATCAAGCCTCGTGCGGGTGGTGAAGTGCGCGTGACCGCGTTCACCGCACCTTCCTCGCATGGTCGTGACCGGAGCGGCTCCTGCCCGATGCGTCGTCCGCGGCGTCGGGGGCCAGAGCCGATGCCGACTCGGTCGTCGGTCTGGCGCGAGGCCTCGACCTGCGCCTCGTGATGGGCGTCACGTTCGAGCCGGCCTCGACCACCGGCTGCTCGATGGCTGGCCGGCGCAGGTCGTAGCGCTCGCCGAGGACAAGCGGTCCAATCGACCAGCGCCCCCCGATCTCGGCTGCACCAAAGGGGCTCTGTCTCGCGAGCTCGATGGGCGGGGCCGTGGTCTCGATGCGGCGGACGGG
>JBKQRF010000107.1:0-7165 GCA_052144055.1 Candidatus Limnocylindrales bacterium
CCCAGCGCCGTTGGGCCCGAGGAACCCAAAGATCTCGCCCTTCTCGACGGTCAGGTCCACCCCCACGATCCCGCGGTGTGAGCCGTAGGACTTGGTGAGCTTCTCGAGCGTGATGACGGCCGTCATGGATGCTCCTTCTTAGGCGAACCAGAACCGCACGGTCGCCTCGTCGACGAGCGGCCACGACAGCGGTGGAACGCCAAGGATCCGCTCGAAGGCCTCGGCGTAGGCAGCCAGCGTGCCCATGACCGTGTCGAAGGACACGGCCCCCTCGCGCCGCGCGAGGAAGAACCGGATCGCCGCGTCGTTGAGCCCCAGCATAAGCGAGGTGAAGACGCTCGCCGCGCCCTCGGCAGAGCTCACCGAGAACGTGCCCTCGGCGATGCCCTGCCGCAGGATGTCGAGGAGCAGGGGGGTGAGGCGCGTCGCCACGGCATCCCGGAGCCGCGCGAGGACAATGGTGTTCTCGTCCGAGTACCAGGTCCGCACCAGTTCCGCGACCGCCTCGGGCTGGAACTCGGGCTGTGCACGCTTCCACTGGGCGATCCCGTCGAAGACCCCCTGGAGCTTGTCCAACGCGGTCAGGCGCGGATCGGCCGCGATCGGCATCACCTGTCTCGTCGCCACCTCCACCATGCGGTCGATAACGGCCGCCAGGAGCGCCGCCTTGGAATCGAAGTAATGGAACAAGGCGCCCTTCGAGGTGCCCACGTCCTCGATGACGTCCCCGATGCTCAGCTGCTCGTAGCCCTTGGTCTGGATCAGCCGGAGCGCGGCATCGACGTACACATCGCGGCGCGCCGCATACGCGACCGGATTGACCGTGCGTGCCATCGTCCGCCGATCATACACCGACCACCGGACTATCGCAGTAGTCAGATGGGCGGTGGGGACGTGACCGTTCGCTGGACGCGCACCATCGGGTCGTCGTGAAGGTACCGTGGTTTCACACAGGAGTGGCGAACCAAGAGGGCCGTGTGGCCTCGGCCCTGGAGATGGAGATGCAGGATCGACTCTACCGATCCGCCAGCGAGCGGGTCCTGGCGGGCCTCTGCGGCGGCCTGGCTGATCGCTACGACCTCGATCCGGCCCTGGTCCGGCTGGTCTGGGTCGTGGTCGACGTCTTCACCGGCGTCTTCCCGCTGCTGCTCGTCTACATCGTGATGGCCATGATCGTGCCGGAGGAGCCCCCGGTCGGGACGTCAGGAGAGGGGTCGAGCTGGAACGGGCCGCAGTGGAGACCCGGGGCACCCAGTGGGCCGGGCGGGCCCGCCGCGATGAGCGAAGGCGGTGCCCCCGAGGCCGCCCAGAGTCCTGCCCCAGGCGCGCATGGCGCCCGTGTGGCCGATGCGCCAAGCGAAGGCGCTGGCAGCCAAGGGGCCGCCGCTCCGAGCCCGGCCGGCGCCGCGCAGCCGTCCGGCTCGTGGGGACCCTGGGGGCCACCCCCGCCGATCGGCTCCGACTGGCGCACCGTGCGGGCCTACGAGCGCGCCCAGCGCCGGGCGCAGCGAGCCGCTTGGCGACAGGAGCGCCGGGGTGGTGGCCCGAGTGCGGGCGGCCTCATCGTCGGGGTGATCCTCGTGCTGGTCGGGGGCGTGTTCCTGCTCCGCCAGATGGTGCCGACTCTCGACACCGACGTCCTCTGGCCGCTCGTGCTGATCGTGGTCGGCGCACTGCTGCTGGCCGGCGCGTTCCGTCGCTGACCGCTCAAGAGCCGCGGGCGGGGTTTGGCCCCGGCGGCGCACACCTCCAAGCAGTGGTGTCGACGCCCGTCGCCGATGACCCTGTCGCGTCTTGCCCCGCTTGCGAGGTGACCGACGCCCCCGCGCTTCGGGGCCCGCGCCTCTACGCAACACTAGCGGACGCAGCGATGCTGGGGTCCGGGTCGGACGTGCTCGCCATGGACACCGGGTTGCTGCGCCTGCCGAGCCTCGTCCTGGCCGTCGTGCTGCTACAGGCCGCTTCGCGGCTCGGCGCGTGTGGCGCGGGGGCCGCGCGTGACCGAGACAACGCCGCCCGCACCGCTCCGGCTCCTGGTAGTGGACAACCACGAGGTCGTGCGCCAAGGCCTGGTGGCCCTCCTGGCACGACGGGAGCGGTTCCACGTGGTTGCCGGAGGCTGGGCGTGGCGCAGGCGCTGGAGGCGGCGGGGACCTGCCAGCCCGACCTCGTCGTGATGGGTGCCCGCCTGCCCGATGGCTCCGGTGTCGCGGCGTGCCGGGAGATTCGCGCCGCGCACCCGGCCACGCGCGTCGTGATCCTCACCGGCTACGCAGACCCAGGAGCGCTTCTCGGTTCCGTCCTGGCCGGCGCGAGCGGATACCTCCTCAAGCAGAGCGGCGGGCGCGAGCCGGTGGCCGCACTCGAGGCCGTCGGGCGCGGCGAGTCACTCTTCGACCCGGCGTTGACCGAGCAGGTGCGTGCGCATGTGCGACGCACTGCGGAGGTGCTGTTGGTCGCGATCGCTCAGGACTCCGTGACATCGGCAGCCATCAGATGCCTCAATGCCGTCAGCCAAGGCGAGCTCGACGCCGTCGCCGCCGAGCTCAACGGCCGCCCTCGACAAACCCTCGGCTGGCGGTCACCCTCTGAGACGTTCGCCGAGTGGTCTACCGGGCGACCAACACTTATCAACCAACGCGCCGTTCGATCCCATCGAGGAGCAAGTCGATGGCGATGCTCTCCTCACCAAGGGCACCGCTGGGGAGCGCCGCAGGCAGCGGCGATAGCAGCGGTGCTGCTGGCGCGCCTTCGTCGAGCGACACTTGGACGGCACCCGCGCTGACGCGCAGCTCGTATCGGTTGGCCGCGGACGGCCCGACGCTCTCCCAGCGCGAATCGAGGAGCGCCAGACGCGTGGAGGACGCATCGAGGCGGACCTGCACGGCACCTGCGCTCACCTGCGCCGAGGCGGCGCTGCCGGGGGGCCGGTGGAGGCTGATGCCGAGCGCCCCGCCGCTGACCGAGATGGGGACGCTGCCTCGGGGTGAGGGGAGCACGCAGTCCACGTGGGTCGCCCCACCGTGGAACTCGAGCTCCCGGATATCGAGGCCCGTCAGGAGGAGCCTGACGTTCCACGCTCCCCCGTTGACGCGGATCGACCAGGGGTGGAGCGGGTTGAGCTCGACATCCACTGGTCGCGTGCCCGTCAGCCGGCGGATGACGACGGCCCGGTCGGACACCAGGATGGCAGACGAACCTCCCGCGCGCGACCCTCGAGCGAGGACATCCATGGGGGCGCCGGCACGCACTGTCACCGCGCGCGAGGGGCTCTCGATCGTCAGCGCAGCAGGGTGCCCAAGCGCGCCCTGACTGCCACCTGGCATGGTGCGACGGAGCTCGTGCACGACGACCTCGAAGAGCAGCACGGCAGCCGCTTCGGCGGCCTGCGTAGGAGGCAACCCGGCGGACGCCAAGAGGTGGCGCAGCCCGTCCGCAGCCGCGCTCTGCTCGAGAGCCTCGGGGACATCGAGCAGGAGTCGGGCGCTATCACGATGCGCGACCAGGATCTGTCGCAGCCCGTCACAGGTTTCCCGGGCGCCCACCCGCCAGGGACCCTCGATGGGGCTCGCGGGCACCTGCACAAGCAGCGCGCCAGCGAGAAGCTCGAGCAGCTGCCGACGGTCTCGCACATGCCAGTAGAGAGAGGCGGCCTTCACCCCGAGCTCGTCCGCCAGGGCGCGCATCGTGAGCGACTCGAGGCCGTCACGCGCCATGAGCTCGAGGCTCGCCTCGATGATCCGTGGGCGGCTCAAGCTTCCTCGCTGGTCAGTCGCGTCGCGCTCCGACATGCGCCTCCCTCATGCGTCCCCCCTTGGGCACTTGACAGTCTAACATACGTAGCCCGATGATCTAGTCATCCGCCTATTGTTGTTAGATAGAGCAGCTCCCGAGCGATGTTCGGAGGACTCCACGATGGTAGCAGCCAGGTCCTCCCGCGGGTCGACGACGATGATCGAGCCTGGAAACGACAGCGCCGCTGTGACGACCCGTGGCCTGCGGAAGTCCTTCGGGAGGGGCGCAAGCCGGATCGAGGCCGTGCGGCATCTCGACCTGGAGGTGCGGCAGGGCGAGATCTTCGGCTTCCTCGGTCCCAACGGCGCAGGCAAGACAACCACGCTGCGGATGCTCACCACGCTGCTGTCGATCGACGGCGGCGAAGCCATCGTGGCGGGCATCGATGTGGCCCGACAGCCGCGCGAGGCCCGTCGACGGATCGGCTACGTGGGGCAGCTGGGCGGTGCCGACCAACCGGCGACGGGGCGAGAGAACCTGGTGCTGCAGGGCGAGCTCTACGGTCTGTCAGACGCGCACGCGCGGCAGCGGGCGGCAGAGCTGATCGACCAGCTCGAGCTCGCCGAGTTCGCCGACCGCGTGGCCCGCACGTACTCCGGTGGGCAACGTCGGCGCCTCGAGGTGGCGTTGGGGCTTGTCCATCGCCCCGATGTGCTCTTTCTCGACGAGCCCACCGGCGGGCTCGATCCGCAGAACCGGGCACATCTGTGGGACCAGGTCCGTGCGCTGCGCACGAGCGGCACGACGATCTTCCTCACCACGCACTACCTCGAGGAGGCCGACGCCCTGGCCGATCGCCTGGCCATCATCGATCACGGCCAGCTCGTGGCCTTGGGCACGCCTGCCGAACTCAAGCAACGACTGGCCAGCGCGAGCATGGTCATCGAGGCCGACCTCGCGCCGGACGCGCTCGAGGCGCTGCGGGCTGCCCTGGCGGCCGAACCGACGGTCACCGAGGCGCGCGTCGATGGGCGCCTGCTGCGCGTCGAGGTCACGGCGGCCGCGGCGGCACTGCCACTCATCGCCACGCTCGTGGCCGCCCGGCAGGTCCCCTTGCAGGCGATCGCCCTGTCCCAGCCCTCGCTCGACGACGTGTTCCTCCACCTCACCGGCCGTTCCCTGCGGGACGCGGGCTCGCTCACCTCGGGAAGTCCACGATGAGCTTCCTGCGCACCACTGGCCTGCTGTTCCGTCGCAAGCTGCTCGAGTTCCTGCGCCAGCCCACGTGGGTCTTCGTCGGCCTGACCCAGCCCTTGCTCTATCTCGCCCTCTTCGCGCCCCTCCTCCAGTCGCTGGCCAGGGGCCCGGGCTTCGGGTCCGGCAACGTACTCGACGTCTTCGTCCCCGGCATCCTCGTCCTCATGGTGTTCGGCGCCGGCATGGGCGCAGGCTGGATCGTGATCTGGGAGATCGACTCAGGCGTCATCGAGCGCCTCAGCGTCACACCGGTGAGCCGCTTGTCGTTGGTGCTCGGGACGGTGCTGCGCGATGTCGTCACCTTCGTCGGGCCGGCCGTGCTCGTGATCGCGGTTGCGATCCCCTTCGGTTTCCATGCGCACTGGGCGGGGCTCGCGGTCTTGCTCCTACTGCTCGCGCTCCTGACGGCCATCGTCTCGGCCTGGTCCGCCGCGATGGGCATCCTGCTCCGTCAGATCGGCAGCCTGGCTGCGGTAGTGACGGGACTGCAGCTGCCCCTCACGCTCCTGGCCGGCATCCTGCTGCCGCTCTCGCTCGCCCCCGCGTGGATGGTCCTCGTGGCCCATGTCGACCCGCTCTACTACGCGGTGCAGGCCGCCCGCGATCTCGCCGCCAACTCCCTGGCGACACCAGCCGTCGCCCAGGGCTTCCTCGTCCTGGGCGCGCTCACCGTGGTCATGCTGTGGGGCACGACGACGGTGTACCGGCGGGCGCTCCGATAACGTCAGTGGCTGGGACGGCTCAGGTCGCCACCGTGAGCGACGGCGTGCCGGGGTCGCGTCGATCTAGGTGGCGGTACCTCCCTCGGCCCGAGCCCAGGCCCGGCCGGAGCGGCCCGGCGGGCGTGTCGGTCCGCCCCGCTCACGGCGCAGCCAGACGTGCAGGAGCACCGTCGCCCACATGCGGAAGGGTCGCCAGGCATCGGCCATCGCGAGGACGTCGGCCTGTGCGGGTCGCGCCGGCAGGTTGTAGGCGAGCATGACCGCCTCGCGGGTCACCTCGTCGTCGGTCACCGCATCGACGAGCCCGGCGCCACGGTGCAGGATGCCCTGCGCGGCGAACGGTCCCACGCCCCGCAGTCTCTGCAGGTCGCTCAGGGCCGCAGACACTGGGAGGGCTCGCAGGCGCGCCCGATCGAGCCTCCGCGTGGCGGCCGCCTGCGCCACGCCGCGCAGCCGCAGGAGCTTCTCCTCCGGCAGACCCGCGAAGGCCGTGAGGGAGGCCAGCCGCTCGGGACGGGGGAAGGCGTAGACCGGCTGGCCATCGAGCTCGAGCGCCTCGCCGAGCTCGCGTGCCAGGCGGGCGCGCAGGGCGCGGGCCTGGCGCATCGAGATGCGCTGTCCCACCACGAAGTTCACGGCCGCTTCGTAGGGGCTGTGGAAGCAGACCGGTCGCAGCCAGTCATAGCGCGCCCCGAGGCCACCCACCACCGGGTCCCTGGTCCCGATTGCCGGGAAGCCCGTGCCATCCACATCGAGCGAGAGGGTCGCTTGCGCCTGCTCCCACGCGTGTTGCGGCGACGCAGCTCCGGTCGTGGCAACGCTGCCCTCGAGGCTGCCGTCCTGCGCCTGGCGGACGACGACTGCCGCCGACCCTTGCCAGCCCTCGACCGGGAAGGCCATGGCCATCGCGTCGGGGTCGGAGGGCAGGCTCAGCCAGTCCCCGAAGTAGCCTCGCTCATTGGCCAGGGAGAAGGGGCCGCTGGGCTGGAGGCGAAAGGTGATCATGGTCTCCCTCTGAGCGAGCGAGGTGAGGCAAGCAGGGTACGCGAAGTCCGCATCGTGTCTCGCCAGCGGTCGTCGCCCCCCTTCGACCGATGATCTAACTGGTGTCAGCGCGACGGGGCCCTGCAGATGTCCCGGCGTCTACGCCGTCTTGCGCCTTCGATCGCTTCGGCGTGTGCTCTTCGTAGCCGGTATCTCGGTGAACGTCGTTGCCTCGTCCGTGCTGGCGGCGACCACCGCGCGCAGCGGCTGGGCGGCCCTGGCCGCCCTGGCGGCAGCCACGCTCGCTTCGAGGGCGGCCATGAGGTCGACCACCGTGGGGATCGGCGTCTCCAGGGGAGCCACGGGTGTCAGGCCCCCGGCCTTCGCGTCGATGATCGCCATCAGGGCGTCACGGTAGTCGTCGCGGTGAGCCGCGGGGTCGAACGACTGCGTCATCGCGGCCACGA
>JBKQRF010000108.1:0-58200 GCA_052144055.1 Candidatus Limnocylindrales bacterium
GCTGAGCCGAAGCCGGCGCAGAAGCGCAGGCGGGCCTGCAGGTAGCCCGACGCGGCGAGCGCCGCGGGGAGGGCCACCAGGAGCCGCGCCAGTGGCGGCGCACCGACGGCGAGGAGCCCACCCCACAGGCTGACCGTCGCCCCGAGTCCGACATGTCCCGCCCGGCGGCGCCGGGCGATCTCGGCGGGGCCGATGTTGCACACGCCGGGCTGGTATGCGCTGCCTCCGTCGCCGAGGATGCTGATCCCCGGCACAGAGGACTCACCAAACGATGCCTGGACCATGGCGTGCTCCTTGGTGCAGTTGCACGGACGGCCAAGCCCCGCGGCCGGTCTGCAGCTTACCCTACGATCTGCCGCAGTGCGAAGAGCACGTTGGCGGGGCGCTCTGCGAGACGGCGCATGTACCACGGGTACCACGCCGAGCCGTAGGCGATGAGGTCGCGCACCGCGTAGCCCTCCGCTGCGAGTCGGCGCTGCTGTTCGAGGCGGATCCCGTAGAGCATTTGGACCTCAAAGGCTGTGCGCGGGAGGCCGAGTGCGGCGGCATGCACGGCGATCTGTTCGATGAGCGCGACATCGTGCGTGCCGACGCCGATCCGGATAGCGTGCCCGGCAGCCCGAGCCTCCAGCATGGCGACTGCCACGGCCGCGAAGTTGACGTCCACTTCGCGTCGGGTGCGGTAGGCGAGGGACGCGGGCTCGTCGTACGCACCCTTGACGAGCCGGATGGCGGGCTCGAGCGGGAGTAGGCGCTGGATGTCGGCCGCGGTGCGGCGCAGATAGGCCTGCAGGCAAATTCCGGTGTTGGCGTGCGCTGGCTTCAGCCTTTCGTACGACGCGACCGTGCGCTCGGTGTACGGGCTGCCCTCCATGTCGACCCAGACGACCCTGCCGTCCGCTGCCGCGCGGTCGGCTAGGTGCCCCACGTGCGCGAGCGTGCGCGGTTCGTCAATGTCGAACCCGAGCTGGGTCAACTTCACCGAGAGCTCGCCCGGGATCCCCCGCACAACGATCTGTTCGAGCATGTCGAGGTAGTGCTGCGCCGTTGCGTCGCCCTCCTCGATTCGCACCACGTTCTCGCCGAGGCGGGTGAAGAGGGTGCCGATGCCCTGGGCCCGAAAGGCCTCGGCCTGGGCCAGCGCCGCCTCGGGCTCCTCGCCAGGCATGAAGCGGCGGACCGCGCGCCGGGCAAACGGCAGCCGGGGAATTCGCTCGCGGAGCCAGGTGCTGCGGGCCATCCAGAGCAGCAGGGCGCGCATGGTTCCTCCACGGTCGCTGGGGGCGCGGTGAGTGTACGTTACGCCGGTTGCGGGTTGCCCCAGAATGGAGTGGTGAAGCTACGGAACACGCGCGATCGAGGCCGGTTGTGAGCGACACCGCCCACCCCGGCACGCGCCTACACGGCACCTGGTACATCCTTCCCACGTCCTTCTCAGACGACGGCTCACTGGACACGCCAAGCCTGGGCCGTCTCGTCGAGGCCGCCATCGGGTGGGGTGTGGACGGTCTCACCACGATGGGCGTGATGGGCGAGGCCAGCGCCTTGACCGCCGACGAACGCGCGCAGGCGCTGGCAACGGTGGTGGACGCCGCGCACGGCCGCGTCCCCATCGCAGTCGGGTGCTCAGGACCGAGTCTCTCGATCGTGTGCGCCTTCATCGGGCAGGCGCGCGAGTTCGGTGCCGCGGCTGCGATGGTGGCGGCGCCGCCGCTGCTGCGCAACGTCGATCTGCTGCCTGGGTTCTACGCGGAGGCGGCGGGGTCCGGCCTGCCGTTGATCATTCAGGATGAACCGGCCGCGACCAAGGTGCTCATTCCTATGTCGACGCTGCTCGCCTGCGTTGACGCGAGCGGCGCCCGGGCGCTCAAGCTCGAGGATCCTCCGACGCCGCCCAAGATCAGCCGGCTGCTGGCCGCGCGCCCGGGCCTTGCGGTGTTCGGCGGGCTTGGCGGCGTGGTTGCCCTGCAGGAGCTGCGGCGCGGCGCCTGCGGGACGATGACGGGCTTCGCCTTCCCCGAGATCCTGCGCCGCGTCCGCCTGTGCGTGGAGGCCGGAGATGTCGCGGCTGCTGCACGGTGCTTTGACCGATACCTTCCGCTCATCCAGTTCGAGTCACAGCCCCTGGTCGGACTCGCCATCCGCAAGGAGGTCCTGCGGCGCCAGGGCGTGCTGGCGTCGAACCGTACCAGGAGCCTCTTGCCCGCGATCGACGCGGTCACTTCTGCGGAGTTGGACGACGTCCTGGAGCGTGTCGGCATCCGGCCGGGTCCGGCGCCGCTCGAACCATGGACCTAGGACGCCCCGGGTCGCGCGGCTGCAGGCTTTGGCCTAATTTCGGCTCGGGGTGCGGCCACCCGGACGAGGTCGGCCGCGTGGCGGCGTTCCTGCCGTCGCCGGCTGCGCTGTACGTCGAGGCTGTGATCATGGTGGTCGACGGGTGCATGATCCGGTCGCTGCCCTGATCGGTCGCGACGACGTGTCGTCGCCGGGTCATCGGACGCCAGCCAGGAGGAGCGCAGGTGAGAGCCGCAAGTCCGCTCGTCGCGGTTGACGTCCACGCCGCAGGCGAACCCGGTCGAGTCGTCATCGGCGGCGTCCTCGACGTCCCCGGGCAGAGCATGTTCGAAAAGATGACCTACTTCGCGGAGCACCACGACGACATCAGGCTCCGCATGTTGCGCGAGCCGCGCGGCTACCCCGCGATGTGCTGCAACGTGATCCTGCCACCCACCGACTCCCGGGCCGCCGCCGGCTTCATCATCATGGAGCAGAGCGAGTACCCGCCCATGTCGGGCAGCAACACGATCTGCGTGGCCACCGTGCTCATCGAGACGGGCATGGTGGCGGTCAGCGAACCCGTCACCGAGTTCGTGCTCGAGGCGCCGGCCGGGCTGGTCGCGATCCGGGCCGAAGTCGAGGGGGGCAGGGCAAAGCGCATCACCTTCGAGAACGTTCCGGCGCTCGCGCTCGCGCTCGACGTTCAAGTCGAAGTCCCTCGGCTCGGCACGCTGACGGTGGACATCGCGTACGGCGGCATGACCTACGTGATGGCGGATGCGGCCGCGCTCGGGATGAACCTGGCCCCAGACGAGGCCCGCGACATCGTGCGGGTCGGCGAGATGATCAGGCAGGCGACCCGCGACCAGCACCCCAGCGCACATCCCGAGAACCCGGCGATCGTCGGTCCCACGATCTCGATGTTGTCCCGGCCGCCGAGCGGTGCTCACGCTGACCTGAAAAGCGCGGTCGTCGTCTCTGCAGGCAGTTTCGATTGGGACCGCCCCGACACGTGGGCCGGCTCGATCGACCGTTCTCCGTGTGGGACAGGGACCTGCGCCAAGATGGCGACCCTGCATGCGCGGGGTCGACTGGGTCTCGGCGAGGACTTTCGCCACGAGGGCATCCTGGGCACGGTGTTTGTGGGACGGCTGCTGCACGAAACGAACGTCGGGGGCAGGCCGGCCGTGGTTCCCTCGATCAGCGGCACGGCCTGGATCACAGGTTTCGCGCGATACGTCCTCGATCCGGACGATCCGTTCCCCGCTGGGTACACCGTCGGCGACTTGTGGGGCGCGGGGAGCGGCCCCGCAGAGCATGTCGCGCCGGGGCCGCGGGCGTGACTCTCGGTTGCCGGGTCTGGATGGCGCCCCTCCCACGGATGCTGTTGTGACGCGGCGCGCGCTCCTGCTCTTCGGCCTGATGTCGCTGATCTGGGGTATCCCCTACCTGTTCATCCGGGTTGCCGTCGCGGAGATCTCGCCAGCCACGCTAGTGTTCGCCCGCACCGCGATCGCGGCCCTGGTCCTACTGCCGATCGCGCTCCTGCGCGTCGATCTCCGGCCGGTACTCGTGCGCTGGCGTTGGTTGGTCGCCTTCGCGGCGGTCGAGATCGGCCTGCCCTGGGTGCTTCTCGGGTCCGCCGAGCAGCGTCTCGCGAGTTCCCTATCTGGGCTGTTGGTGGCGGGCGTGCCGCTTGTCGGAACCGGTATCGCAGCGGCGACGCGCAGTCGGGAGCGCGTCGGTCGCACTGGTCTGTTCGGACTGCTATTCGGGTTGGCCGGCGTCGCGGCGATCGTCGGCGTCAGCGTCGATGCGTCGAACGCGACCGCGCTGCTCCAGATGGCAGTGGTGGTCGTCTGCTACGCCGTCGGGCCGGCCATCCTGGCTCGCCGGCTCGGCGGTCTGCCGTCAGTGGGAGTGATGGCGTTGTCGCTCTCGATCTGCGCCCTCGTGTACGCGCCGATCGCCATCGCTCAGCGACCGGCGGTCGTGCCCAGCGCCGGCGTGCTAGGAGCCATCGCGATCCTGGCCGTGGTGTGCACGGCGGTGGCGTTCGTCGTATTCGCGGCGCTCATCGAGGAGGTCGGTCCGGTTCGAGCCACCGTGGTCACCTATGTCAACCCCGCTGTCGCGGCGGTGCTCGGTGTCGCCGTCCTGAAGGAACCGTTCACCATCCCGATGGGCGCCGGGTTCGGGTTCGTGATCCTGGGTTCGCTGCTTGCCACGCGGTCGTCGCCCGCCCCAGGGGCGCCTTTCCGAGCAGGTCTCGGGGACGGCCAGCTGGACGCAGCCGAGATGGATACGTCGGGCGGGTAGCCAGCCACGGACGCGACCTGGCCGACGGTGAGCGGACCACGCTCGCGACGGGCTCGCACCTAGCGGCCTCACGCTCGCTGCAGGCCGATCTGCTGAGCGACGCCGTGGCGGCCGCGAGCGCGAAGGCGACGATGAGGCGCACGAGCCGGATCAACGGCGTGCCGGACCCGGTGCCGATGGTGAGGCTCCGACTTACGGGGTGCGCCGGTCACGCTCGTCGCGTCCGGCGCCGGCCTTAGGTCAGTCCAGGGCGTGTGCGCGGTCGGCACCCTCGGGAACTCGCCGAGCCGCGCGTCCGCGTCCCTCGTACCATCTGCTGAACCGCGCCGGATGCAGGAGGTTCTGTCGCATGGGTGACGAGACGCTCGCCGAGGATGTGTACGACGCGATTCCCAAGGTTGAGCTGCACTGCCACGTCGAGGGTTGTGTTCGAGCGCAGACGGTACTGGAGCTGGCTCGCAAGGCCGGCCGCGCCCTGTCCGTCGAGGATCCGAGCGAGCTCTATCGATACAGCTCTCTCGACTCCTTCCTCGCGATCTTCTGGCTGGTGCAGGAAACGCTCGTCGAACCCGCCGACTGGGAGCGTATCGCGTACGAGTCGCTCGTCGACGCCGTACCCCACGGCCTGCGATACCGCGAGATGTTCTTCACACCCGCGCGGCACCTCGCATCCGGTCAGACCCTCACCGGCATCATAGACGGCATCACGGCAGGTATCGAGGCAGCCGAGGCGGAGACCGGCGTGCGATGCATGCTCATTGCCGACATGGATCGCGCCTATGGGCCGGTTGCGGGACGCGAGCTGGTCGAGCAGCTGAGCGAGCTGGCGCACGCGAACCGCGCTGAGCGCGTCATCGGCGTGGGCATGGACTCGACGGAGCTTGGGGTGGATCTCGCCTCGTTCGCAGAGCCGTTCGCGCTGGCTCGCCGAAACGGGTTCCGCCTGACCGGTCACGCGGGCGAGGCGGTGGGCGTGGGCCCCAGGAACATCCGGGTCGGCCTCGACGTGCTCAAGCTAGAGCGGATCGACCACGGGATCGCCGTCGCGGAGGATCCGGCGCTCACCCGGCGAATGGCCGGCGACCGCGTCCCGCTGACGGTGTGCCCTAACAGCAACGTGGTGATCGCGAACCGCTATCGGAGTCTGCGGGACCACCCCTTCCGTGCCATGCGGGAGGCGGGGCTTCTCGCCACGCTCAATACCGACGACCCTGGGATGACCGACCTCGACCTAGGCAAGGAGTACCGCACCGTCGCGGAGGCGCTGGGCTTCGACTTCGACGGCCTTGCCGCCGTCGCCACCGACGGCATCGAGGCGAGCTGGCTCGACGACAGCGACCGTCGCGCCCTCCGGCGCGAGTTCTCGGAGGCGCTGGAGCAATTGCGACAGCGGGCACCTATGGCCTGAACCCACCACGGGGCGACACACGGGATTTCGGCGACCTGCCGGTCGCCGTCGGCAGGTCCTGTCGCCGTTCGTGGTCGCTGCCACGTGCCATGATGGCCGCCATGGGACGGCTCCCCCGCCTCGCGCTGCTCGCCGCTCTGGGCGGCGGCGTCTTCGTGGCGGGCCTCGAGCTGATGATCACCGCCACCGCGTTGCCCAGCATCGTCGTGGGCTTGGCCGATTGGACGAGGTTGCGCGAGGCATCGTGGATCGTCAACGGCTACCTAGTCGCGTACGTCGCGATGATGCCGTTGGCGGGGCGGTTGGCCGACCGGTTCGGCGTGGTCGGACCGTACATGGTCGCCTTGGTCGTCTTCGCCGCCGGCTCGGCGCTGAGCGGCTCAGCGCCGTCACTGGAGTGTCTGATCGCGGCGCGGGTGCTTCAGGGGCTTGGGGGCGGCGCGCTCGTCCCGCTCGCGACCGCGGGCGCGAGCCACCTCTTCGACGGCAGGGCGCGCGCTCGTGCGCTCGGACTCATCGGCGCGCTCACGTTCCTGGGCATGGCGGCCGGTCCATTCGCGGGAGCGGCGATCCTCGGCATCGGCGACCTGCGTCCGGCGCTCCAGGCCGCGGGGATGCCGGCGTGGCTCGTCTCGGTCACCACGCCAGCGTGGCGATGGGTCTTCTACCTGGACGTCCCCGCGGCGCTGCTGGCGCTGCTCTATGTGTGGGCCGCCGCGCCCGCGTGGGACGCCCCGCGCACCCGGACGGCTCTGCACGCCACGGCTTTGTTGCTGTTCACAGCGGGCCTCGCCGGGTCGCTGCTGGCGCTGACCTGGGCAGGGGACGCCCAGGCCCCCGGCGGGCCGCTCGGGCAGGTCGCGCTCGCGATCGGGTCAGTCGTCTCGCTCGCCTCGGCGCTCGCCATGGGTGCCGCCGTGCGTGATTCTCTGCTGGACCCGCGCCGCTACCTCCAGCCCGTGCTGGGGGGGGCGGTCGCCGTGAGTGCGCTCACCGGGTACGCCCTGGCCACCGCGCTGATCGGCGGCGCCGTCTTCGTGGATCGCGTCCTGTACGGAGGGCCGTCGGACCAGCGCGTGGCACTCGGCGCGCTGGCCGGTGCCATGGCCGTTGGCGCGCTCGTGTCCGGCCTGGCCCTCGGGCGCGTGGGCGTCGTGCGAACCAGCCTCATCGGGCTGGCCGTGTCCGCAGCCGGCATGGGCGCCCTCGGCCTGACGACCCGCTTCACGCCGCTGGACGAGCTCGCGGCACTCCTCGCCGTCTTCGGGCTGGGATTCGGGCTGACGGTGTCGCCCCGCTCGATGGTCGCGGTCGAGGCGGCAGGGAGTTCCGCCTTCGGGGTCGCATCGGGGGCGGTGACCGTCGCGCGAATGCTGGGCATGGCCGTAGGGCTCGCCGTACTAACCGCGTTCGGCTCGAGAAAGATCGAGGCCTTGAGTCGGGCCGTGCAGGACCAGGCCTACCGGAACAGCGTTCTGCCCGCAGCCCTGCGGGGCCGGCCCCTCGATGACGGGCTGGTGGTGGACGCGCTGGAGCGATGGGCGGCGAGCCAGGGGGCGGCCATCCTCGACGGGCTCTTCCTGGCAGCCGGCGTAATCACGCTGGCGGCGATCATCCCGGCGCTGGCGATGCGCGGACGGACGCCGTCCGCGCCCCAACCGCCGGATACGACCGCCGAGCGGACCGCGGGCGGGGTCTATTAGGAGCAGACCTGAGGGTGCGGCGTCGGATGGGACTCAGCGAAAGTCGCGGGCTGCACCAGCGCGAGCGTCGCGACCACTCGGAGCTTGGAGGACGTGCTGTACGGCCCCTCGCTCGTCTGCAACACGAGTTGCTGCGTCGCGCCGTGTGCCATGGGCGGCGGCGTTACGTCGTTCCAGGGCAGCCCTCGGGTCACGGTAACGATGCTGTACCAGTAGACCCGGGAGTCGCTCGTGTATACCAGCACGCTGTACCCGATCATCCCGGCGCCGTTGTCGACCTGCGAGTTTGTCAGTAGCGGCAGGAACATCCCGGCGCGGGCGTGGGCAAAGAGGTATGTCGTGCCGTTGTCCCCCGGCTGCACGTACGTGGGGACCTTCTCAGGCCCGGGCCAGTACTCGGCGACGTTACATTGCGGGAATGTCTCGTTTGGTTTCGGCCCGATGATCGGCAGGTCGATCTTCAGGGCCGGGATCACCACGCGGGTAGCCACCGCGCGCGCTGGCGACGGCGAGGGGGACGGCGAGGACGATGTGGACGGTGTCTGCGCGGACGGCGGGGCGCCCGCCGATAGAGGCGGCCCGCTCGGCCCAGCGGGCGTCGGGGCCGGCCCTCCGGTGGCCGCACCGAACGGCATGACGTAGGCGAAGAGTCCAGCCGCTAGCAGCGTCACGCCGGCGCCCGTCAGGATCGAGGAGACCAGGTGGCGTTCGACTTGGCGCAGGAAACGGGTGATTCGACGCTGCTCCATGGAGGCGGAATCGTAGCAGCAGGCATCCGGCCCGGCGTCCGGCCTCCCGCGTACACTCGCGAGCGATGCATGTCCCCGCCGCTCCGGCCACCGACTCGACCGCCGCCGACGCGGCGGGAGCGGACGTAGCTGCTCCGGCCACCCAAGCTCCGGCCCCGGACGGCGCGTTCTCGGCGCCCGCCCGACGGCTGCTTCTGCCCGGCCGGCAACTCCTCGCGTTGTGCGAACGTGACATGCACCTGCGGCCGCTGCTGATCGTCAGCGACTTCGACGGCACGCTCGCGCCGATCGTGATGGACCCGTGGGGTGCGACCATCATGCCGGGCGCGCGCCGGGCCCTGCGGCGCCTCGCAGCCACCCCCGGCGTCCTCGTGGCGGTGCTGTCGGGGAGAACCGCGGCGGACCTTGCCGCTCGCGTGCGGGTCGGGGGCGCGCTCTACCTCGGAAACCACGGCGTCGAGCGGGCGATGCTGCCGCGCCACGTCCGCGCCGAGATGCTGCGGGTTCCGGAAGATCCCTGGCTCGCGTCGTACATCGGGGACGCGAAACGGATGGCCGTCGAGGTGGCGGCGGCAGTCCCGCAGGCTTGGCTGGTGATCGAGCCGAAGGGGCCCGCGGTCGCGTTTCACTTCCGTGCGGCGCCCGATGTCGCCGACGCACGCCGGCGGGTGATCGAGGCAGTTGACCGGGCGGATCCGGCCGCCCGGCTCTCCCGCCTGTTCGGGCGGCGGGTCGTGGAACTGCGCCCTCCGGGCGCGACGTCGAAGCGCGATGCGCTGCGGGAGCTGGTCGAAGAGCGGCACCCCGCCATGACCGTCATGCTGGGCGACGACGACGCCGACGCCGAGGCGTTCGTCGTGCTGCGGGAACTGCGCGAAGCGGGCCTGACCCGCGGGCTTGCCGTTGCCGTTCACGCCCATGCTGACATGCCCGATTCGGTGGTAGCCGCCGCCGACGTGGCGCTTGCCTCCCCCGGCGAAACCGCGCGGTTCCTGGCGGGATTCGCGCGCGCGGTGGCGGGTTCTTAGAGCAGCGCCTTGGCGGCCGCTTCGGCGATCGTGATCAGCCCGCTGGGGAAGACGCCGATGACGATCGTGGCCGTCGCCGCGATCACGAGTCCGGCCTGCAGCTCAAAGCTGCGCGCCAGCGGTGGAGCCGACTCGGGGGCGTCACGCATGTACATGTAGACCACGACCCGCAGGTAGTAAAAAGCGGCTGCCGCTGCGTTGAGCACCGCGAGCACGGCGAGCCAGGATACGAACCCGCCGGTCTCGATCGCGGCGAGGATCACGTAGTACTTGGCAAAGAACCCGGCCGTGGGGGGGATGCCTGTGAGCGAGATCAGGAACAGCGCCAAGAGCAGGCCCGCGAGCGGCGCTCGGCGGCCGAGGCCCGAGAAGGTCTCGATGTTGCTGGTCACGCCAGGGCGGCGCTGTAGGGCGGCCACGATAGCGAACGCGCCTAGGTTCATGAAGGTGTAGGCGACGCTGTAGACCAAGATCCCCTGCAACCCGCGGGCCTCCGCTTCCGACCCAGCCGCCGCACCTGCGTATGCCGCGAGGCCCACCAGGATGTATCCCGTGTGGGCGATGGAGCTGTACGCGAGCATGCGTTTGACGTTCGACTGCGTCAGCGCGACCAGGTTGCCCAGGGTCATGGTCAGCGCGGCTAGGATCACGATGGCGCCCACCCAGTCGGCCTTGACGGGGCCGAGCGCGCCCACGAAGAGCCGCAGGATCAGGGCGAATGCGGCCACCTTCGGTCCCACCGACAGGTACCCCGTAACCGGGGTCGGAGAGCCCTGATACGCGTCGGGCGTCCAGTAGTGGAACGGCACCGCTGCGATCTTGAACGCCACGCCCGTCAACAGGAAGGCCAGACCCATGGCCAGGCCAGGCGCCAGTGGCTTGCCGGCCGCCACCGATTGCAGCACCGCCGAGACCCCCGCCACGCTCGTGGTCCCCGTGTAGCCCCACACGAAGACGAGGCCGAAGAGAAACACCGCGCTCGAGAACGAGCCGAGCAGGAAGTACTTGATGGCGCCCTCGGTGGCCAGGCCGTCCCGCTTGGCGAACCCGGCCAGCATGTAGCCCGGCAGAACCATCAGCTCGAGTCCGAGGAACAGCACCAGCAGGTCGCGCGCCCCGGACAGCAGCATCGCGCCGCTGATCGCGAACAGGAGCGTGGCCGAGAACTCGGCCAGCGGGAGACCACGCGGGCGCAGGTAGTCGGGCGCGAACAGCAGGGTCAGCACCGCGATCGACAGGAACAACAGATCGAGGAGCACTGTGAGCTGGTCGAGGATGTACGACCCGCCGAACGCCGTGCGCGGCGCCTGCGAGGCGACCGCCGCCGTGATGGCCATGACCGCTAGCGCGCCGATCGTGGCAATCCCCGAGGAGAGCCGGTCGCGGTCCGGCACGATGACGTCGACCAGGATCACTAGGAAGGCGACCACCCAGATCGCCCCGACAGGGAGGATTGCTGTCACGTCAGCGCCGCTCATCGCAACCTCCTCACGGCAGGATCCCCAGCGCCACGCCGTGACTGACGTGGTCCAAGACGCCCGCGACCGGTCCTTGGATGAGGTTGAGCAGCGGAGCGGGGAAGACGCCGAAGACGACCACGAGTGCGGCCAGCGGCACGAGTGTCGCGATCTCGATCGGGACCATGTCGTGGAGATGGTCGCCGAGGCCCTGCAGGAAGTCGGAGAGGTCCCCGAACGCGACCTGCTGGAACATGTACAAGAGGTACGTTGCGCCCAGGACCATGACGATGGCGGAGATCGCCGCCACGACAGGCGCCACGGCGAACGTCCCGAGGAAGACGAGGAACTCGCCAACGAACCCGGAGAGCCCGGGCAGTCCGGCGCTGGCGAGCATGAAGAACCCGAGGGCCGTGGCGTAGAGCGGCATTCTGCCGGCCAGCCCGCCCATCACCGCGAAGCGGCGGTCGTGCGTCCGTTCGTAGATCACGCCCACGCAGAGGAAGAGAGCGCCAGTGATGAGGCCGTGGTTGACCATCTGGAGCACGGCGCCCTGCAGCGCCTGCGACTGGAAGGCGAAAATGCCCAGCGTCACGAACCCCATGTGGCTGACCGAGCTGTACGCCACCAGCTTCTTGAAGTCCGGCTGCACTACCGCCACCATCGCTCCGTAGATGATCGCGATCACCGAGAGCACGATGATCGCGGGGGCGAAGGTGTGCGCCGCGTCGGGGAAGAGCGGAAGGGAGTAGCGGATGAAGCCGTATCCCCCCAGCTTCAGGAGGACACCGGCGAGGATCACCGAGCCCGCGGTCGGCGCCTCGACGTGCGCGTCGGGCAGCCAAGTGTGGAACGGGAACATCGGGATCTTGATGGCGAACGCCAGGAAGAACGTAACGAATGCGAAGGTCTGGATCTCGGGCGAAAAATGGAAGCCCGAAAGGTCGAGGTAGCTGAAGCTCCAGGTACCCGTGGCCGAGTGGTAGGCGTAGGCAGTGGCGAGGATGCCCACCAGCATCAGTAGCGAGCCGACGAGGGTGTACAGAACGAACTTGATGGTGGCGTAGATGCGGTTCGGGCCGCCCCATATGCCGATGATCAGGTACATCGGCACGAGCACGACTTCCCAGAACACGTAGAAGAGGAACAGGTCGAGCGCGGCGAAGACGCCGATCATGCCGATCTCGAGGACAAGGAACGTGATCATGTATTCCTTCACGCGCTCCTGGATCGGGCGGAAGGAGGCCAGGACACTGATCGCTGTCAGCAGCGTGGTGAGGACGATCAGGATGAGGCTGATGCCGTCGACGCCCACTTGGTAGTGGATCCCGAACAACGGGATCCAAGCCACGTCTTCCATGTACTGGAAGCCGCCGGCGCCGGTGGCGAAGCCGGCCAGCATGACCAGCGACCAGCCCAGGGTGACGAGCGTCGTGGCGAAGGCCAGCCAGCGCGCGACCTGGGGCCGGTCGCGCGGCACGAACGCGATCAGGATCGCTCCGACCAGCGGCGTGAAGATCGTGAGCGAGCAGAGGGGGAGCATCTCTGTCTACCTTGCCGTGATCACGAGGAGGCCGGCAGCCATCGCGAGCAGGCCAATGGCAATGCCCAGGGCGTAGTTCTGGACGCGGCCGGTCTGGATGCGGCGCACCTCGCGCCCCGAGAACACGGTGAGCGTCCCCACGCCGTTGACGACGCCGTCGACCACGTGACCGTCGAACCACCAGGCGGCGCGAGCCACCACCCCGCCAATCACGTAGAAGAGGCCGTGGTACAGGTCGTCGAACCACCACTTGTTGCGGGAGGCGATGTAGAGGGGGCGGAGGCGCGCGGTGGTCGCCTCGACAACCGCGGGCTTCGGTTCGACGTCGCGGCCCGGCAGCCGCAAGCCGAAGAGCCGGACGGCCGTGACCAGGCCGAGGGTCGCGAGGGCGACGCTCACCAGGAGCAGCGCGCCGTCGACACCGAAGACCTGGAACGCCTCCTGGTGTACGCCCAGCGTCTGGTCGGCCTGCGCGAAGACCGGATCGAGCCACTGGTGCACGAGGCCGGAGTCCGGCGGCCAGCCGATGGCGAGGCCGAGCAGCGCCGCGGGGACCGCCAGTAGGACCAGGGGCACCCACATGGCGGGCGGCGACTCGTGCGGGTGGACATCCGGGGCGACGTGGCTGGGCCCGTAGAAGGTCTTGCCCATCAGCCGGAACATGTAGAAGGCGGTCATGGCCGCCACCACCGCCCCGATCAGCCAGACGACGTAAAAGCCGTTCCGGAAGCTCGCCCCGAGGATCTCGTCCTTGCTGAAGAAACCCGCCAGGGGCGGAATCCCGGAGATCGCGATCGAGGCGATGAGCATCGTCGCGTGCGTGATGGGCATCTTGCGCCACAGGCCGCCCATCTTGTTCATGTCCTGCTCGTCGTGGACCCCGTGGATCACGGAACCGGAGTCGAGGAACAGCAGGCCCTTGAAGAAGCCGTGAGTCATGAGGTGGAAGATCGCCGCGGCGTAGGCACCCACGCCGAGCGAGGCGAACATGTAGCCCAGTTGGGACAGGGTCGAGTACGCCAGCACGCGCTTGATGTCCGTTTGGGTCAACGCGATCGTCGCGGCTAGGAGCGCGGTGAAGATCCCGACCGCGGCCACGATCACCATCGCCGCGGGCGCGTGGCTGAAGATCGGGTTGGCACGAGCGACCATGTAGACCCCGGCGTTCACCATCGTGGCGGCGTGGATGAGGGCCGATACGGGGGTGGGGCCCTCCATAGCGTCGGGCAGCCATACGTGGAGCGGGAACTGCGCGCTCTTGCCGACCGCGCCGCAGAAAAGCAGCAGCGCAATGCCGGTGATCTGCCAGGTCTGGATCTGACCGGAGGCCAGCATCTGCGGCAACTTTGTAAACACGTCGGAGAAGTTGAGCGAGCCCACGGTGGTCCAGATCGCCCAAATCCCGATGCTGAACCCGACGTCGCCGACGCGGTTAACCAGGAACGCCTTCTTGGCGGCCAGCGCCGCGCTCCGGCGCCGGTACCAGAATCCGATCAGCAGGTAGCTCGACAGGCCCACCAGCTCCCATGCCATGAACAGCAGCAGGAAGTTGCCCGCCAGCACCAGCAGCAGCATGCTGAACATGAAGAAGTTCAGGTAGGCGAAGAAGCGCCACTTGCCGGGGTCGTGCGCCATGTACCCGATCGAGTAGACGTGCACGAGCATGCCGATCGTCGTCACCACGATCAGCAGCGCCGCGGTCAGGTTGTCCACCATGAAGTTGGCGTCGAGCTGGAAGGTCCCGGCCGGGATCCACGTGTAGACCGTAAAGTGCAGCCCGTCCGGTCCGAAGGCACCGGTCAGCTGGCCGAAGACGACGAGCATGCCGGCCGCCCAGGTGAGGAGGATGGCCCCAACCGAGATCGCCCAGGAGTTGTCGCCGAGCCGCCTCCCGAATACGGCGGTCAGCGCGAACCCTGCGATCGGCAGGACCAGGAGCGCGAGGACGAGCGCCTCGTTCGACATCGCCGCCTAGTCCCGCATCGTGTCGTACTCGTCGACGAGTGGCGTGCGCCGGTTGCGGAAGATCGCGATCACGATCGCCAGCCCCACCGTCGCCTCTCCTGCCGCGACCGCGATGACCATTAGCGCGATGACAGACGCGTGAACCGTCAGCCGGGGCGTGAAGGCGCCGAATGCGACGATCGCCAGGTTGACGGCGTTCAGCATCAGCTCGATCGACATCAGCATCGCGATGGCGTTGCGTCGGGCGAGGAACCCGAACATCCCGGTGCAGAAGAGCAGCGCGGACAGCACAAGGTAGGCATCGAGAGAATGGCTCACCTCACCGCTCCCTCACCTGCGGTTCCTCGCGTTTGGCCAGGAACACGCCACCGATCACAGCGGCGAGGAGCAGCACGCTCACGACCTCGAGGGGGAGGACGTAGTCCTTGAAGAGCAAGTGAGCCAGCGCGTCCGTGGCCGTGTGGAGTGGGTGGCCCACCGTGTCGGGCCAGGCCGTCGACGTTACGACGCCGATCAGCATGGCGGCCAGCACGATCGCAGCCACGGCCCCCGCCCACGCCTGGTGGTGGAACACGAGCCTGGTGGGACCCGCCTTCGTCTGCGTCAGCATGATGGCGAACAGGACGAGGATGCTGATCGCGCCGATATAGATGAGCACCTGGGCGGCGGCGACGAGCGGCGCATCCAGCATGACGTAGATCCCTGCCAGGGCCGCGAACGAGACGATCATCGCCAGCCCCGAGCGGATGATGTCGCGCCCGAGGACCACGGTCAGGGCGGCCCCGAGCATCGTCCCAGCGAGGGCGAGGAACAGGAGATCGGCCCAGGACCACCCCAGCCCCGGGATCGTCGCGCCTGCCAGCGCGTTCGACATCGACTCCCCTTACCTCGCGGGCCCGGACGGCAGCTGGTGCGCGACCGCGGTGTGCCCGTTGCCGTGGCCGTCCCCGGCGCCGTCCGCGTTGCCGCGCCCGGGACCGATGCGGGCTGGCAGCACGGGCAGCAGCCGGTCGGTCGACACCTCGCGGCCGGCGGCAAGCGCACGCGACATCCAATCCCGTTCCCGGCGGACGTAGCTCATCTCGGTGTCGTGCTGTACAGCGGAGTACGAGAGCAGGTCGATGTGCGGGATCTCTCGGCTCTCGTGCGCGAGCTCGAAGTCCGGGCCGCAGCGCAGCGCGTCGTACGGACAGGCGTCCACGCAGATCCCGCAGAGGATGCAGCGGGACTCGTCCACGTCGTACTGCTCGAGTACGCGCGGCTTCGGCATCAGGGCTCCCGTCGGGCATGTCTCGGCGCACCGACCGCATGACACGCACGGCGTGTCGTTGAGGCTCATGTCGAGCGGCGTCGTCACCAGGGCGTCCATGCCGATCCGCATGAAGTCGTAGCATGCGGCCCCCACGACCTCGGCGCAGACGCGGGCGCAGCGGCCACAGTCGATGCACCGGGACGGCTCGCGCAGGATGAAGGCGTGGCTGTCGTCGCGGGTGTAGTCGTGGTTGTACCCGGTGAAGCGGTTCTCCAGGACGCTGCGGTAGCTGAACCCGGTGCGTGACGGCTCGAGCGTCGCGAGCGTCGTGCCGTACTCGATGCCGAGTCGCCGCAGGTCGCAGTATCCGATGGCCTCGCACGTGCACTGCAGGCAGCGGCGAGCCTCGTCCATCGCCTCGGCCTGCGTGTAGGGGATCTCGTACTCGACGTAGCTCCTGTTGCGGACGTCGGCCGGCATCGAGCGCAGGCGGTGCCGAGCCTCCTTGAGCTCCCCGGTGAATGGGACAATCGAGAGGAACGCCGGCTGCGGCTCCGCGATGGTCTGTCGCGTCCGGACGGCCGCCAAGTCCATGCCCTCCAGGTACGCGTCAATGGCGTACGCGGCGCGGCGGCCCTCCGCGATGGCCTGGACCACCGTGGTCGCGCCGACCCGGACGTCACCCGTCCCGAAGACGCCCGCGCGGCCCGTGGAGAAGGTCACAGCGTCGGCGGCGAGCCGGTTGCGGTTTGCCTTGACACCATCGGAGCCGTGGTCCAGCCAGCTTAGGTCCGGCCCCTGCCCGATGGCCAGCAGGACCCGGTCGCACTCGATCGTGAACTCGGTACCAGGGACCGGCTCCGGGCGGCGTCGTCCGGACGCATCGGGCGCGCCCATTCGCATCCGCTGGAACTCGACGCCGGTCACCGCATCGCGCTCGTCGGTGATGACGCGCGTGGGCGCGGCCTGGAAGATGGCGCGGGCGCCCTCCTCAATCGCCTCGTGGACCTCGCTCGAGGCCGACATCTCCTTCATGTCGCGGCGATAAACGAGCGTCACCTCGCTGGCGCCCTGGCGGAGCGAGGTCCGCGTGCAGTCCATGGACGTGAAGCCGCCGCCGATCACGACGACCCGGCTGCCCTGGTGCCCGGGGAACGGAAGTCCGAGGGTGGCGGTCCGCAAGTATTCGAGGCCGTCGAAGACGCCGTCTGCGTCCTCGCCCGGGACCCCCAGCTTGTTCGTGTTGTAGCAGCCGATCGCGACGCACACCGCGTCGTATCCCTGGTTCTGCAGGTCGTCGATCGTGAAATCCGTGCCAAGGGCCATGCCGCATTCGAAACGGCCGCCCAGGTCCAGGATCGACTGATACTCGCCGTCGACGACGCTGTCCTTCGGCAGCCGGTACTCGGGGATGCCGTATCTCAGCATGCCGCCGGGCTTCTCATCGCGCTCGTAGATGGTCACGTCGTGGCCGTCGATCAGCAGGTAGTAGGCCGCGGACGATCCGGCGGGGCCGCTCCCGATGACGGCCACCCTCTTGCCGCTCCTGGGCTGCAGTTCGAAGGGGAGGGGCGCCTTCTGGCCCTCGGCCTGGAGACGGAGCACCTGGTCGCCGGCGTATCGGTGGCTGTCCCGGATGGCGATCGCCTCGTCCACCTCGTCGCGGCGGCAGTGTTCTTCGCAGGGTGCCGGGCACACGCGCCCTAAAACGCTCGGGAACGGGATGGTGCGCTTGAAGATGCGCGCCGACTCGACGAAGTCGCCCTCGGTGTTGGCCTTCAGGAAACCCGGGATGTCGATGTGGCTAGGGCACTTGTTCTGGCACGGCGGCAGGCAGTAGGCGTTGTGGTCGCTGAAGATCAGCTCGAGGTTGGTGTGCCGGATGGCCCGCACGCGCTCGGTCTGCGTGCGCACCACCATGCCCGCCTCCGCCGCGCGGGCACAACTGATTGGCGGGTGCTCCTCGCCTTCCACGTCGACCACGCACATCCGGCAGGCGCCGAACCCGGGCAGCTTCGGCTCGTAGCAGAGCGTGGGGATCTCGATGCCGTTGTCTCGGCAGACCTCCAAGATAGTCTGGCCCGCGCGACCCGTGACCTGCCGCCCGTCGACCTCGATCGTGAAGGCCGGCGCGGACTGAGGCCGCTGCGGCGATTGCGTCTCGAAGAGACGCTCCGCAAGCGTCGGCGCAGTTGCCTGGATCTCGATCAGGTCGGCCATGCTGACATCCGGGTCACCGGGGAGCCGCCGCGACGGGCGTCACGCGCAGCAGATTGCACACTCCGGCGGGACACGTGCCGGCGTTGAAGTGGGCGTCGAACTCGTCTCTGAAGTATCGCATCCCGCTCGTGAGCGGGTTGGGCGCCAGGATCCCGTGTCCGCAAAGCGAGCCGTCCCGCACGTCGGCGGCGAGGTCCACTAAGAGCTGCGGATCAGTTGGGCGCGCGCGTCCAGAGGTCGCGCGGCCGGTGAGCTCGAAGAGTCTCCTCGTCCCGATCCGGCACGGGATGCACTTCCCACAGGACTCGTCGGACATGAAGCGTTCCATGAGGCGCCCGAGTTCCACCACGCAGGCCCGCTGGTCCACGACCAGGATCTGGCCGGACCCCAGGATCGCGCCGGCAGCCTCGAGCGCGGCTGGGTCGAGCGGTGTGTCTAGCCGGGACTCTGGAAGGAACCCTCCGGCAGGGCCCCCGACGAGCACGGCTTTGAAGGCGCTCCCTTTCGCCATGCCGCCGCCGACGTGGTCAAGGATCTCGCGCAGCGGCGTACCCATGGGGACTTCGGCGACGCCCGTCAGCCGCGCGTTGCCCGAGACCTGCACCAGCTTGGTACCGGCGAGTCCGTTCCGCCCGGCCGCTGCGAACGCCTCTGCGGTGTGGCGCACGATCCAAGGAACCGACGCGAGCGTCTCGACGTTGTTGACAACGGTGGGGTGGCCGTCCAGCCCGCGCACCGACGGGAACGGCGGCCGCTGGTCGGGCATGCCCCGCTGTGACTGCAGCGCACGGATAAGCACCGTCTCTTCGCCCAAAACGAAGGCGCCCCGAAGCGGCCGCACCTCGATCTGCACGTCGCAGCCGCGACCGCTGGCGCTGGGCCCGAGGTACTTAGCATCTTCCGCCGCCGCGGCGGCCGCGCGGAGCCGCTCGACCGCCAGGCCGTACTCGGCATTCACCGCGACGTAGGCGCGGCGTGCGCCGATCGCGTAGGCCGCGAGGGCCGTCCCTTCGATCACGCCATGCGGGTCGAGCTCCATGAGGGTGCGGTCGACGAACGCGCCGGGGTCGGCCTCGATCCCATTGGCGATCACCACCCGGTCCGGGTCATCCTGCGAGCGGGCCGACCGCCACTTGTTGGCGGTGGGGTAGCCGGCGCCGCCTCGGCCACGCAGCCCGGCGTGGCCGACGAGCGCGATGAGCATGTCCGGACTGGATGCGACCGCCTGCCGCCAGGCCGCCCACGCCCCGACGTGCTCCGCCGCCCCGAGCCCTTCGTCCGGATCGTACTGCCCTGCGGCGGCAAGGGCGATGCGTGGCCAGCCGTGGGGCGTGGCGAGGATAGCGGCCATCAGGCGAGTCCGGGCCGTGCGTCGCCGGCCAGCGCTCGCGCCAGCTGCGCGGTGGCAGCGGCGGTCATGTCCTCTTGCCGCCGGCCGTCAAGCGTCACCCACGGCGTACCACCGTTCTCGCCGTGGCAGTCGTCGGACGCGAGTGCGACCGACCCGTCCGGCGTCGTTCCCCCGAGTGAAACCCCGAGGCCGTCCTCGAGCGCCGCGCGGACGGCGCCGGCGCCGAGTAGCGCGCAGGATGGGCAGCGGCAGATGCCGAGCCGGTGCATCGGGGGAGGCTCGAGACGCAGCTGTCCGTAGAAGGACGCCGTGCCGTAGACCTCGGCGTACCAGGCCCCGGTCGCGTTCGAGATGTGCTTGACGGCGGCCACGGGGATGTACCCGTAAATCTCCTGAGTCCCCTCAAGGATGCGCAGGAGGCGCCGAGGGTCGTGGTCTTCTTGCTCGAGGAGCGCGTCCAGCGCGGTCGTATCCGCGGGGTCGAACGACGCGAAGTTCGGGTCGGGAACCGGCCGGCCGGAGCGGCGCAGGGCCTGCTCCTCGCGGCGTTCGGCGTACTGCTCGGGCGGTCCCCAGTGCACGTGGAACCGGTCCTTTGTGTCAGTGCCGCCCATGTCGATGCACTCGATGGGGCAGGCCATCGCGCACTGGAAGCAGGTCTCGCACTTGAGCGTCCCAAGCTCGTCGTATAGCAGCTGCAGCCGGCCCCGGTGTCGCGGCGGGATCTCCGGCGCCTGCTCTGGGTACTGGACGGTGACCTTCGGTTCGAAGAATCGGCGCAGGGTCAGGGCCATGCCCTTCACGATCCCGATGCCGGGGACGAAGCTCATGGATGGACCACCAGGATGGCGAGCGCTGTGAGGAACAGGTTGACGAGCGCGGCTGGCAGGAGCCACTTCCACGCCAGCCCCATCAGCTGGTCGATGCGGACGCGCGGCAGCGTGGCCCGCATCCACACGAAGGTGAATACGAAGACGTAGGCCTTGGCGAAGAACCAGACGATGCCCAGCAGCGCGTCGAGGTTGATCAGCAGGTAGATCCCGAGCGCGCCGAGGGCAAGCAGCAAGAACAGCACGAGCCCGAGGATCCACGCGCGCCAGAACGGCCACTCCGATCGCAGCATCCAGACGGGGAGCGCGAACAGCACGGAACCCACCACGGGCACGAGGACGATAAGGGCAAGGAGCGCCAGCCCAAGCTCGCTGGACGTGAAGAGGATGTGCACCGGCCACGGCCACGGAACCGGCGCGGTCCAGCCGCCGAAGAAGAGCACGACGGCGAGACCGGAGAGCAGGAAGACGTTGACGTATTCCGCAAAGAAGAAGAAGCCGAAACGCATGCCGCTGTACTCGGTGGCGAAGCCGGCCACGATTTCACTGTCGGCCTCGGTCAGATCGAACGGCGTGCGGTTCGCCTCGGCAGTGGCGGCGATGAAGAAGACCAGGAACGCGAGCGGCTGGCGCACGACGAACCAGTCGAGGAAGCTCCCCGATTGGGCCTGCACAATCCCGTTCAGGCTCATCGTGCCGGCCAGCATGATCACGCCTGCCACGGATAGTGTCAGCGGGATCTCATAACTGACCATCTGCGCGGCGCTCCGCAGGCCGCCCAGCAGCGAGTACTTATTGAAGCTCGACCAGCCGGCCATCAGGAGCCCGACCACGCCGAGGCCGCCGACGCCGAAGAAGTAGAGCAGGCCCACGTTGAAGTCGACGCCGAAGAGGCCGGGGCCGAACGGCAGCACCATGAAGGCCATGACGCTCCCGACGAAGGTGACCACGGGGGCGAGCGTGAAGACGGTGACGTCGGCTCCGGTGGGCGTGAAGTCTTCCTTGGAGAGCACCTTGAGGCCGTGGACAACCGACGCGAGGGTGCCCCACGGGCCGACGCGGTTGGGACCGATCCGCAGGTTCATGAACGCGATCACCTTCAGCTCCAAGAAGATGATCACGAAGGCGGTGGGGATGGTGAACAGCAGCACTGCGGTCGCCGCGACGACGAACCGGACGATCGCAACGTTTGCAATCAGGACCCCGCCGATCCAGATGACGATCGCCGGGATGAGCCCGGTGCCGACGCCGGCCAGGAGTACCACGAGGAGCAGAACGAGCGCGCCGAGCAACGGCACGACGACTTTGCCCGAGGGGGAGAGCCGGCCGGCGGACCGGGCCACGACGCTCACTTGTCGATCCCGCCCATCACTGGGTCGAGGCTGGCCATGACCGCCATCGTGTCCGCCAGCAGATTGCCGGGCATCAGTGGCACCACGGCCTGCAGGTTGACGAACGACGGGTCGTGGATGCGGAAGCGGAACGGCTGGTCTGTCCCGTCGCTGATCGCGAAGCAGCCGTACTGGCCGCGCGGACTCTCCACAGCTGCCCACGCGCGGCCGGGTCGCGGGGTGATGCGACGCGGCAGCTGGGCCATGACCGGGCCGTCCGGCATCTGGTGCATGACTTGGTCAATGATGTGGATGCTCTGCTTAATCTCGTCGATCCGCAGCATGTACCGCGCGTACGAGTCCCCCTCCTCACGCGTGGGGATCTCGAACTCCAGCTCTGGGTACACGGAGTACGGATGCGCGCGCCGGACGTCGTACGGGACGCCGCAGGCGCGGACGTTGGGCCCGCTCATTCCGAGCCCGAGCGCAGTCCGCCGGTCCACTCGGCCGAGTCCTCGCGTCCGCCGTACGAAGATCTCGTTCTGGTTCAGCAGCGCGGTGTCGGCCTCCACTTGGGCGAGTGCGTGACCCATCCAGTCCCCCAGGCGGCTGAAGAACTCGTGGTTCAGGTCTCCGTTGACGCCGCCGATCCGCATGTAATTGAACAGCATCCGCTGGCCGGTCAGCGCTGCCAGCATCTCCACGATCTCATCGCGCTCGATGAAGCTGTACAGGATCGGCGTGATCCCGCCCAGGTCCAGCGCCATCCAGCCCATGAACAGGGCGTGGCTGGCGATCCGGTTGAGCTCGCAAGACAGGACGCGGATGTACTCGGCGCGTCGCGGGACCCGCAGGTCGAGGAGGTGCTCGAACGCCATCACGGGCGCTAGCTCGTTGAAGAGCGAGCTCACGTACTCCAGCGGGTCCGTGTAGCAGATCGCGTGGTGATAGTCGGCGTTCTCACTGAGTTTCTCGATCCCGCGGTGGAGATAGCCCAGAACCGGGTCGAGGTCTACCACCCGCTCCCCCTCGATCTTGACGACCAGCCGGAGAACGCCGTGCGTCGAGGGGTGCTGCGGCCCCATGTTCACCAGCATCTCGCCGTCCCGGAGCGTGTAGAACTCCGCCTCGCGCTCCGTGCGCGGCGCGTACGGGGGGATCGCGTCATAGATGGTGGCGGGGGTCTCGACGAGGACCCGCGGATCGTCGAGTGACGGGATCCGGGTGACCATCGGCTTCCCGGTCAGCGCGCCCGGCTGCGCCGGATAGGCGCGGCCGATGCGACGGGCGGATGGACCTGCTCCATGTGCCTGACGCCGAGCCCGGGCGATCGCGAGGAATCGTCAGCGATGTAGAAGTCCTTGCGAAGCGGGAAGCTCGTGTAGTCGGGGGGCATGAAGATGCGGCGCAGGTCCCGGTTGCCCTCGAAGACGATCCCGAACATGTCATAGGCCTCGCGCTCCATCCACTCGGCGCCTTTCCAGAGGAACGTGGCGGACGCGAGGCGGGGATCGTCGCGGGCCAGGTCGGCGACGATCACCCGGAGCCAGTCCGGCGTGGTCTCGGACCAGAGGTGGTAGACGACCTGCATCGAATCGCCGGTGTCCACGCCGGCGAGGTCGGCGAGGACCTCAAACCGGAAGGCTGCGTCGTCGTGCAGCGTCCGAAGCACGTCGATGACGGACCCGGGGGCGATGCGGATCTCCGTCTGGTCGTGGCGCTGCCGGACGGGTCCCACGAGCATCGGGCCGAGGCGTGTCTCTAGGCGCCGCCTAAGCGCGGTATCCGTGTTGCCCCTCCCGTCAGTGCCCGGCCGGAACGGTCGGACCGACCGCGCGCTCCGCCCAGTGGCCGCGCCGCTCCATGATGAGCTGCTGCAGCTTCATCATCCCGTAGATGAGCCCCTCCGGACGGGGCGGACAGCCCGGCACGTAGACATCGACGGGCATGATGCGATCGATGCCCTGGACCACCGAGTAGGATCGCTTAAAGCGCCCGCCGGAACACGTGCAGTCGCCCATCGCCACGCACCACTTGGGCTCGGGCATCTGCTCCCACAGGCGCAGCAGCGGCCCCGCCATCTTGGTGGTGAGCGTCCCTGCCACGATCAGTACGTCGGCCTGTCTCGGGCTTGCCCGGAACGGGAACATGCTGAAGCGGTCGACGTCGTTGCGACTCGTCGCGGTCGACATCATCTCGATCGCGCAACAGGAGAGTCCGGAAAGGAGCGGCCAGAGGCTGTTGGCTCGCAGCAGGTCGAGCAGGTAGTCGGCCTGGGCCGGAACCACCTGGAGCGCACCCCAACGGCCGTTGTCACCCGTCTCGGAACCTTCGGCTACTTGCTCCAAGTGCGTGATGGCGACCGGCCGTCCGCCCCCGTACGCCGCCGGATTTGAGGACGACCAAAAGTCGTTGGCGACCACGATGGGCTCACCGATTGCCTGATCGGGCGGAACGATCAGGCCCCGATCAGCATCACTCGCGGCGACCTCGGAAGTGGCGCCTTCGGGCGGCAGGCGGTCGGGACTCAGCGCCATCGCAGCACTCCCTTGCGCCAGGCGTAGGCCAGACCCAGGGTTAGGATGGCGACGAAGATCGCCATGTCCACAAAGCCGCCGAGCAGGAGGTCACGGAACACGATCGCCCAGAGATAGATGAACACGACCTCGATGTCGAAGGCGACAAAGAGCAGGGCGTAGATGTAGAACGAGAGGCCGAACCGACCCCACGTGTCGCCGAACGTGTCGATCCCCGACTCGTACGGCAGTCCCTTGTGGCGATCCCCTCGGTTCCGGTGACTGATGAGCCAGGCGAGCCCGATCGTCATGAACACGAACGAGACGCCCGCGAACAGGAAGCCGAGGACATACCAGAGTCCGGTCACATCTCCTCGTCATGAGCCGGCAGGCGCCCTAGCGAGCGTTCGGGGGCGCCTGCACGTCCGGCATTCTATCGCAGTGCGCTGGAGCGCCCGGGGGGCCTCAGGACGCCCGAGGGGCCAAGAGGATGCCGGCGCTCGACCTGCCTGTTCGGTCTACCGGATGCCGTGAAGCAACAGAGTGATCCCCGGACCCACGAGGGTGTGGCCGCCGAGCAGGATGGGCGTAGGCGACGCCGCGGACGTGGCGGTCAACTCGCGCAACCACGGGTCACCCACGCGATCCGCCAGCAGCAGGTCCGAAGCGAAGCGATCCTCGGCGCCCGGCCAGGAGCTCTCGTCGGCGCCCAGCCGATCGGCGAGGAGCACGCGCGTGTCCACCACCGCCGCATCGGCCAGATCGGCCACGATGCGGCCCAGAGCCGCCGGGCCCTCGCGGTCGAGCAGGCGACCGAGCGTGGCTCGGGGTGGCCGCGCCGTGCCAGCCGACGGCGACTTCGTGGCCGGGTGCGGCATGCCGCCGCTGGACCGGACTTCCCCGACGGCGAGGGGCGAGGACGCGCGCATCCCGCGCTCCTCGGCGAGGAACCGCACGCGACAGCGCACGTGACGCTCGAGCCAGGCGAGCGTCCCTGACGAGCTTCGCCCGAAGACGAGCAGCTCCCGGCGAGGGTCGGCGCCGACCGCGCGCACCTCATCGGCGCGTGGGATGTCGAGGCCAGCCACGGTCACCAGACGTCGCAGCGACGCTGGGCAGTCGGGCGCCAGTGCCAGCAGGGCGAGGTCGATCGGCGTGTCGAGGTCCAGCGCGAGCCGGTCCCGACCGGGCAGCTCACGAACGTCGAACCCGGCCAGCTCCTCGAGCCAGCGGGGGAGGGCGTTGTCGGACGGGAGCGGCGGGAGGTCGCGAAGGACCGCTGCGTCCGCCACCGAGCAGACGTCGGACGAATAGCGGTTGTTGGTGACCGCCCGGGCTCCGCCACCACGTGCCAGCTCGACGAGGCGCCGGGCATCGGTGAAGCGGAGGCGCGGCACGGCGCCGTCGCCGAGCACAACGCAGGCCTCGATCTGCTCGTCGCGGACGAGACCGGCGAGCGCGTCGCCGAAGGTGGCACCGGCAGTCGGCCGAAGGGGCGGAAGGTAGCGCGCGGGCGCGGCGCGGGGCCCGCCGCCGGCGCCCGTGGCTTGCACCGCATCAGCCCGGGAGTCTGGGACCCTCCCGTCCTTAGGCCCCGCGCCGGTGACAACGGAGGCCGTGTCCTCTCGGCCGAGCACGGCACCCCGCCCCGCGGCGAGCACCACGCGATCGACGCCGGCGCGCCGGAACAGCGCCACTTGGCGCTCGGCGAGCGCCTCCCGGCCGATACCGAGCAGCGCGGTCAGCGGCTGGGCGCCGGCTCGCCGCGCTGTGTGGAATAGGATGAGCGTGACTTTTGGCACGTCGGCGCAAGTCTACGGGCATGGCGCCGCCAGGTCCCGTCTCAACGGCCCGGAGTCCCACCTTCGGACTCCGGCGTACGCTGCCCGGAGTAGCGGCGGGGGAATGCACATGTTGGATCGTCGGCGGGCCGTCGTGGTGTCGGTCGTTGTCTCCGCGGCGGGCGTGGTCGCGGTGGCTGCCGCGAGGAGGTCGGCGTCGGTGCGCGAGCGCGTGCTCGGACGTCCAGAACCCAGCGGCCGGCTGCTCGCCGATGCCGGCGCTTACGATCTGTGGTCGCGGTTGTTCTTCGGGCCGATCTTCCGGAGGATCGCCGCCGATGTTGCGTCGGTCGCACCACCGCGCTCGGAGGTGCTCGAAGTCGGGTGTGGGCCGGGGCACTTGGCGATCCGGATGGCGCGCGACCATGGGCTGCGCGTGACGGCGTCGGACCTCGACTCGGCCATGGTGGTGCGCGCCCAGGCCAACATCGAGCGTGTGTTCGGGGCGGACGATTTGGGCCGGCCCGGATGTACCGAGGCGGACGTTGCCGCGCTGCCGTTCCCGTCCGAGTCCTTCGACGTGGTGGTGAGTACGTTTTCAATGCACCACTGGGCCGACGCCTCGGCCGGCCTTGCGGAGATCCACCGCGTACTTCGGCCCGGCGGTCGAGCGCTCGTGTGGGACTTCTCGAGGCTGGCCCGCCGGCTGGAGGGACGCACTTCCGATCCGGCCGTCGCGGTGGCGGCCTCTCCATTCCGAACCACGACCATGCAGGCGTGGCAATGGCCCGGGACCCTTCGCGTGTGCGAGCGCGTCGAGCTGCGCCGTGCCGGCACGACGGCGCCGGGAACGAGTGCCTGACGTCGGCGACCCCGGTCGGCGTGCCCGCGTACGGGCCTACGTTGGGCTTGGTGCCAACGTCGGCGACGCCGCGGCCAGCCTCGTCGCCGCTGTTCACGCGCTCGGGGCCCTGCCTGGTGCGTCGCTTGCCGGCGTCTCGCCTCTGTATGTCACGCGGCCCGTCGGCGTCGCGGCGCAGCGGGACTTCCACAACGCGGTTGTCGCCCTCGACGTGCCATCGGGACCCGACGTGGAGAGGGGCGCCGTGGCGCTGTTGGTCGCCCTGAAGAGCATCGAGCGCGCGTTCGGCCGGCAGGCCCGCGGGCGCTGGGGACCGCGCGAGCTTGACCTTGACCTACTGCTGTTTGGCGTCGCGCAGTTGAGCGTGCTGCGCCCCTCGCCGGGCGTCTCGACGGATCCAGGCCACCGCGAGCGGCTGCTGGTCGTGCCGCATCCCGAGGCGGCCGACCGGCTCTTCGTGCTGGCGCCGCTGGCCGACCTGGCGCCAGATCTGGTGCCGCCCGGATGGCCAGAATCCATCCGGGCGGCCCGCGACCGGCGGAGGGCTGCGGAAGGGCCGGACGCGGTTCTCTGGATCGGCCCGTGGGACGGCGAGGCTTGGAGGGGCGCTCCCTCGCGCTAGTGGCGGAAATGGCGCCGGCCGGTGAAGACCATCGCCATGTGATGCCGGTCGGCCACCTCGACCGACATCTCGTCGCGGCTGGATCCGCCGGGCTGGATGATCGCGGTCACCCCTCGTTCCGCCGCCAGCTGGATCGCGTCGGCGAACGGGAAATAGGCGTCGCTCCCCATGCAGCTGAGCTTTGCGCGGTCCGAAGCCTTGTGCAGGGCGATCTCCACCGCGGCGAGGCGGCTCGTCTGTCCGGCACCCACGCCGACGGTGGCCATGTTCCGAGCCAGGACGACCGCGTTGCTCGGCACGTGTTTCACCGCGCGCCACGCAAACAGCAGGTCCGTCAGCTCCTCGAGCGTCGGCCGTCGCTGCGTGACAACCCGCATCTGTTGGCGGTCGGGGTCCAGCCGGTCGATGGTCTCGACCAGGACGCCACCTCCGATGCGGCGAAAGTCGAGGTTGGCCATCCCGTAGTCGGAGATGCCATAAGCGGGGCTAGGAGGCACTCGGAGGATGCGAAGGTCGTCCTTCTCCATCAGCACGGCGAGCGCGTTTTCCTCGAAACCGGGCGCTACCACCGCCTCGTACTGGTTCCCCAGGATTTCGCTGGCCGTGGGCGCATCGATCGGGCGGTTGGCTGCGACCACAGAGCCGCCGGCGGCGACGGGATCGCCCTCCAGGGCTTTCCGGTACGCGTCGCAAAGGTCGTCGCGCGAGGCGATCCCGACCGGCGTAACACCCTTCGCCATACACACGGCAGGCGCGGCGAAGTCGGACACGATGCGGTAGGCGGCGTCCATCGAGAGCAGATCATTGAAGGACGGCGGTGGACCGTGGAGCTGCGTCGCATCGGCGAGCGAGCCCTGTCGGTGTGACGTCTCGCGGTAGAACGCCGCGTGCTGGTGCGGGTTCTCGCCGTAGGCGAGGTCGGTCTTCTTGTCAAGGACCAACGTGAGATGGTCGGGGAACCGGACCCCGCTCACGTGGTTCAGGTAGGCGGCGACCTCGGCGTTGTACGCGGATACCGCGGCAAAGGCGTCGGCGGCAAGCCGCTCCCTGAGCTCGGCCGAGACCACGCCGCGTGTCAGGATGTCCTCCAGGACCTCGGGATAGCGGGCGGGGTTGGACACGGCGGCGACGCCCGCGAAGTTGCGGGCGGCGGCTGAAAGGAGGGCTACCCCGCCGACGTCGATCATGTCGACCGCCTCATTGAGCGGAATGAGGTGCACACTCACCTGTGGGGCGAAGGGACGGACGTTGACGACGACCAGGTCGAGCAGCCCAATTTGCTGGTCGGCAAGCTCGGCCAACTCGTCGGGGCGATCGCGCCGGGCGAGAATGCCGGCGTAGATCGCGGGGTGGAACGTCTTGACTTGTCCCCCCAGCAGCGAAGGGAGCGACGTCAGCTCACCGACCGAGGCGACCTCTACGCCCTCGCCGACGAGGTGCTCGCGGGTCCCGTCGGTCGCGTAGACCGCTACGTGCAGTGCCAGCAGCTCGCGGGCAAACGACGCGATCCCGTCGCGATCCGCGACCGACAGCAAGGCTCGCACCCGGTTCCTCCAGCTGCGATCAGGCGAGCGGCGGCGCGGATCCATGCCGAGCGCGTGCCGTCCTGGGGCGAGGTGAGTATAGCAACGGCTTTCCGACGTCCGACACGCGGGCACCGACCCGGTGCTCCCGACCCGTGCGCCCGCAACTCGCCCTGCCCGACGATGAGTAGCTCGCGCCCGGCGCCCGCACGCTTGCTGCCGACCCGGTATCCTCCGCGGCAGACTCATCGCCATCGAGGCCCCGTGGTCGACCGATCGGAGACGCTCCGTTGACGCACATGCCCTGGTACTACTTCTTCCAGCCGTTCAACTCGATCGAGTTTCCGGACCTGTTGAACCCGCTGTGGATCCTGGCGCTGCTACTGCTCGTCGCGCAGGTGGTCCTCTACAACGTGCGTGCGCGCCAGCTCCGCAGGCACGAGCCGCTGGTGTCCCTGCAGGAGTGGCTGCTGTGGACCGGCGTGATCTCGTTCTCACTGATCCTGATCGAGGCCGTGTTCGCCTGGTACTTCCTGTTCGTCCTCGTGACGGTCATCGTGGGGCTTGGGGTGTACGTGTGGGTGCGGTTCCTGCGGTTCCCTCCACTGATCGCCCAGTACAACGAGTACCTACGGCGCACGCGCTTCTTCAGCCAGGCGAAGTACAAGCATCCCGAGGCGACCATCCGGCCGAGCCGGCGGAGACGCCGCGCTCGTTGACCCATGGCCGCCCGACGCGCGACCCGCGGCCGGCGGCGCCGCAGCTGGGAGTTGCGTATGGAGATTCGCCGCTTCGGTCCCGGGCACCGTCGGCCCGACGGGCCGCCCGGAACCCAGGGGGTGACCGGGCAGGTCATACATCAGGACGGCCGAGGGACCGTCGCCGAACTGGCGTTCGCGGCCAGGGCGATGATGGCGCCGCACACGAACCCCAATACCACGTACTTCGTTGTGGTGAGTGGCGGCGGGTTCGTGCAGGTCGCGGACGAGCGAGCCCGCGTCGGGCATGGCGAGGCGGTCGTCTGGCCGGCTGGCCAGCTCCACGGCGCGTGGACGGACGGCACCGAGATGCGCGCGCTCGTGGTCGAGTTCAGCGGCAGCGACGACGACGCGCTCGAGCTGGCGGGCCGCGTGCGCGAAGGCCTGTCTCACTCGCCCGTGGGTGTGTCCGAGCGCTCCGACCCGGTCGAGCGCGGGCGCGGATCGTTGGCCGAACCGCCGCCGCCGGCGCCCGCGGACCGGGACGAGTCCAGCGGGGAGCCCTGGTAGTCGGCGGGCCCCAGCAGCGCCGCGAGCTGTCCCAGGACGCGCGCGGTGGCTCCCCAGATCCGGTAGCCGGCAACGGGGTAGGCACCGTACCGCAGCCTCCATCCAGACCGTTCTTCCTCGACTGTCACCATCGGCGCGCCGGCCATGAAGGCGCGAAGCGGGACCTCGAGGACGGCTGAGACTTCGCGCTCGTCGCCCTCTAAGAACGGCCTGCGGGCTGCTGCCGCCATCACCGGATGCAGGCGAAAGCCGGAGGCCCGCACCTCCACCGAGCCGAGCTGTCCGAGCAGGCGCAGACCGCACTGCGCCGGGTCGAGCCCGACCTCCTCATGCGCCTCGCGGATGGCGGTCTCCGCCATGGAGGCGTCCTCGGGCTCCACCGCGCCTCCAGGAAAGCTCACCTCGCCGGCGTGCCTCAGCTGCCCGGCCGGCCGCTCGGTCAGGACCGTCCACGGTTCGCCGTCAGGGCCGGGGTACAACAGGACGAGGACCGCCGCGTCGCGGATTTCGCGACCAGCGTCCCGCGCGACCGGCTCGGTCTCTCGGACCGCGACGGGTCGCAACGCCTCGGGCGGCTCCGGCAGCGGATCCGGGAGGCGCTCGAGCTGCACGACGGCATCTTCGAAGCGCATCGTCGGATCGTACGCGAAAGGCCGGCTGGCACCCATGGTCCATGGCGAGAGTGCGCGGGACACTGAGTTCCGCGCCGCGGGCCGCGTCGCCGGTGGCTCGCGCCGAAGGTCCCGCCTTCCTACTGGATAATCGGGCCGCTGGTGCGTCGGGGCCGGCCGGCGGCAGCGATCGTCTCCTCGATGATGTCGCGCGGTCGCGTCGGCTGATCCGCCGAGCGGGCGTCGCGCCGCCCGGTGGCCGCCACCACCTGGTCGCCCGACCGGAAGAGGACCGTGCCAGTGGCTTGGTCCGCCTCCACGGTGAGCCTCGACCCGGGCTGGAACCGGCCCTCGAGGAGGGCGCGGGCCAGCGGGTTCTCGATCGCCCGCTGCACCGCTCGCTTGAGCGGCCGGGCTCCGAACGCGGGATCGTGGCCCTCGGCCGCGAGCAGTAGACGCACCGAGGGCGCCAGCTCGATCGTCAAGTCCACGTCCGCCAGCCGCCGCTGCAGGTCGGCCACCAACAAGTCGACAATGGCCGCCAGGTCGGCGTCCGTCAGCGAGTGGAAAACGATGACCTCGTCGACCCGGTTCAGGAACTCCGGCCGGAACTGCAGTCGCAGCGCCTCCATGACCTGTCGGCGCATCTGCTCGTGCTCCTGGTCGTCTCCCTGCCCGGAGGGGGGCGCGATGAACTGGCTCCCGACGTTGCTGGTCATGATCACGACGGTGTCCTTGAAGTTCACCGTGCGACCTTGGCCGTCGGTCAGGCGGCCGTCGTCGAGCACCTGCAGGAGGACGTTGAACACGTCCGGGTGTGCCTTCTCGATCTCGTCGAGCAGGATCACCTGGTACGGGCGACGTCGCACGGACTCGGTGAGCTGGCCGCCCTCCTCGTACCCCACATATCCGGGCGGAGCCCCGATCAGCCGGCTGACGGCGAACTTCTCCATGTACTCGCTCATGTCGAGACGCGTCATGGCCTGGTCGTCGTCGAACAGGAACTGCGCCAAGGCGCGGGCCAGTTCGGTCTTCCCCACCCCAGTGGGGCCAAGGAAGATGAACGACCCGATCGGCCGACGAGGGTCCTTCAGGCCGGCGCGAGCGCGGCGGACGGCGTCGCTGACAGCCTCGATCGCCTCGTCCTGTCCGATGACTCGCTCGTGCAGCCGCTCCTCCATGTGGATGAGCTTGGCCTGCTCTCCCTCCATCAGGCGCGTCACAGGGATGCCGGTCCACTGGCTCACGATCTTGGCGATGTCGTCGGGGTCGACCTCCTCCTTGAGGAGACGGCTCGACCCGTCGAACGCGGCGAGGGCGCCCTCCTGCTGCTCCAGCTGGCCCTGCAGTTCGACCCGCCGGCCGTAGCGGAGCTCAGCGGCCCGCCCGTAGTCGGCGGCACGCTCGGCCGCCTCGATGTCGTGCTGGAGCCCCTCGAGTGCGGCCTTGGTGTGCCGAAGGCCGGCGATGGCGGACTTCTCGGTGTGCCACCGCTGCTTGAGGGCGCCCGCCTGCTCGCCGATCTCGGCCAGTTCGCGCTCGAGTGCCTCCAGGCGCGCCTTCGAGGCATCGTCCTGCTCCTTGCGCAGGGCCTCGCGCTCGATCTCGAGCTGGATCCGCCGCCGCTCCAGCTCGTCGAGCTCGGCTGGCATCGAATCGATCTCCATGCGCAGCCGGCTTGCCGCCTCGTCCACGAGGTCGATCGCCTTGTCGGGCATGAACCGGCCGCTGATGTAGCGGTGTGAGAGCACTGCGGCCGCGACCAGCGCTGAGTCCTTGATGCGCACACCATGGTGCACTTCATACCGCTCGCGCAAGCCGCGCAGGATCGAAACGGTCTCCTCAACCGTTGGCTCGTCCACGTACACCGGCTGGAAGCGCCGCTCGAGCGCGGCGTCCTTCTCGATGTGCTTGTGATACTCGACGAGCGTGGTGGCCCCGATGGCGTGCAGCTCGCCGCGGGCCAGCATCGGCTTGAGCAGGTTCGACGCGTCCATAGCGCCCTCCGCTGCGCCCGCGCCGACTACCGTGTGGAGCTCGTCGATGAACAGGATCACCTGGCCCGCACTCTCCGTGATTTCCTTGAGCACGGCCTTCAGCCGTTCCTCGAACTCGCCGCGGTACTTCGCGCCGGCGATCAGCCCCCCCATGTCGAGACCGATCACGCGCTTGTCGCGGAGCGTTTCCGGGACGTCGCCGCGCACGATCCGCTGCGCAAGGCCCTCGACGATCGCGGTCTTGCCCACTCCGGGCTCGCCGATCAGGACCGGGTTGTTCTTGGTACGGCGGCTCAGGACTTGGATGACGCGGCGGATCTCTTCGTCGCGCCCCACGACCGGATCGAGCTTGCCGTCGCGCGCCGCGCCCGTCAGGTCGATCCCGTACTTCTCAAGCGCCTGGTACGTCGACTCGGGGTGCTGCGAGGTCACTCGCTGGTTGCCCCGCACGCTGGCAAGCGCTTGGAGGATGCGTTCGTGGGTCGCGCCGTGTTGCTCGAGGATGCGCTGCGCGTCGCCGCCGGCCTTCGAGACTCCGAGCAGGAGGTGTTCTGTGGAGACGTACTCGTCCTTGAGCCGCTTCGCCTCGTCCTCCGCTCGCTCCAGCGACTCCCGTGCCCTCGGCGCGAGCGAGAGCGACCCGCCCTCGATGTGCGCGCGCCGAGACAGCGCCGCCGCCAGCTCCGCACGGATCCCCCCTGGGTCGCCGTTGAGTCGCCGAAGCGTGGTGGCGGGGATGCCGGCCTCGTCTTCGACCAGCGCGGCAAGCAGGTGCTCGGCGTCGAGGACCGGGCTCTGCATGTCCGTGGCCAGCCGCTGAGAATCCACAATCGCCTGCTGGGCCTTCTCCGTGTACCTGTCGAGTTTCATCGTCTGTCGGCGGTCCTTGTCGCGTGATCGCTGGTGCGTGCTGTCGTTGCATCTGCCTTCGTGGGGCCGGCCTGGTCGGCCGCGTCCAGGAAACGAGTCGCGAGCTCGCGGGCGTGCTCGTCGAGGTTCGTGGGCAGGACCACGCGCACGCGGCAGTACAGGTCGCCCCGGGCGTCGACCCGGAATCGCGGGAGGCCCTGGCCGGCCAGACGGAAGATGCGGCCGCTCTGGGTCCCGGCAGGGATCCGCAGAAGCAGTCGGCCTCCCGCCAGCGTCTCCACGGGGACTTCTCCTCCTAGGAGGGCGTCGCGCAGGGAGATGTTCACGTCGCGCGTGAGGTCTGCGGCGTTCCGTTCGAACGTCGGGTGAGGGAGCACCCTGATGCGCACGTAGAGGTCGCCTGCCGCAGGCCCGCTCCCGGCCTTCCCACTCAGCCGGATCCGCTGACGGTCCGCTGCTCCAGGCGGGATCGTGACCTCGTAGCGCCGGTCGCTCACCTGGAGCAACCGCGTGGTGCCGTGGAACACTTCCTCGAGGGTGACTTCGGCCTCTGCCTCCACGTCCTGTTTCGGAGCGCCTGACGTGGTCGCGCGTCCACGGCGGCCGCGCGCCCGCGCGGGCGTGCCCTCGAAGCCGAGGCCGCCGAGGAGGTCGTCGTAGTCTATGGACATCCCAGCGCCGGCGCCTCGCATCGGGTTCTGCCCGCCTCCGGCCCCGGTCGCAGAGCCGCCGGTGCCCGGCGCCCCGCCACCGAAGAACGTCCGGAAGAAATCGCTGAAACCGGAGAGATCCTCCGCGCTGCCGCGGTACTCGAAGCGGATGCCTCCCGGGCCCGTCCCTCCCGCACCGCTTGCGTACGAGCGGTGAACCAAGTCGGCGAACGGGTTATCCGCCGCGCCACCCTGCTGGTACGAGGCCCAGTTCGCGCCTAGCGTGTCGTAGGCCTTGCGCTTCTCTGGATCGTTGAGGACCGCATGGGCCTCGTTGACCTCCTTGAACCGCCGCTCTGCCTCCGGATTCCCCTTGTTCACGTCCGGGTGATGCTGGCGCGCGAGCTTGCGGAAGGCCTTCTTGATCTCGGCCTGGCTCGCCGTGCGTGGTACGCCCAGGATCGCGTAGTAGTCCTTGTATTCCATCTGGCCCGCCAAGCAGTGTCCGGCTCCTCGACGTTGCCGGACACCCGGTGCTCACTGCTCGATGCTGACTACCATGGCCGGTGTCGGCGGAAACGCATTCCGTCCGGCGGCGGCCTCCGGCACCCCGGGCTCTCGCTCGGGCTGCGACTCGGGGGACTGCGCCGTCAGCGCCGCGGGCCGCCGCCGGAGCGCCGACTCCAGCACCTGGTCCATCGTTTCGACGAGGACCAGCTTCATCTGACGCCGGATCTCCTCTGGGATATCCCGCAGGTCCTTCTCGTTGCGTTTCGGCAGGATCACTGTGGAGGCGCCGGCGAGGTGAGCGGCGAGGATCTTGCTCTTCAACCCGCCGATCGGCAGGACACGTCCGCGCAGCGTGATCTCACCGGTCATTGCCACGTCCTTCCGGACGGGGATTCCCGTGAGCGCGCTCACGATCGCGGTGGCCATCGTGATCCCAGCGGACGGCCCGTCCTTAGGGATCGCGCCGGCCGGCACGTGGATGTGCAGCGTGTTCTTCTCGAACACCTCGCGGGTGATCCCCAGCTCTCGGGCGTGGGCCCGTGTCCAGGAGAGTCCGGCCCGTGCCGACTCCCGCATAACCTCGCCCAGCTGGCCCGTGAGGATAAAGTCCTCCTTGCCCTCCATGCGGGTGACTTCGACGGCGACGATGTCGCCGCCGGTCTCGGTCACCACGAGGCCCGTAGCCGCGCCGACTTGGTCCTCGGGTTCCAGCTCGCCGTACTCGAAACGAGGCGCGCCCAGGAACTCGTCGAGTTTCTTGACGTCGATCACCGTCTTGCGCTTGCGGCCCTCGGCCACGGTCTTGGCGACCTTGCGCATGCTGTTCGCGATCTCGCGCTCGAGGTTCCGGACGCCGGCCTCGTGCGTGTACGCCTGCACCAGCTCGGTCAGCGCCTCGTCGGTAATCTCGATGTGCTTCGCCGTTAGCCCGTGGTTGGTCATCTGCTTTGGGATAAGGAACCGCCGGCCGATCTCGGTCTTCTCCAGCTGCGTGTAGCCGGGCAACTGGATGACTTCCATGCGGTCCCGGAGCGCCGCAGGGATCGGATCGAGCAGGTTGGCCGTCGTGATGAACAGCACCTTGGACAGGTCGAACGGCACCTCGAGGTAGTTGTCCTGGAAGGTGTTGTTCTGCTCCGGGTCGAGCACTTCGAGCAGTGCGGAGCTGGGGTCGCCGCGGAAGTCCATGCCGATCTTGTCGACCTCGTCGAGCATGAACACCGGGTTGTTCGACCCGCCTTGCTTGATGCTCTGGACGATGCGGCCGGGAAGGGCCCCGATGTACGTGCGCCGATGGCCGCGGATCTCCGCCTCGTCGTGGATGCCGCCCAGGCTCATCCGCACGAACTTGCGGCCCATTGCCCGCGCGATGCTCTTGCCCAGGGATGTCTTGCCCACGCCGGGCGGGCCGACGAAGGCCAGGATCGGGCTGCGGATGGTGCTCGCCAGGGTGCGCACCGCGAGGTACTCGAGGATCCGCTCCTTCACCTTCTCCAGGCCGTAGTGGTCCTCGTCGAGGATCTTGGCGGCCTGCTTGATGTCGAGGTTGTCCTCGGTCGAGACGTTCCAGGGCAGGCCGACCAGCCAGTCGACGTAGGTGCGGATCACACCAACCTCGGGGGAGGCGGACGGGATCCGGCTCATGCGGTCGATCTCCTTGATCGCCCGGGTCTTCACTTCGTCCGGCATGCCGGCTGCTTCGACCTTGTCGCGCAGCTCGTTGATCTCGGCCTGTTGCGGGTCGTCCTCGCCCAGCTCGCGTTGGATCGCCTTTAGTTGCTCGCGCAGGATGTACTCGCGCTGCGTCTTGTCCATCTCGGACTTGACTTCGGACTGGATCTTGCCCTTCAGCTCGAGGATCTCGATCTGCCGTGCCAGAAACTCCGAGACAAGGCGGAGCCGCTCGACGACGTCGGTGGTCTCGAGCATCTGCTGCCGCTGTTCGGTGCTCATGTCGGGGCTGTACGCCACCATGTCGGCGAGGAGCCCAGGCTCGGTGATGTTGCGAGCGGCGACAGCCGCTTCCGGTGGTACGGGCGCGCCGGACTGGACGTACTGCTCGATCTGCGACTGCACGCTTCGCATCAGCGCCTGCACCTCGAGACCCGAGGGCTTCTGATCCTCGAGCATCTCGACGATGGCCACGACGTACGGGTCCGTCTGCTGGAACGACACGACCCGCAAACGCTGCTGACCCTGCACGATGGCGCGGACCGTGCCGTCCTGCAGCTGCACGACCTGCGCCACCTTGGCGAGGGTGCCGACCTGATACAACTCCCCTGGATCGTCGATCTCCTCGCGGTCGGCCACGCGCTGTGTCACCAACGCAATGGGTGACGAGTCGGCGACGGCCGCGTTCAGCGCCTTCACCGACTTGTCCCGGCCCACTTGAAGCGGGACGATCATCTCAGGGAAGATCACCGTCTCGCGCAGGGCGAGCAGCGGCAACTCCCGGCGGGATAGACCGGGGTTCACAGGTGTCGGCTGCGTCTCATCCGGGCTCGACGGTCGATCGGTCATGATTGCGTCATCTCCTACTTTGCGGGCGACCGGTGCGCGACAGGAGCTTCCTCCGGCGATTCGTCCCCGTCCCCGTCCAGGGTTGGTTCGGTGTAGAGAGCCTCGAGGATGGGCGTCCCCAGCTTTTCTTCGAGCTCGAAGAGGATCCGGATCCCGGCCAAGTTGACGCCCAGGTTCTGGGTGAGGTGTCGAATCCAGAGGACCCGGCGAAGGTCGCGTTCCGAATAGAGGCGGATATTGGTCGGCGTGCGCGCCGGGCAGAGGAGACCCTCGTCCTCGTAGATGCGCAGTGTGCGCGGGTGGACTCGGACAATGCTGGCGGCCACGCTGATCACGTAGACCGGCTGACCCGGATCTCGTACGCGGTCCCGCACGACCCGACCGTCCTGTTCAGCGGCCGTCGGACGGCCGGCGGTCCGAACCGGCGGCGTTCGTCGCATCGTCGGTCACGGGCGTGATGCGGATTTGCCGCGGCCGCGCCTCGTCGCGCTTGGGGAGCGTGAGCGTGAGCATGCCGTGCTCGTAGTGGGCCTGGGCCTGGTCGGCACTCACGTCGCCCGGCAGCTGGATCGTCCGGCTGAACCGGCCGCGTCGCAGCTCGCGGAACAGGTAGCCTCGCTCGTCCTCCGAGCGTTCCTCCCGGAACTCGCCGCTGACCGTGAGGGCGTCTCCCTCGACCGTGATATCAACGTCTTCGGGCTTTACCCCGGGGAGCGCCGCCTTCACGACGAGGGCGTCGCTGCTTCGGTAGATATCGAGGGGCAAGAACGCCGAGTCGGCGTCGCCCGCCCACCGCGGCCGGACGTACGAATCCTCGAACAGGCGGTCCATGGCCTGGCGCAGCGACACGAGATCGCTGAACGGGCCCGTTCTCCGCACGATGGTCATGATGTCGCTTCTCCTGTGGCCGTTTGCCACCGGACTCTTCGATGCGGCCCCGCCACATGAGGCCGGAGGGGCGCTGGGTCCACTCCCCCGCGCACCGCGAGCCACATGGTCAACCCTGACAATCTTGTTGTCAAGAGTATTGCCGTTTCTTCATATAGAGAGCTGTCACCGTCAGACGCAACAAAGGGGTATACGAGGGTGACGCTTCCGTCGGCAGGCTCGTCTGTTAGGCCGGGGTCCACGGGGGTCGGATCCGCCGGCTCCGCCCTGCCGGGCGGCGGGTCCGCTGGTGAGGGATGGGCACCGCCGGCCCAACGGCCGGGCTCCGGCCCACGCTCCGCGACAACGAACCGGGCGCCGGGCCCTGCGTCAGGCCCCTTCATTGCCTGTGCGAGCATCAGGGGCGTCCCGGATGCGCGCGGGCGGCTGACGAAGCGAACGCGTGAACGCCCGGACGCGCGATCAGGCGTTCGCGACCGGCTCGGGGTCGCCGATCAGCAGCCGGCGCACCTCGTCCTGACAGTCTGTGCGACTGAGGGCGACGAGCTTGTCGCCGGGCTCCAGCGTGGTGTCCGAGCGGATCGCCTGCGCCACGTTGCGACGGATCACGACGAACAGCAAGCATCCCTCGGGCAGCGCGAGGTCGCGTGCGAGGCGGCCCGCGGCGGGCGACTTGGCTTCGATCTGCGCCTCGACGAGTTCGAGGCCTCCAGTCGAGAGCTGTGCCAGGTGCAGCAGGTCGTGCACCGGGATGTCCTGCTCGATCGCACCCAGTGCGATGCGCGTCGGGTTGATGACCTCGTCCACGCCGAGCTTCCGGAAAAGCGCCTCGTTCTTGGTGCTGTTAACGCGCGCGATTGTGCGCGGAACGTCAAAGTGGTGCTTGGCCATCTGGCACACCACGAGGTTGTCCTCGTCGTCGCCCGTCAGCGCAGCAACGATCGAGGCCCGGTTCGCGCCCGCAGCCGCCAGATGCTTCCCCTCGCACCCGTCCCGGTTAAGCACCACGCTGCCGATCTCGTGGGTGATCTCAGCTGCACGCCGTGGATCTTTCTCGAGCAGCACGACTTCGTGGCCGGAGCTCAGTAGCTCCCGCGTCAGGTAATAGCCAACCTTGCCGCCGCCGACGATGATGATGAACATCAGGGGGCCTCCACCTCGTCCGACAGCTTCACGACCACTTCGGCGACGAGGTCGCCGGCGCTGGGATCGGCGGGCAGGCCCATGAACCTGGACAACGTATCGACCATGATCGTGGTCCGGCAGATGACGGCCAGGCCCATCGCGCGATAGGCGGCGGCCCGAACCGGGTCGTTGATCTTGGCGATGACGTGCGGGACGCGGAGTGCGTCCTGGGCGATCTGCGCTGCGAGCGTGTTCCGGTTGTCGCCTTCGGTCAGCGCGAAGAAGTAGTCGGCCTGCTCCGCGCCTAGGCGGCGGAGGACGTCCTCGTCCGTTCCATCCCCGCGGACCGCCTGTCCCGGGAAGTCAGTGTTGAGCCTGTTGAATGCCTGCGTGGACACGTCGATGACCGTCACCTCGTGACCCGAGCGCGACAACGCGTCGGCAAGACCGGCGCCAACCCGTCCGCATCCCACGATGATCGTGCGCACCAATGCTCCTTCAACCGCGGGCAACGGCCCGCCGCTCCACGCTGCTGCCGGCATCCGCCGGGATGGGGCTCCTCAGGACGAGCACGGCCATCGGGGCGTTCTGCAGGACATACGGGACCACTCGGCCTATCGCGAAGTCCCCCCCGAACCTCGTGCGGTACGGCAGGCCCAGGACAATTAGGTCCGCACCGACGGCGGCCGCCTCGTCGACGATCGCGGCGCCCACGTCACGTGCCTGTAGTAGCGTCGTCTTCAGGGCGACGCCGGCGCGCTCGGCCTGCGCCTCGGCTCGATCAAGCACCTCCGACGCCCGCTGCTGGCTCCCCGGCACCGTGTCTGCGAGGTCGTGCGTCCAGTCCACTTCGATCACGTGGACGCCGGTGATTTCCGCCCGGGCTTGCTTGCCCAGCCGAATCGCTGTGCCCACGACGAGCGGGTCCGTGACTCCCCCGTTGAGTCCCAGCACGGCGCGGACAAACTGGCCTGGTGGCTTGGTCTCTGTCATCGGCGCGTAGGGTAGCACCCGCGATCGACGCCGCGAGCGCCCGGCGGCAGGGCGCAAGCCGAAGGCCCGACGCTTGGTCCGTGTGCCTTTCGTTACGCGACGAGCGCGATCACTGGGTCTGGGCGTCCGATCAGAGCATGCCGGAGTTGTGCCGCCGTGCGGTCTCGCACGACTCGCTCAGAACAAAGCGCTCGCGATGTTGAGATCAGACGCGATCTCGTCGAGCGCCCACGCCTTCGACGAGATCTTCACCATCCCCGCCCTCTTGTCCCACACACGCCCGTTCCCGAGCTTGCGGGCGCGCACAGAACCGCATGGTCGGCCATGTTGGCGCCGTCCCGCTTCCGGTCGGCTCGGGCTGCCCCTCACAGACCCTGCTGCAGCCGATCGACCAGCCGCTGGGGCAGGCCCGCCGTCCGCATCGCCTGCTGGGTGACTCCCACGGCGTACGGCGTGCGCCGCCACGTCACCGTGCCAGCCGTTGTGTCGAGCAGCGCCCCGGAGGCGCGAGGATCGCCGTCCCGAGGCTGCCCGACGCCACCCGGGTTCAGAATCGCGCGCCGCCCATCCAGCTCCATCACGGTTCCGTCGCTCGGCACGATCACCTCCATCCCGCCCTCGGACTCGCGGAAAACGAGCGGCACGTGCGTGTGCCCGACGAGGCAGTAGGGGGTCGAAAACGCGGCAAGGTTCGCCCGTGCCAGCGTCGTCGAGAACAGGTACTCCCAGAGCGGGTCGCGGGGAGAGCCGTGGGCCAGAGTGAACGGCCCCTCGACCCGTGTGTGCGGGTTGGCGGCCAGCCAGTTGCGCGTAACGGGCGTGAGCTGCTGCGCAGACCACTCGACGGCCCGACGGGCCGCGTCGTTGAACCAGTCGGTGCTGATTTCGCCAATGGCCGCCGCGTCGTGGTTGCCGCGCACGCCCAGGGCACCCTCGTGCTGGAGCCGCTGCACCACGGCCACCGGCTCGGGACCGTACCCCACCACGTCGCCCAGGTGCCAGACGGCGTCGAACGGCGACAGCACGTCGAGGATGGACTCGAGGGCTGCCAGATTGCCGTGGACATCCGAGAGCAGCGCGACGCGCACGGGCTCAGGGTAGCAGGCGAGGTGGTCGACCAGACCGCCGGTCCCGGCGGTCCGGCACGACGCGCCGCTTGGTCACGAACACGAGCCGGTGGTCTCGAAGGCCCTCCAAGACCACCGGCTGAACTTCGGGGCGCGGGTCAGCACCGAGCACCTCGAGTAGGGGCAGCGCGGACGCCATCTCGGCGTCGAACGCGCCGTCGCCCGAGTCGCGTTTCCAGGCCACGAAGACGCCGCCAGGGCGGACCAGCGGCAGCGTGAGGTCGAGCAGCGCCGGCAGGCGGGCTACCGCCCGGGCGGTTACGACGTCCCACCGATCCCGATGGTCGGGACGGAGCGCCAGCTCCTCGGCCCGCGCGGTCACGACGCGCACTCGAACCCGCTCCTCGCCGTGCGTCTCGAAGGCGCGTTCGGCGGCGCCCGCCGCCACTTCGAGGAATGCTGCCTTGCGCATCACGGACTCGACGAGCGTCGCCGTGGCGACGGGGACCGCGACCGCGACCGGCAAGCCCGGATACCCCGCGCCGCTGCCGAGGTCGAGGAGTCCAATCGCGCGGCGCCGCCTCCGCCCGCTCGCTAACCGGTCGAGGAGCGTGGGAACCGCTGCGAGGCTGTCGGCCACGTGCTCGAGCGCGATGGCCGCGGGACCGTGGATGCCGCTGAGGTTCACGATCGTGCCCCAGGCGACCAGGAGGCGAGCCTGGGCGTCGATCGCCTCGCGCATGCCCGGCGTCAGCTCAAGGCCGAGCTGAACGAGCGCGTGGTCGACGACCTCGCGGAATTCCGGCCCGATCGGCGAAAGGTCCGTCGTGTCGCGCGGCAGCGGCTCGCGAACGGGCACGCCCGGCGGCTCGGCTCGACCACCGATGCTCGGGGATCCGGGCTGGATCTGTCGGCGCACCGAAGGCCACGGCGCCGGGAGGGAGCGCGTGGCGCCCGCTGCATGCCCTCTCGGAGGCAGGTCCCGGGCTCCCGTCGGCTCGACCTTCCGGCGTCGCGAGTTCAAACGCACCTTTCAGCCTTTCAGTCTTCCGCCGCTCGTCCGGACCTCCAGCCGGTCTCCCGGCCCCTCGCGAGCAGCGTTACCGTACTCAGCCTGCGGTGCAGCCGAGAGTGTCCGGCCGCCCGCCGCGGGAATCAAGCGGCTTATCCACCAACCGCCCGCCCGCCCCGAGTTTGTGGACAAACAGGGGCCCTGGAGGCAACGATCGAGATCTCTGTGGAGAGCTGGCGTCAGGCTGTGGCGACGACCTGACGCTCCGCGTCGAGCGCGCGTCCGAGCGCGGCGAGGACGGCGGCTGGGTCGGCGTCCTTCGTCGCGGGCAGCGCCACCACGAAAATCGACCCATATCCGGGCGCCGACACCACCTCGAGATCGCCATTCATCCGGCGGGCGAGGTCCCTCGCGATCGGCAGACCGAGGCCTGTCCCCACTACGCGCTCCGCGCCCGAGGCCCGGTGGAACGGCTTGAAGATCATGGCGCGCTCGTCGGGCGCCACACCAGGACCATCGTCGCGGACGGTGTACAGGGCCGCCGGGCCGTCGAAGCGCAGCGAGATCCGGACCCTGCTCGATGGAGGCGAGAACTTGATCGCGTTGCCCAGCAGGTTCACGAGCACCTGCTGGAGGCGGCGGCGATCGGCATGCACGGTGCGCAGGCGCGGAGGCAGCGCGGTATCGAGGAGGATCCCGCGTTCCATGGCGAGCGGCGTGACGTCGCGCACGGCCGCCTGGGCTGCCTCCGCGCCCGAAAACGGCGCCGGCGTGAGGTGGAGCTGGCCGGCCTCGAGGCGGCTGAGCTCGAGCAGATCAGCGACGAGCGTGGCCATCCCCGACACGAGGTCGCGCGACCGGTCGAGGAACTCACTGCTGCCGTCCGCCTCGAGCAGGTCTAGGTACCCGGCGAGTGAGGCCAGCGGCGTGCGCAGCTCGTGTGCCACGACGGTCACAAACCGCCGACGCTCCGCGTCCGCGTGACGGAGTTGTGCCAGGTCGCGGGCCTCCTCGAGGCGCTGCACCAGCAATGCCACGAGGTCCGCCGTAGAGCGGGCCAGTGGTGCCGGGAAACGGAGCCCGAACGAACTCTCTGCCCGAGCGGAGCGGAACGTGAACGCCATGGCGGCCCGTGGCCTGCCGGGCACGACGATGGAGCGGCGCCAGGTGGCGCCCGCAAAGTCTGTGCTCGCCGTCTCCAGCTCGGCTGCCGCACCATCCTCCTCTGCCGTCCCGATCTCCAGGAACAACGTGGGAGTCCGGTTCTGGCCGCGGCGCGGGGGCAGATTCCGGTCGAGCCACTCGGCCAGCGCGCGGCCGCCGTGCGGACCGTCTTGGGTGTTCCTCCAAACCAGAACGCGGTGCTGCTCTTGTTCGCTCGCGACCGCCACGTCGTCGGCGGCCGCAGTCTTGGCGATGTGCGCCAGCAGCCGCTCGATCCGGGCATCCGGACCCCTGTCTTCGGCTGTGATCCGCAGGGCGTGGGCCAGGTACCGGGCGCCGTCCAGCGCGCGCACGCGCGGCTGGTGGGCCGGCGGATCCCCAGGACGTCCGCCCCGATCGCTCATCGCTCAGCCTGCTCCGGGACGGTGCGCGCCGTCCGAACGGGCCGGCCGAGGGTCCTCCGTACGACGTCCATGACCTCCTCGGTATACGCGGTTGCGTCGCCGGTCGCGACGGCGGTCCGCAGGCATCCCGCGACGTGATCCTCGAGGACGAGGAGTGACACGGCGTCCACGGCGGCACGGAGCGCGGCGGTTTGCTGCAGGATGTCGATGCAGTACTCATCGCGCTCGATCATGCGGGCGATCCCGCGTACCTGGCCCTCGATGCGCGAGAGGCGCCGCAGCAGCAGCTGACGATCTTTGTCGTAGCTGTGGCGGAAGTGTGGGTTCGCCGCCGGCTCAGGCTCGCCGGCGGTGCCGGTGGCGGCCCTGCTCGTGGTCGCGTCCGTCTCGTCGCGTCGATCGGTCACGTGTCCTCCGTCCGGGCCGCCGGTCCGGACCCCTGTCCCATCATGGACGGATACTCCCCCGGAGTGTAGCAGCCCGAACTGGCGGCGAGATGCAACAGTGACCCGGTGCAGCGCTCGACCCGGTAGACTGGGCTCGATGCACGTCGATCACGGGTCCCAGGCGGTCCCGTTTGCACACGCCAGCGAAGCGGAGTTGGCGCGGATCCTCGACTACTACGGGATCGCGTGGGAGTACGAATCCCGCGTGTTCCCCATCCGGTGGAACCTCGACGGCGCCGTCGTCGAGAGCTTTGCGCCCGACTTCTACCTGCCCGACTTGGACCTCTACGTGGAGCTGACGACGCTCCGCCAGAGCCTCGTCCGGAAGAAGAACAGGAAGCTGCGGCGCCTGCGGGAGCTCTACCCGGACGTGCAGATCAAGCTCTTCTACGCGCGGGACTTCCGGGCGCTCATGCTGAAGTACGGACGCATCGGGCTGCTCGACTCCCTGGCTGGTGCGGGGGGACAGGCAACGCCTCCGCGACGGGTGAGTCCGGATGCGGATGCAGCAGCGCGTGGGCGTGGCCCCGAGGGCCCCGATGAACGGCTCGTGGCCGACGGCTGTCCTCCTGGTTCAGCACCGGAAACGGCCCCGATCGCGACCGTCGCTCCGCCCCGTGCCGGCGAGGAGCGACGGCGACGCTCAAGCCGCCGCCCCCGGCCGGCGCAGTCGGCGCACGTATGAATCTGCGATCCGTGACATCCAGCCGGTCGCTCGCTGCAGGGTACGCGCCCCACCCCTCGTCTCGTCGCACTCTGAGGAGGACCTGACGCCCCATGCGCATGCCGGACCTGGTCGGGGACGTCGCGGGTGTCCTCGTGACCGAGGAGCAGATCCGCAAGCGGGTGGGCGAGCTCGGCGCCCAGATCAGCGCCGACTACGCCGGCCGGGAACTGACGCTGGTGAGCGTTCTGAAGGGCTCGCTGCCGTTTATGGGCGATCTGATGCGGGCGATCTCCATTCCCGTATCCATCGATCTCATGGAGGTCAGCTCGTACGGCGGCACGGCCACCGAGTCATCCGGCCTCGTGCGGATCCTGAAGGACCTCAGCTCGCCGATCGAGGGCCTCGATGTCCTGATCGTCGAGGACATCATCGACACGGGTCTCACACTGAACTACCTGATCCGCTATCTGGGCGGCAAGAAGCCGCGCTCGCTGCACATCTGCACCCTGCTTGACAAGCCGGCCCGCCGGCTCGTTGACATCCCCATCGATTACCTTGGCTTCACGATCCCCGACCAGTTCGTGGTCGGCTACGGACTCGACTACGGCCAGCATTATCGCAACCTCCCCTTCGTCGGCGTCCTCAAGCCGGAGGTGTACGCCGCGTCGTGAACCGTCGAACGCTCGGCCGCGGGCGCTTAATCGTCGGCCTCGGATGCCTGGCGACGCTGGTCGGCTGCCTGTTCCCGTGGGGCCAGACGGCGGGCATCGGGCTTCCGCCCGAGCGCACGGGCGCCTTTGACGGGTTCGGGATCCTGGTGTTCATCGCCGCCATCGCCCTGCTGGCCCTGATCGCGCTGCCGTACGCCGCGGGAGATCAGCCCATCGCGCTCGACCGCCCGCTGTCCTTCGCCGTCGTGGGCGCTGTGGGCGTCATCGGGTTCGCACTGAAGCTGTGGCAGATCCAGGCCGACGGGCTCCTGGCGCTACCGGATCACGCGCTAGGCATGTGGGTCGCCGGGATCGGGCTGGCAGTCGTCGCGTGGGGTCTGGCTGAGATGCTCGCGGAGCGCCCGCGGGCCTGAGGCGATCCGGGCGCCGGCCTGCTGAACGATCAGCGGGCCCGGCTGATCCACGCCGCTGCAAGGGCGTTGTCGGGCAACCCGAGCGTCCCCACCGCGACGAATGACGCCCCGCCAACCGCGACGGCCGCCATCTCGCCGCCCCCGAAGCTCGGATCATCGGGCACGCGGCGCCACGTGATGCCGTCCGATGAGACCCACACGGTCGGGGACCCGTTGCCCGCGTCGTCTCGCGACCCCACTGCCACCAGGTCATGTGGCCCCGCCGCGACCGAGGCTATCGCGATGCGCAGACCGCCCCCGCCGAACCCCGTGCCGTCGGGGACGCGTGTCCAGCGCTCCCCGTCGGTCGACGTCCACACCGCCGCGCTGCCGCCGTCGTCCGCCGAGCCCACGGCCACGAAACCCGGGCCGCCCACGGTCACGCCATTCATCCGCGCGTCCGCGAACGAGGCGTCCGGGGAGGTCGCCGTCCAGGCGCGCCCGTCGGTCGACCACCAGGCTGCCGCGCGCGTCGAGCCCGATGGATCCAGGACGGATCCGACCGCGACCAGCCGGGATGGGCCGGCGGCGAGAGAGGCCACCGACCCGCCGTCGAATGCCGCCTCGTCGGGAAGTGGGGTCCAGGTCGTGCCGTCCAGCGACGTCCACAGGACCGCGTGGTGCTCGCTGGGCGTCGGCTCGACGTCGCCGCCCGCCACGTAGCCGCCCCGCCAGGCGACCACGGCCGCCATCCGGGCCTGGCCGGTGATGGGCGGGGGCGTCACCGTCGCGCTCGACCAGGCATGGCCGCTGGCGCTTGTCCACGCTGCGGCGAGCGCGGCGATCCCGCCGACGGCCACGATGCGCCCCGGCGAGACGGCCACCGCGGTCATGAGCGACTCCTCGGGCGCGTCGAGCCCGGGTGCTTGGCTCCAGATGACGCCGTCTGACGAGAGCCACGCGGCCGCATACGCCGGCGGGAACGACATGCCGACCGCCACCAGCGACGCGCCGTTTGCGGCCACGCCCAGCATGCTCGTGGCAATCCCCGCATGGCAGGGTGAGCAGAACGCCGGGATCGAGGCGCTTGCCCAGGGGGCCACCAGGCTCGCCGGCTGGGCAACGCTGGCCTCGGCCCAGCTCTCGCCGGGAGCTGGGGAAGCTGGCGCGCTCGGTGCCGCGCCCGAGCAGGCGATCAGCAATCCAGCCGAGACCAGCACGCAGAGGACGAGTGGCGGTCGCCTGTCTACGTCGGCCTCCAGGCACGCCCAACTCGGCGCTGGCTGGTTGATCGCGCTAGGACGATGTCGCATGCGCTCACGTCCGTGCGGGAGGCAGCTTCGTGACCCATGGTTGCGCTGGTGCTACGGCCGATGCGACCCTGGCCGGCGCCTCGTAGGTCGCGATCCCGCCGGGACGGCAGGGCGCGTGCACGGGTCTCCGCCCGGCCTGTTCGCCAGAGCTAAATCTCTCCGAGGTACGCCCGTCTGACATCGGGGTTTGCAGCGAGGCCGGCGGCCGTGTCCGCGAGCAAAACCTTGCCGGTCTGGAGGACGTACCCGCGATCGGCGACCGAGAGCGCCTGCAGCGCGTTCTGCTCCACGAGCAGGATGGTCGTTCCCTGCGAGTTGATTTCCCGAATGATGCTGAATATCTGTTGCACGAGGATCGGAGACAGGCCAAGCGATGGCTCGTCCAGGAGCAGGATCTTCGGCTCCGACATCAATGCCCGCCCGATCGCCAGCATCTGCTGTTCGCCACCGGACAGGGTGCCGCCCGTCTGCTTCGCACGTTCCTGCAGCCGCGGAAACAGTGTCCAGACGCGCTCCAGATGCTGTGCGAAGTGCGCGCGGGTCGTTGTGAACGCCCCCATCTGGAGGTTCTCCAGCACGGACATTCGGCTGAAGATGCGCCGGCCTTCGGGGGCTTGGCTAATGCCCTGTCGCACAAGCTGGTGGGCCGGAACGTGGGTGATGTCGCGACCGTCGAACCAGACTCGTCCCTCTTGAGGATGCAGGAGGCCGCTGATTGTCTTCAGCGTCGTGCTCTTGCCGGCCCCGTTGGCGCCGATGAGGGTGACGATCTCGCCCTGCTGAACGTCGAGGTCGATGCCCTTCAGCGCCTGGATCTTCCCGTAGAAGGTCTTGACGCCCTCGAGTTTGAGGAGAGTGGTCGCGGTGTCGGGAGCGGGGCGGGCCACAGCCACCGCGGTCATGCGACCGCCGCCGTTCCAAGGTACGCCTCGATGACTTTGGGATCGCTTCGCACCTCCGCTGGCGTCCCCTCCGAGATCTTCTCGCCGTGGTCGAGGACGGTCACCCGATCGCTGATCCCCATGACTACACGCATGTCGTGCTCGATCAGGAGGATGGTCAGGCCCAGGTCCGATCGCAGGCGCCCGATGAGGGCGGTCATTTCGGCCGTCTCGACGGGATTCATGCCCGCCGTGGGCTCGTCGAGGAGGAGGAGCTTCGGCTTGGTGGCGAGGGCGCGCGCTACCTCCAACCGGCGCTGGTCACCGTATGGCAGGTTCCGCGCCAACTCACCGTCGCGGCCAATCAGCCCCACGAATCGCAGCAGGCGGCCTGCTTCGCGGACGGCCTCGGCCTCCTCGAGCTGCTGCCGGCGCAGGCGCAAGACCGCGTCCACGGGACTGGAATGCAAGCGAGTATGCATGCCCACCTGCACGTTCTCGACCGCGGTCATGTTGGCGAACAGACGGATGTTCTGGAACGTGCGCGCAATTCCTGCGATGACCATGTCGTTGGGCCGGGCGCTCTTGAACACGCGGATCCGCCCCAGGAGCCGGTCGTACCAGGCGGGCCGGATGACGGCCGTCAGCAGCATCGCGACCAGGGCCAGCAACGCGATCACTGCGAGCACCGCGAACTCGTTGTCGCTGATCCCGGCGGCGCGCGCGAGCAGCGCGATGACGCCGACGACGAGCGCCGGAAGGACCCACAGAAAAGGTTCAAGCCAGGCCCGTTCCGCTGGCGCGATCCGGCGTCGTCCCAGGAACTCCACGCTGCCGGAAGTGGGATCGCTCAGTCCGGCAACGACGTTGAAGAACGTCGTCTTGCCCGCGCCGTTAGGGCCAATGAGGCTGACGATCGCACCCTCGGGGATGTCGAAATCGACGTCCCGGACGGCGACCAAGCCGCCGAACTGCTTGGTGACGCGTCTGGCCCGAAGGACGTACGAGCGCGTCTCCTGCGGCGATGTGTCAGGCAGGCCGCTCATTCGGGAGCCACGTCCGGGACGGCCGCCTCCACGCCGGCCTCGTGGAGCTCAGCGCGCCGCCGGCGGCTCGGGAAGAGACCTTCCGGCCGGCTCAGCATCATCAGGACCAGCACCAGACCGTAGATGAGGAACTGGTAGTTCAGGAAGTTGATGCTCGATAGGACCGGAATATTGAGTGGCCCCAGAAACGAGTTCAACTGTTTCAGGCCCTGTGTTTGCAGTTCGAAGACCAGGAACGCGCCGACGGCCACGCCCCAGATGTTTCCCATGCCCCCCAGGACCACCATGGCGAGAATCGTGAACGAGGTGTCGAAGTGGAAGGAATCGGTGCTGACGAGTGTGACCTTCGAGGCCAGAAACACGCCTGCGAACCCGGAGGTCGACGCGCCGATCGCGAAGGCGAGCAGCTTCGTCGTGACCGTGTTGATCCCCATGCTGGCCGCGGCCAGTTCGTCCTCACGGATCGCCATCCAGGCCCGGCCCAGCCGCGAGTCCTGCAGGCGATACACGAAGATCATCACCAGGGCGAGGATCACCGCCATGGTGAGGTAGTACGGCCAGGGGTCGCCGATGGGGTAGGTGTAGTTGAGCAGCGACGGTGTGTAGACGCCGCCGATCCCGTTTACGCCCTCCGTGTACTTGCTCGACTGCAGGAAGACGACCGGCACGATCTCCCCGAACCCGAGCGTCACGATAGCCAGGTAGTCGCCGCGCAGGCGCAGCGTGGGAGCCCCGAGCAGGAGTCCGAACGTCCCCGCGACGAGGGCGCCGACGAGCAGCATCGGCCAGAACGGCAGATGCAGTCCCGAGAAGGGCGAGTCGGCCAAGGCGTAGGTGTAGGCGCCGATGGCGAAGAACGCCGCGTAGCCGAGGTCGAGCAGTCCAGACAGGCCGACGACGACATTCAGGCCGATTGCTAGCAGCACGAACACGCCCGCGTTGGCGAACCCGTCGACCCAGTCTAGCTGAGTGCCGAACCCGCTGAACGGCGGGAGCAGGATGAGGTACGGCAGCACTACGCCGGCGAGCGCGACCCCCGCGATGATCGACAAAGACTGGTGGCGGCCGAACCAGCCGCGCACCGGCGCCAGTCGCGAGCTCGCCCGCGCCCTCGCGTTCATGCTCGCTCCGGGGTCTGCTGACCGAGGAGGCCCGTCGGTCGGAACACGAGGACGAGGATCAGGATGCCGAAGACGATCGCCTCGCTCCAGTTGCTGTATCCGGCTTGCGTGGCGAAGACTTCGATGAACCCGATCACGAAGCCTCCGAGCGCCGCACCGGTCGTGTTCCCGATCCCGCCGATGACGGCGGCCGTGAACGCCTTGAGGCCCGCCTCGAACCCCACGTTGAACACGGTGTTCCCGAAATAGAGGCCCTGCACGACGCCGGCGGCTCCGGCGAGTGCGGACCCGATGAAGAACGTGAGGGCGATGGTGGTATTGATGTCCACGCCCATCAGCTGGGCCGCCTCGCGATCCTGCGCCGTGGAGCGCATGGCACGCCCGAGGTTCGTGCGCGTGACGAAGAACTGCAGGGCGCCCATCAGCGCCAACGTCAGGGCCAGGATGAACATGCTGGTGTACTTCACCGACACGCCGCCGACCACGACCGCCGACTGGATGTTGATCAGCTGTGGCACGCCCACGGGTGCCGAGCCGAAGAGGATCTGGGCGATGTTCTCCAGGATGAACGAGACGCCGATCGCGGTGATGAGCGGTGCCAGCCGTGGGGCGTGCCGCAGCGGGCGGTAGGCGAACCGTTCGATGACTACTCCAAGGGAGCCCATGACCAGCATCGACACAAGGAAGGTCGCCAGCAGCACGAGCGCAAACTCGATGGGATTGCTGATGGCGCCGGTGATGCCGAGCGTCGTCAGCATGTAGTAGGACACGAACGAGCCCATCATGAAAACGTCGCCGTGGGCGAAGTTGATCAGCTCGATGATCCCGTAGACCATCGTGTAGCCGAGGGCGATCAGCGCGTAAATCGCGCCCAGTGTCAACGCGTTGACCGTCTGTTGCGCGAGGAGGGTCAGATCCAAGCCGAGCTCCGTCCTGGCGTGTCAGGGCTCCCGGGATGGAGGCAACCGGGGGACGGATCCCGCCCCCCGGTTGCGCTCACTCATTGGGCCTCGGAGTGCTGCTAGCTGCCGCTCGGCGCGGGGCTGGACGTGCCACCCGCCGACTGGCCGAAATCGACCTGCTTGACGAACAGCCAGTCCCCGCCGTTGAGGGTCGGGTCGAACTTGTACTCGCTGATGATCTTCTGGCTGGTGTCGCCGTTCGCGTCGAAGTGCAGCGTGCCAAGGACCGTGGTGAACGTGGCGCCGCTCGTGATGTACTCGCGGATGCCGGCGCGGTCAGGTTTGCCGACGCTCTTGAAGGCGTCGAGGATGATCTGCGTGCAGGCGTAGGCGGCGGCGCTGTAGGCGCCCGGGCTCTTCGTGCCGTACGCGGCGTCGTACTTCGCGGCGAACGCGCCCGCGTTCGGAATGTTATGCGCAGCCGCAACCGTGCTCCAGGTGTTCGCGTCGCCCTGGGGGCCGGCCAGATTGAGGAACGAGCTCGCCGTCGCGGCCGAGCCGTCGTTGATGCCGTCGCCGCCGACGAAGGGGATGTTGGCCATGCCCTGCGCGACCATCTGCTTGCGGAACAGTCCGCCGCCCCCCGTCGTGACGCCACCGTAGTAGACGAGGTCGGGGTTGAGCGCCTTGGCGGCGGTCAGGAGGCCGGTGTAGTCGGTGGTGCTGGAGCTGGTTTCGTCATGCTTGACGACGGTGCCGCCCATCGCAGTGAAGTCGGTGACGAAGACGCCGGCGAGGCCGGCGCCGTAGGTCGTGGTGTCGTCCACGACGTAGGCGCGACGCGCGCCGATGTCCTGATACGCGATCTGCGCGCCGGCCAGGCCCTGGTAGTCGTCGGTCGAGGCGACGCGCACATAGGCGATCTGGTTGGGATGGGTGGGCCGAAGCGTCGTCGGGCTGATGCCGCCCCATTCCTTCGTCAGGCCCGGGTTCGTGTTCGCCGGGCTGCACTGCAGCAGGCCCGCGGCGTTGCTGATCGGGATCTCCGCCTTGGCCACGGCGGAGTTAAAGGGGCCGACCACGGCGACGACCGAGGAGTCGTCGACGAGCGTGGTGATGTTCTTGGCGCCCTGCTGCGGGTTGTTGACGCCGTTGACGGCGTCGTCCTGCGAGTTGACACCGAACTTGTAGCCGTCGATACCGCCGGCCGCGTTGATGTCGGCGACGGCGAGCTTCACGCCGTTGAGGGTCGGCACGCCGTTCGGCGCCTCTCCCCCGGACATCGGCAGCTCGACTCCGATGTTCACGATCTGGCCATTACCGCCGGCCGCCTTGCTGGCTGCCGGCGCCGATGTCGCCGACGAACTGCACGCCGCGGCGACGAGCAGTGTCGTGACGGCGAGCGCGCCGATTCGTCTAGTCTGCATAGAAGTGCAGTCTCCTCCTCCAAAGCTGCCGCTTCCGAACGGTCAACCAACGGTGGGTGGCTGCGGGACCTCAATGGCGGGATCGTCGCGGCGATGCGTAGGACCCGGAGCCATCGGCCCTGCCGGCCACCCCTCGTGGTCGATGGGCGTGGAGTGCTCCCGTGAAGACCGCGCGTGACGACTGGCCCGCCAAGGCATCGCTGCCATTCGCCGGTGGGTTAGCGTATGATAGTGAATGGCGCCTCAAATGCAAGCTCGAGCGCCCCGGGCGTGTGCGGCCGGCCGACAGGCACGACCCCACCCGGTGCGGCGCGCTCGTGCACAGGATCGACTCTGCAACGGCCGATGACCCGGTCATCGTCGCGAGGCGCCGTCGGCTCGACTCGAGGTATCGCTCGCCATCGTGCAGTACCAGGTCCGCACAGCCCGGATCACGGACGTTGACCGCATCGTCTCGATGCTCGACGCCGTGGCCCGGCGGCCAGACGGCGACCGCGCGTCGCTCGGGTCGGCCGATCTGCTCCGGCAGCTCGTCAACCTGCCGCATGCGGTTGTGGTCGTCGCGGAATCGGGGCGTCGGCTCGTCGGCGCCGGCGTGCTCGCACTGCACCCCAGCGTATCTCTTGGAGGGTTCGTAGGCACCGTCGACGTGTTGATCGTCGATCCGGCCTCGCCGTCGCTCGCCGTCCGGCAGGTACTCCTCGAGGAGCTGCTCAAGTCTGGACGGAACAAGGGCTGCGTCGCCGTCGAGGCGGCACCACCGAACGATCCGGCGGAGCGGGAACGCTGGACCGAGACCGGCTTCGTCGAAGCCGGACCCCGCATGGTCCGGAGCCTCGCGCCTGTTGGCGCGCCCCCGGAATGACCCATCCACCGGTGCCCGCGGGCACCGGCACCCGGCCCGCGGGAGCGGGACCGGAACCGAACAGGAGACTTGCGTGAGCAAGAACGTCGCCGTTTTCGTCGACGTGGCGAACATCTTCTACGCGGCCAAGGCGGCCGGCGTGGATATCGACTACGTCACGCTGCTCAAGACGGCTAGCGCCGGACGGGATCTCGTCCGCGCGTACGCGTACACGGGGCTCGACCCCGAGAACGAGAACCAGCGCCAGTTCCACGCCTTCCTGGCGCGGAACGGCTACAAGGTCGTCAGCAAGGACATCCGCAAGTACGGCGACGGCAAGGTCAAGGCCAACCTCGACATCGAGCTCGTGGTCGACCTCATGCGAACGTCCCGCAACCTGGACATCGCCGTGGTGGTGTCGGGGGACGGTGACTTCGCGCCCGCCATCCGGGCAGTCCAGCAGACCGGGACCCGCGTCGAGGTAATCAGCTTCCGCGGCAACACGAGCTCGGACCTCATCGACGTGGCCGACGTCTTCACCGATATCACGCAGATCGCGCGCGTCGAGCGGTCCTCGCGGAGCGGCAGGCGGGTCGCGGCGGAGGAAGAGGACCTCTCGATGACGGAGGTGCCGGACAAGGAGACCGAAGGAGCGTCCCGCCGCCGGCGCGGCCGGCATGGCGAGGGGCGCGAGGAGGTTCGCCGCGACGATCGCCATGGCGAACGGCGAGAGCGCGCGGTTCCGGCGCTGCCGGTTGCACAGGCCGTCCCCGCCGGGATACCGATAGTGGTCCTCCCCGGCGAGAAGCTCAGCAAGGTGGCGGCGATTGTTCGGCCGCCGATCGAGGAGGAGGTTGCGGGAGCAGCGCTTGCCGAAGAGCCCGAGGTCGTCGAGGGGATCGTGATCGAGGCGTCCGACGCGGAGGGCCTGGAAGCCGGTCACCGGCGCCGGCGTCGGCGCGGAGGCCGTGGGCGAGGTCGCGGTCGCGGCCACGAGGCCGAGGTGGTGGAGACCGGGTCGGTCGCTGACGAGGCCGAGGCGGAGGCTGAGGAAGAGCTCGAGGTCGAGGCGCCGCGCGTGCCGCAGCACTCGACGTTCGGGTCTGTTTGGGATAGCCAGCTCGGCATGCCGACGGCTCCGGTCGGGTCGGCGCAGGATGTGGACGAGGAAGAACTGGAAGAGCCGGAGATCCCGGAATACCTGCTGGCAGAACGGCGGCAGCGCGGAGCGCCGCGCGGTGGCCGTCCGGTGAGCGTCGGTCGAAGTGGTCGCGGTCGCGGCTCGTACCAGCAGGCAGTGGAGCGAGAACGGTACGGCCGTGGTGCTCCGGCCGGTGGTCGGGGGCCGCGTGTCCCCGAGCGTGGACCGCGCCCGCAGTTCGATAGACCGGCGCGCAACAACCGGCCGGCGCGCGAGCCGCAGGCCGAGGAGCGTCAAGCCAGCACAGCGGAGCCGTGGAGCGAGGTGCCGGCTGATGTCGCCGAACTGCTTCGCGCCGAGATGGCGCGCCGCGGTGGTGCACGACCCGAACAGCCGGGCCGTCAGGGCCCATCCACCCAGCCGCAGCAGACGCTTGGCGCCGAGGCTGAGCGCGCCTCGAGCGTATCGGATGGCGAGACTGGCGAGGGTCCGACCCCGGGCGCTCAAGCATCGGGCGCTTCGGCGCGCAGCACGCGGGCTCGGGGCGGAGGCGGCCACGCCCGAGCCGAGTCTGAGCCCGTCTCGGAAGCCGGCGCCGCTGACGAGGCAGACGCGGCCCCACGTCCCAGGACGCGGCGGACTCGACCCACAATCCCTGTGCGTGAGACGGCAGCCGCCGAAGAGGCCGCCACCAACGTCGCGCCGGCACGTGGCCGGGCTCGGGCCGGTGCCGGCCCGGCCAAAGCGGTTACCGCTGGCGAGGAGCCGGTGGTAACACCGGCTCGTACGCGGGCCCGTCGATCCCCTGCGACGGCTGGGACGTCCACAAGCGCGCCGGAAATCGTCTCGGCGGCCGCCGGCGACGAGTCGGCCGCGCCGCGGAAGCGGACGCGCCGTGTCGGACCCGCCAGCGGAGGGGAGGGGCAGGCCAGCGTCGCTGACGCGTCGTCGCCCGCGCCTCGTCGGGCCCGCCGCACCCCGGCGGCGCCAGAAGCCTGATTCTCGCCGTGGGTGCCTGGCGCACGCGCGGCCAGCCCGTCCCCCTGGCGGCCGTCGCGAGGATGGCATCCACGGACGATGTCCCGGGCGCCCTCCTGCTCTCCGGCCCCCCGGGGAGTGGCAAGACCACGCTCGCGCTCGACCTGGCGGCGGCGCTGCTCTGCGCCGCCGCCGATCCCGCCGACCGTCCATGCCGGTCATGTGCGTCATGCCGGCGAGTCGAACATGGCAGCCATCCCGACCTGCACCGTGTGTCGCCGTCCGGCGCGGGCCGGCAGATCCGCATCGGCGAACGCGCTGCACCGGAGCCGGGCACCGTCCGTGCGCTGGTCCGCGAGATGGCGCTCTCCCCTATGGAAGGCGCGTGGCGCGTCGCGATCGTGGAGGACGCCGAGCGCATGAACGAGGATGCCCAGAACGCGCTCCTCAAACTCCTCGAGGAGCCGCCGCCGCGCACGGTGCTTGTGCTCTGCGCGAGCGACGACGAGGCGCTTCTTCCCACGATCCGATCGCGCTGCGCTCGGCTCCGTCTCGCCGCAGTACCCGTCGCGGAGATCGCCGCGCTGCTCGAGGACGAAGGAGGTCTCGACCCTGTGCGTGCCGGAGCGCTCGCCCGGCTGTCCCGGGGTCGACCGGGACTCGCCCGCGCGTTTGCCCGATCGCCCGAGGCGGTGATCCTGCACGACCGGCTGCTCCGCGAGCTGCTCGACCTCGTGGGTCGGGGGAGAGCGGAGCGGCTGGCAGCGGCGTCCGAGCTGCTCGCCTCGGCCGACCGGCTCGAAGCACTGCTCGCCGCGGACGCACCCGCAAACGCGGGCACGATGGCGGAAGACGGAGGTGCCGTGGTCGACCAGGGGGCGCCGGGGCGGAGCCGGCGGCCACCGGCGCAACCGGACGCGTCCGACGAGACAGGCGGCGAACCTCGCGGTGACCGGCAGTCGCCCAGTGCCCGCCGCCGCGCCCTGCTCGCGCTCGGCACGCTGTGGCGCAGTCTGGCGCGGGACCTCGTCCTCGCACGGCACGGCGGCAGGGCGGAGCTCCGTCACGTGGACTTGCTGGAGGAACTCATCGCTGCCTCCGCCTCACTTCCCGGCGGGTCCGTGGAGCGGTTCCTGCTCCGCCTCGACGTCGTGCTCGGAGCGGCCGAGCAGAATGCCAACCCGGAGCTCGCGCTCGACGTCCTGCTTATTGCGTGGCCGTCCCTGGAGGCGGCCTGATGGCGATCGGACGGACCGAAGACCAGGCTGACGGCCCTGCGCCAACGCGGGCCGTCGAGGCCACAGTGCGAGGCGTCGTCCAGGGCGTCGGGTTCCGATGGTTTGCGTCCCGGGAGGCCAACCGGGCAGGCGTCGCCGGATGGGTCGCCAACCAGGCAGACGGGTCAGTGTTCGTCGTCGCCGAGGGCGAAGCGGCAGCCGTCGAAGCCTTCCTCGCCGCGCTGCGTGAGGGGCCGCCGGGAGCCTCTGTCTCGTCGGTCGAGGTCAGCGAGCGGATGGCCACCGGAGCCTCCGGCGGATTCGGGATCCGCTCTGGCGCCCATCGCGGCGACTAGCAGCAAAGGGTGACGGCCGCAACCGATTGGCTGTGGGGAGGGGCGGACTCGACGGACCGGCCGACCTCCGCTGCCACCGCGACATGGCCGCGCGGGGCCCGCCCCGGGTGCCGGTCCCTTCGAAGACGCACCACGCGCTAGGCTGGGCGCGGCACGCATGACGGAGGTGCACCACGCGTCTATTCGCACATAGCTGGTGGTTGCTGGCGCTGCGGGGCATCCTGGCGATCGCCTTCGGAGTCGCTGCCTTGGCGTGGCCCGGCCTGACGCTGGTCGTGCTCGTCGCGCTCTTTGGCGCTTACGCCATCGTGGACGGCGTGATCGCGATCCTGGCGGTCATGCGCCACAAGGAGCGTGGACGTTGGTGGGTCGTGCTGGTCGAGGGCATTCTCGGCGTGGCCGCCGGGCTGGTGGCGCTGGCCGTGCCCGGGATCACTGCCGTCACTCTCGTTCTGATCATCGGCGCCTGGGCGATCCTAACCGGCATCATGGAGATCGCGGCCGCCGTCCGCCTTCGCCGGGAGATGGAAGACGAGTGGCTGCTCGGACTGGCCGGAATCCTTTCCGTGGTGTTCGGGGCGGCCATTGTGGTCTTCCCCGGGGCCGGAGCAATTGCGCTGGTCACCGTGATCGGCGCGTTCTCGATCGTGTTCGGCCTTGCAATGCTGTCTCTCGGGCTCCGTCTGCGCAACGCTCGAGTGGCGGGTGGGCTGGTTAGGTACGTCTGAGGCGGTGCAGCCCGGCTCTAGGTGAGTCGCGTGCAGCTGTACCCTTGGTGGATCTCGCCGCCACTTGGCACCCCGTCGATCGGCACCAAGCTGATCGACCCATCATCCTTTGAGGGCCGTCAGGCTCACGTCCTTGATGTGGGCGAGGCGGTGCTCATGCAACTCCGTCTCAATGTCGTGTCATCGAGCCCTTCTCGCTTAACCCCGATCCACCGATCGCGGCGGACTGACGGGCTGCTGAAACGAGGAAT
>JBKQRF010000109.1:0-2823 GCA_052144055.1 Candidatus Limnocylindrales bacterium
GACTGGGAGCACGTCTACAACACCGTCCGCCCCCATCAGGCCTTGGGCTACCTCACCCCGGCCGAGTACCTGGCCTCGCTCGGGGTCGATGTGTAACGGAGGTACCGGACGAGTACACGATCTTGACTGCATGCGTGGGCAGATTATCCTCTCTCACGCATGACGGTCGCAGGCAAGGAGGCGCTGGTGGCCAGGACGCACACGACCCTCGATCTCGACCGCGACCTCCTGCGCGACGCCGCGGAGGCTCTCGGGACGACCAGGACGACCGACACAGTCCACGCTGCGTTGCGCGACGTGGTGGCCCGGCGCCGACGTGCCTGGCTGGCCCGCCGCGACTTCTCGGAGCTCGAGGAAGCCCTGCCCGACCTGCGAACCTCTCGCGTCGAGGCGGTTGAGCGACCGGGCGAGCACCCCGCGTCGTAGATGGAGCCGCCGTCCGACAAGCCGGAGCTCGCCGACACGTCGGTCTGGGCGCGCAGCGGCAAGCCAGGGCTCGAGTGGTTCGCGGCGGCGGTCGAGGACGGCCGGGTCGCCGTCTGCGACCAGGTCGTAATGGAGTTGCTTTGGAGCGCTCGGGATCTCGCCGACTTCCGGGCCACCGAGGCGGCCCTGCTCGCCTGCCCCTGGTTCGCTGTCGAGCCGGCTGACTGGGGGGAAGCACGGTGGGTGTTCCGCGAGCTCGCCGCCCGCGGCCCATTGCACCACCGTCAGGTCAAGATCCCCAACCTGCTCATCGCCGCCGTGGCCGCCCGCAACGGCCTCACGGTGGTCCACTATGACCGCGATTACGAGATCATCGCCAGCGTCACCGGCCAGCTGACCCGCTGGGCCGCCCCTCACGGAACCATCTGACGGTTCGGTTCCCAAGCAGAATGTCGCGCGCAGTCGTGTAGCACTCCGGCAGCCTAGTGCTCCTCTGCCCAACGGCCCATCGCGTCAAGACGCTGCCCTCGGGCGACCGTGGCGCGAGGTCCTGCTCGCCAGGAGCGAGCGGTCGGAGCAGCAGCCGAATGAAGAGCCGGTCGTCGCAGCACCGTTGGGTTGGCGGCGCCGACCCCTGCTCGACCGTTCGCCGGGCCGGCAGGCCCGATTACCCCTGTCGGGGCAGTCTTTGCGACACCCGTGGGGCCGGTCGCACCCGTCCCGACGCCCGGGTGACACTCCGGCGCGCCAGATGGCCACGCATTGCATTCCAATGTCTTCCAACGGGTCCAACGGGACGCCTGTCGGCAGCACCTATCTCGCCACTCAGCGGTCGCCGGCGGTTGCGGCGACGTCGCGGCCTCTAGTCCTTGCCGTGGCCGTGGCCGTGGCCGTGGCCGTGGCCGTGGCCGTTGTTGCCCTTGTTGCCCGGGGCCTTCACGCCGCGGCCTTTGCCGTACAGCGTGACCTCAGGCGTGACGTACGCAGTCGTTGCACTGGTCGCCGTGACATAGAACGTCGTGCTGCTCCCAAGCGCAAGACGCCCATGGCCGGCACCGTTGCCCTGCCCATTGGTCGTGACGCTGAAGAGGGCGGCCGACGAGCAGGTGCCGGATTGGTCCATGTACACGGCGTACGTCGTGTTCGGCGCGGCGTCCTTCAGGGCGACCGTGATATTGAGCCTGTTGCGCCCGGTTGTGTTCAGGATGGCAAAGCCGTACGTGGTCACACCGGTCGATGGCTGTGCCGCGTTGAGCGCGCACGTGGTGGCCGTGGTCGGGTAGAACCTGAGGTTTCGCGCCCCGTGGCCGCGCCCGCCAGCGTTACCACAGATGCTTCCTAAGGGGCACGACGCTGCCGCTGCGGCGGTGATTGTGTAGCTCTCCGTGATCGGCGTCTGGGTCACCCCGCTGACGCTGTACGTCGCCGTGATCATGCCGGTCAGGCCGGCCGCACCGGCGACGAAGCTCGCGAACAATGCAGTGGAGGAGGTCGGGGTGAAGTTGACCGCCGTCCATCCGGTGAACGTCTGGCCGTTCGAGGGGATGAACGAGCAGTTTATGGTGCCGCCGGTCACGATAGAGGTGGACGGCGAGCACACAACCGGGGAGGACGAGACGCTGACCGTGCCGGTAACCGCTATGGGGGTGTCCCCGGCCAGATCAGAGGCCGTGAAGGTGATCGTCACCGGCACGCCGCTGGTGTTGGCCACTGCGTCGTAGGTCACGACAGCGTTGAGCGTGCCCGTCGCGCTCGTGGTGAGGGACCCCGATACGACCCCCGTGATGGAGCCGCTAGTGGGCGTCAGCGTGAGTACTGTGCCGCCTGATAGAGCTGCCCCGACCAAGGTGAGCGTGGTGCTGCCGGCCGAGGCAATGGGCGTGGTTGCTGGCGTTACCGTCAGAGTGCCAGTGCCTACGGCGGCGAACGCGGCCGGTGCGACGGCCGTCGCGACCAGCGCAATCAACAGGGCTGTTACGAGAGTGGCGTGGACGCCACGTCGGGGATGCTTCATGCGGGACCTCCTTGGCTCCGAGGTTGGGCCCGGATGGGCCACGACGGCGCCCCGTTCACAGACACGGGTACCCATGGGAACGATGGGAACTCCGATACGTTACGGCTCCGCCGGACCTCCCATGTCGCCACCAAGTGTAGGTGCTGGGGGCCCGAGCGGGGTCGTGTCCCGTAGCGTGGTGTCACAGCGCAGGTGGCCGACAACGAGAACGGCCACCGCGTCATCCTCGCGTCGTTGGAGTGAGAAACCGACGACTCGAAGGGAGGCCGCGATGGCCGAGGACAGGATGGCGGTGCTCGACACGGTCCGCAAGGCGATTGGCGAGGGGGACGTCGACTTCCTGCGCGAGGGGGTGCGCGTGCTCGCCCAGGCAGTCATGGAGG
>JBKQRF010000110.1:0-13773 GCA_052144055.1 Candidatus Limnocylindrales bacterium
AACGCCTCACGCTTGGCATACAGCGGCTTCCGCCCTCGACGACCCATCGCAACTCCCCAGCCTCATGAGTGTTGCGACGTTCGCCAGATTCCGCCCGGCTCAGCTTGACCATCCCTCGCCTTCGGCCGCCGCGCGCACCCGCTCGGTCACGTCGATGACGCCTGGCAGCGCCCAGACCGGCTCCGTGAGCATGAGCCGCCAGCCATTCACGTGCTCCTGGCGCTTGGCTCGCAGCCGGACGACGGAGATCGGGACGAGGGCCGCGCGCCAGACCGCGAACCCGCCGTCGAAGAGGATGCCGAGCAACAGGTTGAAGGGATCGCCGTCGGCTGCCAGCCCGCGGATGGTGCTTAGCTGGCGCGACGGGTTCCGGCTCGTGATGCGCCGGCTCTTGACCTGATAGCGCACTCCCTCGACGTCCACGCCGTCGTAGCCGATGGACGAGTTGTTGACTAGCCTCAGCCCGAAGGCGATGGAGGCCAGGTGCTCGGCGTAGTCGCCCACCGGGCTGTTCTCGCTGCGGGTAATGCCACGCTCGCGCAGGACGGTAAGGATGGAGCCGTAGAGCGCCAGCAGCTCACGGGTGCTCGACGCCGCAATGTACGGATGGGCTGCTTCTGGCTGCGCCTGGCGGTCCCCATGCGGATCGCTCACCTCTGGAGCTGTGGCGTCCATGCTCGGCATTGTGGCCCCGCGCGCCGCTCGCTGCCACTTGGACCCGTGGGCTAGGTATCCCGGTCCGAATGAGGGAGCCGCCAGGCGCCCACAGAGCCGCGCAGGCCAGTTCGCCGGCTGCCCCTCCCCGATATCCCAGTCGCGCGCTGGCTTGGCTCGCGTCCTGGGCCGTATCTGGGCGGCTTGCCCTTGCCGGCCACGTCACGCGCTCCCGATGGCGCCGCCCCGGCCGCCATTCCGGCGGCCCACTTCCCGACTACATCTGGATCGCCCCGGTTGCAGGGTTGAGGTGTACATGTACCATAGCGTCCATGGAACTGCCCGATATCGGCCGCTACCGCCGGCGCTTCGTCGTCGAGTTCGGGCCGGAGGATTCCGGGCTGATCGACCGCATGGGGCTCGCCCACCGCACCAAGCGGGCGGCCATCGTCGCGGGGCTGCGTCTGCTCGAGTCGGGCGAGCTAGAACAGTTGCGGGCCCAGGTGGCGGGTCTGCAGGCGGAACTCGCAACGGCGCAACACGCCCCCGCCGCGGCGCAGCGAGCAACGGGTGCCGCAGGCCCGAAGCTGGACAAGGCCAAGGCTGATCTCGCGGCTGAGCGCGCGGCCCACCGCCGGACGCAGAAGACGCTCGACCAGGCACAGGCAGCCCTCTCTGAGGCCCAAGTCTCGTTGGCGCGGGCCCAGCAGGAGATCGTCGGACTACGAGCGGAGCGCGACCGCGTCGCCGACCTCCTCCCCCATCACGCCTACTGCCGGTACTGCGAGAAGCTCGTGCCCGAGGGCGAGTGGGCGGAGCATCCCACGCCCGAAGGCGTCGACGTGTACCACGGGTCCGACGGCTACCGGGCCAGGGGCAGCCTCAGGGGCCCCGCCACGATCCTCTTCCAGCGGCGCGGGTCGGGGCAGGCAGCCCGATGAGCGAGACGACGATGCCGCAGGCCTGGCCCACCGACTGGCGCCAGGCGCTCGTGCTCCTCCTCGTCGTGCTCGCTCTCCTGTTCCACTTCAGGCGCTCGGCGAGCGACCGGCTGACGGTCACGGTGGGCGCGATCCGCTTGCACCCGCCCACGCTCGTGCCGCTGACCGACGCGGAGACCACGATGGCCGTGGGGCTGCTGGGCGGGGCGATCGAGGATTACCTGGCCCAGTTCGACCAGGGACCGATCCCATGACCGCGGTAATGAGGGTGGTGACCTACACCCGCATCAGCACCGACGAAGTGAACCAGCCCTACTCGCTGGGAGCCCAGCACGACCGGCTCGATGCCTTCGTAACCAGCCAGCCCGACTGGCAGATCGTGGCGAGCTACACCGACCAGGCCTCGGGCAAGAACTTGGAGCGGCCCGCCTTGACGGAGCTGCGGGCCGCCGCTTCCGCTGGTCGCTTCGATCTGCTCCTCGTGTACCGGGTAGATCGCCTCTCGCGCAACCTCGGGCAGCTGGTGAGCCTGATCGAGGAGTTCAAAGAGCGCGGGGTTGGGTTCCGCTCCGCGACCGAGCCCTTCGATACCGCCAACCCGGCCGGCCGCATGCTGGTCCAGCTCTTGGGCTCGTTCGCCGAGTTCGAGCGGGCCAGCATGATGGATCGCATTGGGGCCGGCATGGCCGGCATGGAGCGCAAGGCGGCCCGCGGCGAGTGGACCGGCGGTACACCGCCCTACGGCTACCGAAAGCCCCGGGGGACGACGGTGCTGCAGCCTGACCCAGTGACGGCGCCGGTGGTCGTGAGCATCTTCCGCCGCTACGTCGAGTCCCGCGAGGGGGCCCGCCAGATCGCCGCCTGGCTCGACGGGCAGGGCACCCGGACTCGGCTCGGGGGGCGCTGGTCGACGACCACCGTGCTAGAGCTGTTGCGCAACCGTGCCTACATCGGGGAGGTCAGCTTCCGGGGCGTGTGGGGCCCGGGAGCCCACCAACCCATCGTCGAGCACGATCTGTTCGACGCAGCGGGGGCGATCCTCGGCGCGCGGGCGGCTGACCCGGCCCTGCGGCGCACCAACCCCTCGGACTACCTGCTCTCCACGCTGCCCTTCGTGTGCGACCGCTGCGGGCATCCGATGGTGGGGGCCAGTGCCCGGGGCCGAGGCGGGGTGCGCTACGCCTATTACACCTGTGCCAGCCGGGCGAAGCGGGGCCCGGCGGCGTGCGACCAGCCGCGGCTGTCCAAGGACGAGCTGGAGGCCGCCATCCTGGCGCAGATGGCCGAGGTCTACGCCGACACAGGACTGGTGGGCGCCGCCCTCGAGGAGGCGGCCGTCGGACAGCAAGCCGCGCACCAACAGGCCGAGCAGGCGAGGGAGGGGCTGACGCGGGGGGCGGCCGAGGTGCGGCGCAAGCTCGCCCGCTACTTCGCCGCCTTCGAGGCCGGAGAGCTCGACGCCTCGCTCGTGCAGTCCCGCCTGGTCGAGCTACAGGCGCAGCTGGCGGCGATCGAGGCCCGCCTTATGGCGGCCCCTGCGGCCGAGCCCTCCCCTACTGGCGTGCCGGTCGAGGCCGCGCTCGTGTCGTGGGCGCTCAGTCAGGCCCTAGGCCGCGTGCTCCAGCAGGGGCAGCGGGCGCGCACGAAAGCGCTGCTGCGCCTCCTCATCGGGGAAATCCGGGTCGTCTCGCCAACGGATATCCGCCCGACCTACCGGGTGCCCCCTGAGGTTCGCATACCGGAAGGGTTGGTAGGCGAGGTCGGGGTCGAACCGACACGCCGCTCTCGCGGCACCGGCTCCTAAGGCCGGCGCGTCTGCCATTCCGCCACTCGCCCGCCGACAAGTCTAGCGGGCCGCGGGCTCCTCACCCCGGGTGCCATCGCCGCGGCGGCTCCCGCTCCCTGACCGAGCCCGGTCGGGCTCAGCCGCGAACAGTCGATCGGCCAGTTGCCGGGCGGCCCGTGAGGCAATCGGCGCCGAGACACTGTCGAAGAGGTGCCAGAACGTATCGCCCCCCGTGCGGCGCTCCCGTTTCTTCCCCTTCCTGGTCCCTGCCCGATTCTGCTCGAGCCAGTCCGCGAACCCTCGCTCGAGCGCCGCCTGCACGTCGCCTCCGCCCACCTCCGCCACGATGCGCCGGACGTCCTCCGGAAGCAGCGAGGTGACTGAATTCGCCTTCGGACGCCGGACAAGCCGGGCCAGTCTGCTCGCCACCCGCTTCGGGCCACCGGCCGCGAGGAAGACGGCTCCGCCGCCGAGCGTCGCCACGCGCCCTGGGTTGCGCCGGATCTTGGCCGGGATGTCGACAGCCGAGCGCACGGCGAGGTCGAGCTCGTCCACCTCCGTGGAGAGCGCCGTTCGCGCCCGCGCTACGTCCTGCCGAGCCTGGCTCGTCGTCTCGCCCATTCGCTCTCCAGCCAGTCTTTCGTTTCCATCGCGGTGTCGTACGACTCCTTAGGCCAAAGCCGACGGAATCGGGCCGTCGGATCGACCTGCGCTCGCAGCAGGAGCACCGGCATCAGCGCGGTCCAGACGACCAGCCCGATCGCGATCCCGATGGCGACCGCGCCGTGCCAGCTGAACGTCAGCCCAGCCCAGCCCCAACCGACGAAGGCGCCAGCGATCGCTCCGAGGACGAGCCCCGCGATGCCGCCCCCGGCGCCGCCGGCTCGGCCAAGCCCGATCAGCCCGACCAGCCCCACTACGACCGCCCCAACGACCACGCCCAAGATGGCCGGTGTCCACGCCGGATCGAGGTTCGGGAACGGGCCCGACCGCAGCTGGGTCCCGAGTTGCTCGGCGGCGCGGCGCGCCAAGTTCGCGCCGAGGACGGCCGACACGACGATCCCCGCCAGGACTGCCACCGCGAGCGGCGTCGTGACGACGCGACGGGGCGCCCCGACCAGAGCCATGGCTGTCGCCACGATCACCGCAACCGAGAGCAAGACGCCGAGCAGAACCCCCCACCCGATCGAGCCGAACAGCCACTCGCCAACAAAGAGCGCTCCGCCGATCGCCATGAGCTGAGCGGCGAACAGCGCGACTGCGACGATGACGGCGGCAAGGGCCGAGATGACCTTGATCTCCGCAACGATGTCGCCAAGCTCGGCCTTAAGCAGGGACAGGTGCGCCTGTACGAGGCCGACGGCCGCCTCCCTGACGCGCCCCAGCTCCTCCCGCACGCCTGGCGCGGCGCGCGGCGGCTCTCCACCCTCTGACTGAGACTCCGGGGCAGGCGCGGCGGGATCCTGCGCGGGATTGTTGGCCAGCGGATTCTCCTCTGCTGTGGCCTGCGCGCGCCCGTGGACCGCGACAGGGATGGGTGTTAGCGGTAATCAGGATACTGCGCGCGGTGTCTTCTGGAGCCACGCCCTGGACGATCCGGGTGTGTGCCGTTCACGCGACATGGCGGCGGGGAACCCGCCGCCATGTCGTGCGTGGTCTTGATGCCGGTATTGTCTCGGCGGCTGGCCCTGCCCGCTAAAGCCGCCTCTGGGCTAGAAGTCGCCCATTCCGCCGGGCGGCATGGCCGGGGCAGCCGGCTTCGGCTCGGGCTTGTCGGTGACCATGGCCTCGGTCGTGAGGACCATCGCGGCGATTGAGGCCGCATTCTCGACCGCCGAGTGCGTCACCTTAGCCGGATCGACGATCCCAAGCACGAGCATGTCATCGTAGCGGTTGCCGATGACGTCGTATCCGAGGTTCCTGTTGCCAGTCTCGGCTTGCTTGCGACGGACGGTCTCGAGCACAACCGACCCGTTGAGGCCGGCATTGCGGGCGATGATCTTCAGGGGCTCCTCGAGCGCAGCCCGGACCACTTCCGCGCCGATCTTCGCGTCGCCCTCCAAGTCCAGACTGTCAATCGCCGACGCCGCGTTGATGAGGACGACTCCGCCGCCGGGGACGATCCCATCCTCGACCGCGGCACGCGTCGCCGAGAGCGCGTCCTCGACCCGGTGCTTCTTCTCCTTGAGCTCGACCTCCGTGCCGGCACCGACCTTGATGATCGCCACGCCACCGGACAGCTTCGCCAGCCGCTCCTGGAGTTTCTCCTTGTCGTAGTCGGAAGTGGTGTCCTCGATCTGCGCCTTGATCTGCTTCACTCGGCCATCGATGTCCGCCTGCGACCCGCGACCCTCGACGATGGTGGTCTCGTCCTTGTTCGCCACGACGCGCCGCGCGCGACCGAGGTCGCTGACCTGGGCTGCGTCGAGCTTCTTGCCCAGCTCCTCGCTGATGACCTGGCCACCCGTCAGGACCGCGATGTCGCGCAGCATCTCCTTGCGGCGGTCGCCGAAGCCCGGCGCCTTCGCGGCCAGCACGTTCAGCACGCCGCGGAGCTTGTTCACGACCAGCGTCGCGAGCGCCTCTCCGTCGACGTCCTCGGCGATGATCACCAGCTCCTTCTTGCCGAGCTGCAGGACCTTCTCGAGAACGGGCACGATGTCCGCGATCGCGGAGATCTTCTTGTCGGTGATCAGGATGTACGGCTCGTCAAGCGCCGCCTCCATGCGGTTCGTGTCGGTCACGAAATAGCCGCTGATGTAGCCGCGGTCGAACTGCATGCCCTCGACGTACTCAGTCTCGAACGCCAGCGTCTTCGATTCCTCGACCGTGATGACGCCGTCCTTGCCGACCTTGTCCATGACCTCGGCAATCAGGTTACCGATCTCCTCGTCGGCGGCGCTCACCGTCGCCACCTGGGCGACCTCGTCGTGGCCTCGCACCGGAGTGGCGGCCTTCTTGATTGCCGCGGCGACCGCTGCCGCTGCTTTCTCGATGCCGATCTTCATCTGCATCGGGTTCGAGCCGGCGGCCACGTTCTTGAGCCCGTCGTTGACGATCGCCTGGGCCAGCACAGTGGCCGTCGTCGTACCGTCCCCGGCAACGTCCTCGGTCTTGGTCGCAGCCTCCTTCAGGAGCTGCGCGCCCATGTTCTCGAACGGATCGTCGAGCTCGATGTCACGGGCCACCGAGACGCCGTCGTGCGTCACCGTGGGCGCGCCGAACTTCTTGTCCAGCGCCACGTTCCGCCCCTTGGGCCCGAGCGTCGTCTTGACGGCGTCGGCGAGGGCATCGATGCCCTTCTTCAGTGAGCGTCGCGCGTCCTCGTCGTAGGCGATGAGTTTTGCCATGGCCTCCTCAGCGTCCTCTCTGCGGCACGGCGCCGTTGGAGCGGCGCCGTAGCGGGTATCCGGGCTCCCCGCGTGGGCCTCCCCGCGTGGTTAGCACTCTCAGGGTCAGATTGCTAACACATGTCGCCTCGGCCGTCAAGGTGCCGCCTCTCGTTCTGCCGCCAGGCGCGTCAAAGGCCCGCCGCGAGCCGCGCCCAGGGCACGCGCAATGGCGCTTGGGCCCAGAGTCCGCAGCCGCGCGACGCGGCCGTCGGACATCCACCGATGGCTGTCGGCGCGGCAGCCGCGCGCGTGCGCTACGCTGCAACCATGGTGGCGTCATCTCCTCGCCGGGCCGTCATCCTCGCCATCGGCAGCGAACTCACCAGCGGCGAGACGCGTGACACGAACAGCGGCGACATCGCGGCAGATCTGAGCCGTATGGGCGTGCGCGTCGTTCGCATGGCGCAGCTTCCCGATGACCTCGACGCCGTTGCCGAGTCGTTTCGCTGGGCGATCGAGACTGCGGACCTCGTGGTGAGCACGGGCGGTCTAGGCCCGACACCCGACGACCTCACGCGCGAGGCGCTCGCGCAGGCGCTCGGCGAGACGCCGACTGTCGACCCAGACCTCGAACGCTGGCTCCTCGCGCTGTTCGAGCGACGGGGCATGAGGATGCCTGCGACGAACCGCAAGCAGGCGTGGCTGATCCCCAGTGCAGAGGCGCTGCCCAACCGCCACGGGACGGCGCCGGGTTGGTGGGTCGAGCGCGACGGCCAAGTCCTGGTCGCGCTGCCCGGCCCGCCACGCGAGGCTCGGCCGATGTGGCTAGAGGACGTCCTCCCACGGCTGCAGGAGCGGGGACTGGGCGCCGAGGTTGCCGTGCGGACCCTGCGTCTGACCGGAATCGGCGAGTCGCACGTCGCGGAGGCCCTCGGCGAGAGACTGCTCCGCGCGGAGAACCCGATCGTGGCCACGTACGCGCGGCACGACGCCGTGGACGTGCGCATCACAGCACGTCCGGCCACCGACGAAGACGGCGGGTCGCGCTCCGCCGCCGAGCTCCTCGACGAAACACAGCGCATCGTCGAGGCAGCGCTCCGCGAGCACGTGTTCGCCCGCGACGACGAGACGTGGCCGGACGTGCTGGGCCAGCGGCTGGACCGACGCCGCGTGGCCACCTGGGAGCGCGGTACGGGCGGGGTGCTTGCCGCCCTGCTGGGCAATGCCCGCTGGTTCACGTTGGGTGAGGTGGACGGCCGCCCCAGTGGGAGGGACGAACCGAGGGAAGACCTGGCGACGATCGCCGGGCGGATGCGCGAACGATCAGGAGCGGAGGTCGGCGTGGCCGGCGATGCCCGGGCAGACGGCCACGACACTGGCGTTTGCGTCGCGATCGACCTCGACGGAGTCCTTGTGGCCGATGCTCGCACGGCCTTCCTCGACGGCGAACAGGGGCGGCATCGGGCAGCCCTAGCCGCGTGCGCCCTGCTTTGGCAGGCGCTCGGAACGGCGGTCGGCAGCGCGGCCGGATCCTAGCTGACCGAGAGAATCGGGACAGCGCGGGCCGCCCGCACGCTCATGCGTGCCGCGACGGTCCTGGCGAGCGCGCGCATGGCAACGGCTGCGGGCCCTGCATCTCTCTGCGCGACGGCCGGGACCCCGACATCGCCGCCCTGACGGACGCGAACGTCGATCGGAATACCACCGAAGTACTCGAGGTCGTTGTCCCGCGCGAACCGCTCGCCGCCGCCGCGGCCGAAGATCTCCGTAGCCTCGCCACAATGCGGGCAAACGAACGCGGTCATGTTCTCGACGATCCCCATCACGGGCACGCTCAGGCGGCGGAACATGGCCAGCGCCTTCGTGACGTCGAGCAACGCCACGTCCTGTGGCGTCGATACCAAGACGGAGCCGCTGATCGGCACGGCTTGGGCCAGCGTTAGCTGAGCGTCCGACGTCCCGGGCGGGAGGTCGACGACGAGGTAGTCCAGGTCGCCCCAATCGACGTCGCGGAGGAACTGCTGGATCGCCCCGCCGACCAGCGGCCCCCGCCAGACGATTGGCTGCCCCTCAGGCACGAAGAACTGGATCGAAATGACCTTCACGCCGTACCGCTCGAGCGGCACGATCTTGTTGCTGGGGCTCGCGCTGGGCTGTCCCTCCAACCCCATCATGAGCGGGATGTCGGGTCCGGTGATGTCCGCATCGAGCAGGCCAACTGAGGCGCCGTCCTGCGCGAGCGCGACCGCGAGGTTGGTCGCCACCGTGCTCTTGCCGACACCACCCTTGCCGGACGCGACAGCGATGATGTTCTTGACGCCGGGCAGCAGCTGCTGGGGCTGGATCGGGCTGGCACGGCGGACGTTGCTCGTCCAGGTCACGTCGACCCGGCGGGCCCCGAGGGACTGCAGCGTCTCCCGCGCGTTGCGTTCGATCTCGTCCTTGAGCGGGCACGCCGGCGTGGTCAGCTCGATCGTGAAGGCGACGTTCCCTTCGCCCGAGACCTGGACGTCGCGCACCATGTTGAGAGTGACGATGTCGCGTCCGAGCTCGGGCTCCTGGACGGTGCGCAGCGCGTCGAGCACGCGCGTCTCGTTGAGTTCGTTCATGCCTGGCGGTCCGCCTCGGTGTCTGGTGGCTTCGGGTCGCATCCGGGACCGGACGCGAGAACAGCGGGCGAGGAGTGGTGCTGCAGCGTGACTGAAGGTGGCGGCATTTCACGCACCTATCGCGCGGGAATCATAACCGGAAGGCGGCGACCCATCGCCCGTCCCGGGGTCGATAGCCTGTGCCCGCCCGCCCGGGCGGGCCGATTGTTCGCGGCATGCATGTGAATCCGCTTCCGGAGGCGATGGCCGGTTGCGATGCCCGGCCGCATGTGTCGGTGTTAACACTCGGTACGAACGGCCCCGTATACTTTTTGAGCGGCCGAAACCCGGCAGGACTGCGGGACGCGCGTCCGCGTCGGATTCCCCCGTGCCTCTGAATGGTCTTCAGCCCACCCAAGTGCCGAGGGAGTGCCGCCGTGACCGAACGCGCCGCCGCAGCCGCCGCCCTGCCGGATCGGTCTGTCGTCCCGGCGGTATGGTCGCGCTACACCGATCTCGTCATCGACCACGGTGAGGGGTCTTGGCTCTTCACTGTCGAGGGCGAGCGGTACCTCGACTACAGCTCGGGCATCGGAGTGACCAACACCGGGCACGCGCACCCCCGCGTCGTGGCCGCAATCCAGGCGCAGGCGGCCAAACTCCTGCACGGGCAGCAGAACATCGTGTACCACGAGCCCGGCCTCCGCCTGCACGACCGGCTGAGGCGCGTGCTCCCTGGGGACGAGTGGCAGGCATTCCTGGCCAACTCCGGGGCCGAGGCCGTGGAGGCGGCGGTGAAGCTGGCGCGAGTCGCGACGGGGCGGCCGGCGATCATCGCATTCCGCGGCGGCTTCCACGGGCGGACCGGTCAGGCCATGGCGCTCACGACGTCCCGGGTGTCAATCCGGGGCGATTTCGAGCCGCTGCCTGGGTCCGTTTACCACGCCGCGTACCCCTACTGCTATCGCGCCGCCGGCGGGGGGCACGATCCCAGCGCATGCACGTGCGACTGGGAGGCGCAGCTGGAGACGCTGTTCGCCCAGGTTGTGGCGCCGTCCAAGGTCGCCGCCTTCGTGGTCGAGCCCATACTCGGAGAAGGCGGCTACGTGGTGCCCCCCGCCGACTTTCTGCCCCGCCTCCGCACGATCGCCTCACGCCACGGGATTCTCCTCGCGGCCGACGAAGTCCAGACGGGGTTCGGGCGTACCGGCGAGCTCTTCGCCATCCGGCACGTGAACGTCACGCCAGACATCCTGATCGTCGCCAAGGGGATCGCCTCCGGGTTGCCGCTGGGTGGCATCGTAGGACGGCGCGACCTGATAGCACGCTGGTCACCTGGCGCCCACGGCGGGACCTACGGCGGAAACGCCGTCGCATGCGCGGCGGCCAATGCGACCCTTGACGTGATCGAAGACGAACATCTGGTCGAGAACGCCCGCGATCGTGGCCGGCAACTGCTCGCCGGACTTGGTGCGGTTCGCCCGCGGTTCCCGCACCTAGGAAACGTCCGGGGACTCGGGCTAATGGTCGGCCTCGAGTTCGTGCGAACGGATGCACCCGATCAGAGAACGCCAGACCCGGAGCTCGCGCATCGCGTGATCGCCGGCGCGCTGGAGCGCCACCTCATCGTGCTCTCCGCGGGTACCTGGGGCCAAGTCGTCCGGCTAATCCCGCCGTTAGTCACCACGCCGCGGGAGGTCGACGACGCCATCGCGATCCTGGCCGAGTCAATGGCCGGTGCAGGCGCCTGATCTCTGACACTCAGGCCGCCGACGAGGCTGCCTTCAGCGGGTCCGGCAACGCCCGGTGCCGCTCCGGCGCCCGGATAAACCGGTCGACCACGGCGCGCGTGTCGTGCACGCGCAGCTCGTGGTAGAGCAGCTCCAGCTTCTGCGCCTGTGTGGCGAGGATCTCGTCCTTCGTCTCCAGCTCCCAGAGCCGGCGCTTGAGCGGGCCGAGCGCCTTCTTGCGTGTCTTGTAGACGAACTGCTGCTCGGTCTCACCTTCCTTGCGCTCGTCCATCGCGTTCGCATGGACCCACACCTCGACCTCATCGAGGAGCGCCTTCGGTGCGGCGGGGTGGTCGTAGAGGGTGTTCTGGAACCCAGTGGCCAGATGAATCTCTGCCGTTTCGACCTCGGGGAAGCGGTGAAACAGCTCGTCGGGCAAGGTGGACGCGCCGTGCTGTACCGCGCCAGCGAGCCCGTACTCACGGCAGACCGCCGAGAGCCGGCGGATGGTGTCGAAGTCGACCTTGACCTGTGCGACACCGCCGCCCGGCAGCGGCACGCCTCCGTGGCTCGTACCGGTCTGGATGCTGACCTTCGATAGACCGCGTGCGCCAACTCCTGCCCGACCGTCCAGCTCCCGCCGGAAGCCATCGAGGAACGCCCGCAGTTCCGGCTCCGTCGAGTTCTGCTTGCCGACCTCGCCGATCTCGCCGCCGATGCTGATTTCGAGTCCCTCAGGCTCGAGCGCGCGGATGAGCGCGGCCAGCTCCGCGGCGCGTTCGTAGTTTGTGCGCTGTTCCTCGTCGACATTGGGCTTGGACAGGTCGACCAGCGTGGAGCTATCGATATCGATGTTGCCGTACCCCGCTGTGATGGCGTCGCGCGTCCCCTTCCGCAGCGACTCCGTCACAGCGTCGGGATCGGCCGCGTATTTCTTCGCGTTGAACTGGTAGTGGTCACCCTGCACGAAGACCGGCCCGGTCCAGTCGGCGGCGATCGCGCCCGCCAGGCAGCTCGCGATGTACTCGGCTGGCCGCTGGTACGTATACTCCTGCTCGCTCCGCGCCAGCTCGAGGATCAACGCCCCCACGTCGTGCCGGCGTGCGATCTCGTACACCGTCCGCGCCATATCAAAGACCTGCGTGCGGAGGTTCATGGCGGGCACGGTGAAGCCGCCCACTTCGCCCCGGCCACGTGCCATGTAAAGCTCCTGCATGCTGGCGGAGCGCGCCCCCAGCTCCTGGGATGCCTCCCACACGATCCAGCGCGCCGCCTCGACCGTCGCCGAATCCGCGCTAAACGCGCTCGTCCATGCCAAGTCGCGGATGCCACGATCGCGGAATGCGGCCTCGTCGTCGATGACGAGCCGCTCGCCGTCGATGTGAGCGATGTCGATGAGCAAGCCGAGCAGCTGGGCCGGCGAGCCGGCAACGGTGGGCTGGGACATCGTGTCCTCCAATGGCGGGACGCCCGACGCTTCCAATGCAGACGAGGGTCGACTTGTTGACGTCGCGAATCGTACCGCGCTGGACCTATGTTCCGAGGCGCGGGGGTGGCTGGCCGTAGCTGGTTGCCCGCAGTATCCGCAGAGGGCGCTGCGCGTCATCCCTCGCTTCCAGCGGCCGGCCGTGAGCGCCGCTCGAGCAAGGCCCTCAGAGCCTCTGGTGACGTTCGCCCCGACGCCGCGAGTGCCCCAAGGATGCGCGATCGGGCCACGTGTTCTCGTTCGAACTCATCGCGCCCGAGCCCCACGCGCAGCGCCAGCTCGGCGATCAACCCCCTCTCGAAGTGCTCCACGACGTCGCGCTCACGGTCCCACGTCGTAAGCACGGCGGGTGGGCGCCGCTGGAAGTGCCCGGCCGCGTCACGCTCAAGCGGGCGGATGTAGTAGCACGCGGCGACTCGCCACACGCCTGCCTCGACCGCGGGGCCCGCCCCGACAATCGGCGGCTCCGATCGCTCCGGTACCGACCGGGCCGCCCGCGGTGCCCGTCGCGAGCGCGTCCCTTCGGCGGCGCCGGTGTCCGCCACGCCGCGGTCGATCGGCGCGCCGAGGCTGGACACGACAAGGACAACGCCAAGCCGTCGCAGCTCGTCGGCGCTGACTGACGCGGGCGGCGAAGCAAGACGAGCGAGCACTTGCTCGAGCGAATCGGCATGCACGGTCGCGCCGAGGCCATAGCCGCGTTGGAGGGCGCGGACCACGAGCCGAAGCCGCGGCCCGAACAGGCCTGCCCCCGGGTCCGAACCGATGTCGTCGGCGACGAGGTACGTTGTCTCGGGCGGCGCCATCTTTCGCGGCGGCAGCGCGATCGCGGAGCGCCGCGGCGTCGCGGGATCGGCCTCGCCCGGGGAGGCCAGCGGCTCGTCGTCGCCGATCCAGCCCAGCGCCGCCGCGTCGCCGAGCCAGTCGAACGTCTCGCGCGAGCCCTGCAGCTCGATCCGCTCGACCACGGGCGGCAGGAAGGCCAGGAACGCCTCAAGCATCGCCCGCATGGGCGCTGCGTCCTCCGCCGCAGCGACGATCAGCGGTACGTTGGCCTCCACGGTGATCCAGAGCAAGGCGCCAAGCTCGGCGTCGAGAACACGCGACGCGACGAGGCCGGGAACGGTAAGCGAGGCCGCCGGCGCCCGGGATGGACGCCACCGGCCCGTTCCCTGCGGGAGACGATCCACGAGGCCTCCGGGGACGACGGGCAGAGTTCTGGGGCGCGAGCGTACGCGCGGGCCGTCGGCGCGTCA
>JBKQRF010000111.1:0-4274 GCA_052144055.1 Candidatus Limnocylindrales bacterium
CCGGCTCGACTTCGGTGAACCCGGTCCTGTTCGCCCTGGCGGTCGGGCTCATCCTCGGTTGGCGGGTCGCGGGCTACTACGGAGCCGACCGCTGGCTGCTGCCGCGCCTCGGCGTCCCCTGGCGAGCGACCGTCCGCACCGTGGAACCGACGGGGGTCCACCGCCCGGCGACTAGCTGAGGGGCGCGAAGGCGAGCCTGGGTGGCTGGTCGAATGCTGCCGAGCAGTCAAAGTGCCTGCTGAAGGAGGCGGAGGTCACAGGGCATGATGCGTGCCCAGGCCTCCGCCTCGGGGCCTCTACAGCTGTGGACACCTCTATCACGCGGGCTTCCTGGCCGCCCAACGGCAGGTTCACGCGCGGGCGGGAACTTCCGGATTTTGCCGTGGCGCGAAGTCAAGGCGCCTCCAAGGGTTGGCGATGACAGAGCACGAGATCGCCGTCGGCGAGGCTTACATCCTGGAGCGTGCGCATCGCGCGGTCGAGCACGTCGTGGCCCGTTCTCGCCGACGGCCGAGGTGGCCGAGGACAATGGGCCCGTCACAGAGGCGAAACTCTCGAATCTCGGCTCAGGCAGCCTCCAGTTTGGACACGCTGGGCGCCGTGACGAGCACGGTCAGGAGGGCGTGCTCCTGGTGCTCTAGGTGGGAACCGAGGATCGTGGAGCGCGTCCAACTGCCCCGGCGACGAAACCGAGTCGTGCGCGCTCGGCCGATCGCTCAGGGCGAGGCCGGCGGGCGAGGGAGCGTCGAGGGAGCGCAGGATCTGGTCGTCCTGGAGGCGCGGGGAGGTGGGTTGGCCATGACGTGGCCACTAGCCGGTCGTTCTCCGACCAGTACACCTGCTTCCCGCGTCACTTGCGGTTACAGAATGGCGTTGACGGAGTCGAACAAGTTCCGCGCGACGCCGGAAGGCTTGGAAACGCGCGCTGGCCTCCTGGGTCGGCGGCCTTCGCACCGGCCGTATGTTGACGGGAGCGTCGTCTTGCGGCGCCGGCGGTTGGACGAAATGCTGCTCATGCTCCTGATGGCTGCGAGCGCAGCGGCACGTGCGTACGATTCGCCGGACGTGACTGCATGTCCATGAGCCGTTTCCTCTCGCTCACAACCGCGGTCGGTGGACTGCTCGGTGTCGCGCTGTCTGTGCTCGCATCGGTGGCACTCAGGCTGGTGGGACTCGCCGGCGATGCTCCGATCCTCGTCAGCGGCCTCGTGGCGGGGTTCGGGATCGGGCTTCTCGGCGGGGTGTGGGTCCGGCAGGACGAAGAGCAGTTGCGACGCGATCGTGCGCGCCGCCGTAAGGGCGCACCTCCGGGCTCCGACCCTGGCGGCGACGGTCGGCGGAGCCCGGTGTTCGGGCCGCTGGCTTTTGGCCTGACGTTCGTGACCATCGGGAGTTTCGCGGGCCTGCGCGCGGCCCAGGACCTCTCGACTAGCACGACTTGGGCACCGCTCGCCGGCATCGCCTGGCTGACGCTCACGATCGCCGGTGGCGCCGGCGGGATCATCGCCGGCGCCGTGTGGCAGGTGGTCATCGCCCGGTTGCTCGAGAGCAGCTGACCCCCTCGTCAATTGGAGCCGCCGGTTCGGCGGTCGGATCATCATTAGGTGTACGGGGTTGTGGCGATCGGGTGACGCCGAGGACACCGCCGGCCAGGCGGGCCTGGATCGCCTGCCGGACTGGCGGCTCCAATTGACGCGGTCTGTCTGGTCGGGGTGACCGGTGCCCGAGCGGCCCATTCGCCGGAGGTAGCCGCGTTCGTACGCCGTGTGCGGGCCGCGAGCCCCGTCCCTACCGCCGTGGGTTTCGGTATTTCACGGCCCCGCCATGTCCGCCGCGTGGCGCTCGTGGCGGACGGCGTCACCGCCGCGTCGCCGCTGGTCGACGCGCTGGGCCCGGACGGCCGGGACGTGCTCGCAATAGGGGCGGCTGGTTCGGGCATGAGGACCGGCACAGCGGTGTTTGCATCGCCGTCGGCCGTGGCCACCCGGGCGCGCGCAATTGCCTCCGTGCGGTTAGTCCGGCGGCGCCTCGGTCGGTCAAGTCGGTGTAGTCGGCCGGGGCGGCCCGGACGGTCCAGTCCGCTGGGCGAGCTCCACCGTTCGTCTCCGTTCCGCGATCTCCAGCCGCCGCGTCGCGAGGATCAGCCGACGATAGAGGGCGAGCAGGTCCGACTGCGGAAGTGGCCCCCGGTTCGACATCGCCACGCGCAGCAGCACCTCGCGCTCGCGGCTGGCATCCACCATGCTGCGTTGCCCGGCTGACCTCTTGGCTGCGCCGGCCGCCAGCCCCAGGCGAGCGCGCTCGTTCACCAACTCCACGATGCGCCGGTCGAGCGCGTCGATCCGGCGGCGAAGCCGCCGAAGCTCGAGCGAGTCGTGAGCAACGGCCGTCGTCGGTCGTCGGTCAGGCATCGTGGGCTCCGAGCCGCGCCGCCAGCGTTACCAGCGCGACGTGGTAGCCGTGCGAGCCCCGGCCGGCGATCGTCTCCAGCGCGATATCGTGGAGGAAGTTGACGTGCCGGAACGGCTCGCGCTGCCACGGATCAGTCAGGTGGACTTCCACGAAGGGCAGCGCAATAGCCAAGAACGCGTCGCGAAGCGCGAGGCTAGTGTGCGTGTAGGCCGCGGCGTTGATGATCACACCATCGAAATCGCGTACGTGCAGCCGGTCCACAAGTGCTCCCTCGTGGTTCGACTGGAAGAAGTCAATCTGCACGCTGAGCCGGTGCGCGTGTTCGGCGAGAGACGCGTGGATCTCGGCCAGCGTTTCCGTCCCATACAGGTCCGGCTGCCTGGTGCCGAGCAGGTCTAGGTTTGGGCCCTGGAGGACGAGGATGCGAGTCATCTCGCGGAGGCCCGCGCACCCGCCAGGGCGGCGGCGATCCCGGCCGACACCGCTTCCTCGGGCACGTCCGAACGGACCACCACGCCCGACCCGGTCGGCAGCACCCAGCGAAGCCGGCCGGCGGCGTGCTTCTTGTCTCGCCCGAGGTGCTCCCGCACCGCCGCCTCCGGCACGCCTGGCGGCTGCTGAGCCAACCCGGCGGCCGCGAGGAGCCGCTCGATCCGGTCGGCGCGGCCGGGGGGTGTTACCCCCACCGCTATCCCTACGGCGAGCGCGCCGCGCAGCCCGTGCGCCACCGCCTCGCCGTGGAGGATCCGCCGGTAGCCGGCCGCCGCCTCGATCGCATGCCCGATCGAATGGCCGAGGTTCAGCGCCAGCCGGCCGGCGTGCTCGCGCTGGTCCGCAGCGACGACCTCCACTTTGGCCCAGGCGCACCGCTCGACGAGTTCGGCGAGGGCCCCCGACTCGAACGTACGGCGCCCCCGGACCAGCCGTCCCGCCTCCTGCTCGAGCAGGTCCAGGAGCCGATCGTCGCCAAGCGCGCCGTACTTGATCGCTTCGCCCAAGGCTGCGCGGAGCTGACGCGCGGGCAGCGTCGAGAGCGTCGACACGTCCGCCACGATCCCGCGCGGCTGGTGGAACGCGCCGACTAGGTTCTTGCCCTCGGGGATGTCGATCGCGGTCTTCCCGCCGATGGCCGAATCGATCTGCGCCACGAGGGTCGTGGGGACGTGGATCAGCGGCACACCGCGCAGGTAGGTGGCGGCCGCGAAACCGGCTGCGTCGCCGAGGGCACCCCCGCCGATCGCCACGACGGCGTCGTCGCGCCCGAGTCGGGCCGACGCCATGGCGCGCACCAGACGGCGGTATGCGGCGACGGTCTTCCCAGACTCTCCCCGCGGCGCCAGCAGCGGCACCACGTCGAGCCCGGCAGCGCCCACGGCCGCCGCCAGGCGATCCCCGTGGAGGCGCCACGCGACCGGCTCCGACACCACCGCAACTCGCCGGGCATCGAGGAGGGCCAGCGCCTCGAGCAGGCGCGGAAGCGCGTCGGCGTCGCCGAGCGTGAGCCTGCCGACGGGGGTCTCGGCGCGAAGGAGCGACGTGCCCTGGGGAGCCGCCGACTGGAGCAGCTCCTCGACCCGCGCTGCCACGGACGTGAGCCGGCCGGTCGCGTCGACCGGCTCGGCGGCGGCGTACCAGCGGGCGCGCTGGTCAAGGAGATGGCCGAGTAGCACGCCGGGGTCGCGCCTGGCCAGCAGTGGCCTAGCCGGACCGCCGCGGAGCCGTCGCAGGAGTTGATCGGTGGGCGCCCACAACGCCACTACCCGCCTGCCCCGAAACAGGTCCCAGCGGTTGCGGGGGTCGGTGATACAGCCCCCGCCCACGGCGAAGACGCGGGCGCTCGCCGCGTCGGCCGACGCGGCGAG
>JBKQRF010000112.1:0-19503 GCA_052144055.1 Candidatus Limnocylindrales bacterium
GCGCGGCGCGCGCGATGAGCCTGGCGCTTCGGCATGCGGGAGTCGCCCCCGACGAAGTCGACCTGATCGTGGCGCATGGCACGTCGACGCCGCTCAACGACGTGACAGAGACGCGCGCGATCAAGACCGCCTTCGGCGACCATGCCCGTCGGGTGGCGATCACCGCGCCGAAGTCGATGATCGGCCACCTGCTGGGCGCCGCCGGCGTGGCCAACGCGCTCGTGGCGCTGTCGGCGATCCGCGAGGGGATCATCCCGCCGACTACGAACCTCCACGACCCCGATCCCGAGTGCGACCTGGACTACACACCGCTGGTGCCCCGCCGGCAGCGCGTCGACACCGCCATCGCGAACGGCTTCGGGTTCGGCGGCCAGAACGCCGTGGCGGTCTTCCGGCGTTTCGAGGCCTGATGTCGCGTCGGCGCTCGCGCCTCGTCGCGCTCCCGCTCGCCATTGCGCTGGCCGCATCCGGCTGCGCCTCCGCCGTCCCCCACGGTTCGACCTTCTCGGCAGCTGGGAGTCTCGCGCCTACAAGAGCGTCGGGGGCAGCGGACGGGTTGGCCGACCTTTCGACCGTGATACCTCCGAGCCCGGCGCCTACGGGGCCCGCCGCTCCGCCGTCAGGGACGGGATCGCCAGTGCCAACGGTTCCGCTGGCCGTCGTGACCGGGTTCTCGAACTACCTCGTGGATTCGGTGACGCTCACCGGACTCGCCAGGCTGTTTGAGGCCCGATCGCTGATCCTGCCCTGTGGGGCCCAGCACAGCATCGGCGCGGCACTCGGTCTGGCGCTGCCTGCCGGCCAGGCGTCCGTGCCGTGCGTGGTCGCCGACGCGATACCCGCGCACCTCCCCGCCCCATCCACCTCCATCGCGCTCCTGCCGCCCGGGCTCGTCACGCCGGCCATGCGCGTGGTCCCCATCGGATCCGCGGATCTCTTCGGCGAGACGCCGGCCAGGACCGCGCGGTATCCACTGGTCATCCCCGTGCCCCTCGGCTGGCCAGCCTCGTGGACCGCCTACGACGCGGGGAACGTGCGGGTGGTGCTGACGACCGGCGTCAACTGCCCGGACCGCGGCGTGAGCTACCAGACGAACGTGCTGAAGCGCGGCTGGGACTGGCTGCTGCAGGCGGGAACCGCACGTTATACGGGCCGGCACTGGGACCCCGCGTTCGGCTGGTGGGTCGTGGACGCTGTTCGCACGGATCACGCCGGCGCCGTCTGGGACCTGGTGCGCAACGCGGACGTCGCGGTCAGCGATTTCGAATGTTCGATGACGAGCCGCTTCACGCAGCACGACAGTGGGACGGTCTTCTCAATCGATCCTCGAGTCGCGCCGCTCATGGCGAAGGCCGGCTTCGACGTCGCGACGATCGCCGCCGACCACAACACGAACCCTGGCCTGGGCGCGATCGGCGAAACCGTCGACCTGTTCCGCGCAAACGGGATCGCCGCGGTGGGCGGTGGCCGCACGCTTGCTGAAGCTCTGCGGCCCGCCGTCCTCGACGTGCGCGGGGTGCGCTTCGGGTTCGTCGGGTTCGACGCCATCGGTGGTTCGGCTTCGGCCACGGCAACCAGCCCCGGCGTTGCGCCGCTCACGGCCGCCAATGCGCGCACCGCCATCGCCGAGGCGCGAGCGCAGGGCGCGCAGGTCGTGTTCGCGCTCCCGCAGTGGAGCTCGGTCGAGTATCGTGCCGCGTTCACGGGCTTCCAGGAGAGCCTCATCGCCGAGCTCGTGGCGGCCGGCGCGGACCACATCATCGGCGCCGACTTCCACTGGGCGGGCGCGATCTCCATCACGCTCGGGAGCCGCTCGGGGTATCGCTTCGTGACGGCCAGCCAAGGCAACTTCTGGTTCGGGCAGGACTGGAGCCGCCAGACCCAGGAGGGCGTGATGACGATGCTGACGTTCGTCGGCACGCGGCTGGCGCAGGTCCGGCTCATCCCCACGGTGGTGCTGGACAACGCGCAGCCCAACCTGACGAACCCGGCCACGGACGGGCAGTTCGTGCTGCACCAGGTCCTATCGGTCTCCCGGCTGCTGCGGCCGTGAGGAGAAGCCGGCAAGTCTCGAGGGCCTCGACGAGGATCAAGCTTCGGTCGTGCGGCTCGGCGCCGATCCGCTCCCGATCGGGGGATACGCCGTCCCGCGCTGTGTCCGGCAGGCACGGTGCCGGCGGACAGGGCCATGTTGCTGCTTCTAACAGGATCTTCGGCTATTGTGGAAGCGAGCGGGATCGATAGCCGGCGCCGGGCCGCGCCGGTCCTACCTGCCGTGACCTCGGAGATCCATGGCTAACCCCGTGATCGTTGCCGTCGACGACGACCCGCAGGTCCTGCGGGCTGTCGAGCGCGACCTCCGGCGACGCTTCGGGCGCGAGTACCGGGTCGTGGCCACCGAGAGCGGGCCGAGCGCGCTTGACGTCGTGAGGCGCCTCAGGCTGCGCGGGTCGGCCGTAGCGCTGTACCTTGCCGACCAGCGCATGCCCGGCATGACAGGGACGGAGTTCCTGGAGACGGCGCGGGACATCTTCCCGGACGCGAAACGGGTGCTGCTGACCGCGTACGCCGATACGGAGGTCGCCATCCAGGCGATCAACACCGTCCACCTCGACCACTACCTCGTCAAGCCCTGGGACCCACCTGAGGAGAAGCTCTACCCGGTGCTCGAGGACCTCCTCGGCGACTGGCAGGCGGCATACGTGCCGCCGTTCGAAGGTCTCCGCCTTGTCAGCCACCGATGGGTGGCCCGCGCCCACGAGATCAAGGACTACCTGGCCCGGAACCAGATCCCCTACCGCTGGCTGGACGTCGAGACGGATCCCGAGGCGGGGTCGCTCGTGACCAGCGCCGGCGAAGGCGGGGGGAGGGAACCGCTGCTGGTCTTTCCGGACGGCTCCCATCTGGTCGAGCCGACCAACCTGCAGATCGCCGAGAAGGTGGGACTCCGCACGCAGGCTGCCCTGCCCTTCTACGACCTGGTGATCGTCGGTGGCGGTCCCGCCGGCCTGGCTGCCGCGGTCTATGGGGCGTCAGAGGGGCTCCGCACGCTGCTGGTCGAGCAGGAGGCCCCCGGTGGCCAGGCGGGGACGACGTCGAGGATCGAGAACTACCTGGGGTTTCCCTCCGGGCTGTCGGGCTCCGACCTAGCGCGACGGGCGCTGGCCCAGGCGAGCCGGCTCGGCGCCGAGATCCTGACGCCGCAGGCCGTGGTCGGCATGAGCGTGAACGACCCGTACAAGATGGTGCAGCTGTCGGACGGGTCGGCATTGAGTTGCCACGCGTTGCTTGTCGCGACCGGCGTCGAGTACCGGCGTCTCGACGTGCCCGGGCTCGACATGCTCACGGGGGCCGGCGTCTTCTACGGCGCCGCGACGACGGAGGCGCCGTTCTACCGCGGTCAGCACGTCGCCGTGGTCGGCGGCGGCAACTCCGCCGGGCAGGCGGCGGTCTACCTCGCACGCCACGCCGAGGACGTCCTGCTGGTCGTCCGCGGCGGCGCGATCGAGGCGGGCATGTCGCAGTACCTCGTGGACCAGATCGGCGCGACGCCGAACATCCGGGTGCTGTTGCGGTCGAGCGTGGCGGCCGTCCACGGCAACCAGGCCCTCGAGGCCGTCGAGATCGCCACCGCCGACCGGGACCGGCAGACGTTCGAGACCGCCGCCATGTTCGTCTTCATCGGGCAGCAGCCCCGGACGGACTGGCTCGGCGACACCGTGGAGCGGGATCAAGCCGGGTTCGTCCTGTCGGGCCCGGCGCTCTCACGGACCGGGAACCGGTCGGTCGGATGGCCGCTGCGGAGGGAGCCATTCCTTCTCGAGACGAGCGTGCCCGGGGTTTTCGTCGCCGGGGACGTCCGCTCCGGATCCGTCAAGCGGATCGCGTCGTCGGTGGGCGAGGGCTCCATGGCTGTCCAGTTCATCCACCAGTACCTGGCGACGCTGTGACCCCGGACGGAGCGCCCGCGTCTGACGGCGCGCGCGGCACCGGCGGCGTGCCGGATGGCATCGTCGCGGCCGGCGCGATGGCCGGCGCCTCGGACCAGCGGGACTTCCTTCGACGGATTCCCTTGCTAGAGGGGCTCTCGGACGAGGACATCGAGTGGGTAGCCTCCTTCGCCGTACCGCAAGATCTGCCCATCGGCGGGCTCCTGACGACCGAAGGCGAGCCCGGCGATGCCCTCTACCTGGTCATCTCGGGCGACCTGGAGGTGCTCAAGCGTTCCGGAAGCGGGGACGTCCCGATCGCACGGCTCGGGCCCGGCGAGATCGTCGGCGAGATGGCCGTCTTGGAGTCGAGGCCCCGGACGGCCTCGGTCCGGGCGATCTCACCGGTGCGCGTGCTGTGCATCCCCGGGCCCACGCTCCTCGAGTTGCTCCGCACACGTCCGGGCGCGTCGATCTCGATGATCCGGACCGTCATGGCGCGGCTGCGGAACACCCAGGCGATGCTGCGTGAGCGGGAGAAGCTGGCTGCACTCGGCACCCTTTCGGCCGGCCTCGCACACGAGCTCAACAACCCGGCCGCGGCCGTGCAGCGGAGCTCGGGGCTCTTGCGCGAAGCCCTCGACCGGCTGGCGGACGCGTCCCGCTCCCTCGGAGGCGTGATCGAGACGCGCGTCCAGGCGGAGTTCATCGCGTCGCTCGGGAGCGATCTCGCTGGGCAGCCGACCGGCGCCGCTGAGGACCCCCTGGAACTGAGCGACCGCAGCGCCGACCTGGAGCTGTTCCTGGGCGACCACGGCGTAGCCGATGCAGGCGACGTCGCCTCGGCCCTGGCTTCACAGGGGTGGACGGTATCCCGCCTGGAGCAGGTCGAGGCTGCGTTTCCCGGGCTTGCCTTCGCGGCCGTCGCGTCCTGGCTCGGGGCGAGCGGCCTTGCGCACGCGCTCGTGGAGGAGGTATCGACGGGGGCTCGCAGGATCTCCGAGATCGTGCGCGCGGTCAAGGAGTACGTCTACCTTGACCAGGCCCCGGTCCAACGGGTCGATGTGCGTGCCGGGATCCAGAGCACGCTGGTGATCCTTCGGCCAAAGCTCAAAGACGGCATCCGCGTCGTGCAGGAGTACGCCCGCGACCTCCCGCCGATCGAGGCATACGGCAGCGAGCTCAACCAAGTCTGGACGAACATCCTCGACAACGCGATCGACGCGCTCGGTGGGCGTGGCGAGATCCGGATCCATGCCTACCTGCGCGACGAGGAGGTCGTGGTGGAGTTGTGCGACAACGGTCCGGGGATGCCGCCCGAGTTGCGAGAGCGCATCTTCGAGCCGTTCTTCACCACCAAGCCGCCCGGGCTCGGAACCGGGCTGGGCTTACACATCTCCCACAACGTGATCCTGCGTCACGGAGGACGGGTCAACGTGCGGTCGCGACCGGGCGAGACCTGCTTCGAAGTCGTGCTGCCGCGCGAGCGACCGTCCAGGTAGACCAGACGACCCGTGCGCCCCGTCGGCGCAGGCTACGTCCCGGGATCGACCACCAGCGTTCCGTGCACCGCCGCGCTTGCGCCGACACCTCCCAGCATCAACGCGTAACGCCCGGGCGCGGGGGCCATGAAACGCATCGCCGTGGTCTGTCCAGGGCGGGCCGGCAATTCGACGTACGGGATCCCGGCGACCGTCAGGTCCTCGAATGCCGAACCGTCGTTGGCGAAGCGCAGGTAGACGAACCGGCCCGAACGGATGTGGATGTCGGCCGGCGACGCTCCGGCAAACCGTGCCTCGATCGACACCTGCTGGGCGGACGAATCCAGCCACAGGTTGCCGGCGAGCACGGCCGTCGCCAGGGCGAGTCCGGCGACCGCGATCGCGACGAGGTAGCCGGCGTCGCGCATGCGCGCCGCCAGCGGCCTGCGTCCGAGCCGCCCCCGCCCGGGACGTGCGTCGAAGCCGCGCAGCCGAAGCGAGTTCGTGACCACGCTCACCGAGCTGAGCGCCATGGCACCCGCGGCGAGCGCCGGGCTGAGCGTCGTGCCGGTGAACGGGTACAGCAGCCCCATGGCGACCGGGATCAGGACCACGTTGTAGCCGAACGCCCAGGCCAGGTTCTGCCGGATTACGGAGATCGTCCGTCGGGACAGCGCGATGGCCGAAACGATCCCGCGCGGGTCGCCTCCGACCAGCGTCACGTCGGAAGCCTCGATCGCCACGTCGGCGCCCGTGCCGATCGCGATCCCGACGTCGGCCTGCGCGAGCGCAGGTGCGTCGTTGATCCCGTCGCCCACCATCGCAACGCGCCGCCCGCGCGACTGGAGCTCGGCCACCTTGGCGGCCTTGTCGCCAGGCAGCACCTCGGCCATCACTCGCTCAGGGGGAATCCCCACCTGCCGTGCGACCGCCTCGGCAGTGGCCCGGCGGTCGCCCGTCACCATCCAGGTCTCGATCTTCCCGTCGGTGAGTGCGCCGATCGCGGCGGCCGCCTCGGCCTTCACGGGGTCCGAGACCACGACCAGCCCCAGCAGGTGGAGTGTCTCGGCCGCGGCATCGCGCGTCATGTGTGCCTCCAGCGCTACCGTCGGGCCGCCGTTCGGCTGATCCGGGACAGCGGCGGCGGCGAGGTAGATCGGGATGCGGCCGCTCGCAGCTTCCTGCACCGCGACTGCCTCCAGCGAAGCCACGTCCACGCCGCGAGCGCCCATCAGGCGGGCGTTGCCCGCCACCACGCGCCGCCCGTCGACCAGCCCCTCCACGCCGTGGCCCGCCACCGCATCGAATCCGGCAACGCTCCGTCGCCCCAATCCGTCTGCGTCGGCGGCTGCCACGATCGCCGCCGCGAGCGGGTGCTCGGACTGACGCTCCACCGACCCAGCGAGGTCGAGCAGGTCGCGCTCGGTGGTGCCGCCGGCCGCAACGACCGAGGTGACCGCCGGCCGGCCGAGCGTCAGCGTGCCGGTCTTGTCGAGCACGATCGTGTCGACGCGGTGAGCCCGCTCGAGAGCTTCGCCGCCGCGGAACAGCACGCCCATCTCGGCGCCCTTGCCTGTGCCGACCATGATCGCCGTCGGCGTGGCCAGACCCATCGCGCACGGGCAGGCGATGACGACCACGGAGATGAACGCCGTGAGTGCCAGCGTCAGTTTCGGCTCCGGGCCCAGCACCATCCAGGTCGCGAACGTCAGCGCGCCAGTGCCGAGCACGAACGGCACGAAGTACGCGCTTATCCGGTCCACCAATCGCTGGATTGGCGCCTTGGATCCCTGGGCGGCCTGCACCATCCGCACGATCTGGGCCAGCGCCGTGTCGCGGCCCACCCGGGTCGCCCGGAACACGAACGATCCCGTCGTGTTGAGGGTCGCTCCGATGACCTCGTCCCCGGCGCGCTTGTCGGCCGGGAGCGCCTCGCCCGTCAACATCGATTCGTCGACCGCCGACGCCCCCGACACGAGCACGCCGTCGACGGGGACCTTCTCGCCGGGTCGCACGCGCAGCAGGTCGCCCGCCTGCACCTGCTCCAACAGGACGTCAGCCTCGGCGTCGCCCACGACGACGTGCGCGGCCTTCGCCTGTAGACCGATGAGCGCTCTGACCGCGCCGACGGTCTGGGCCTTGGCCCGCGCCTCCAGCCAGCGCCCCAGCAGGATCAGGCCGACGATGATCGTCGAGCTGTCGAAGTAGGTGTCGGGCCGGATTCCGGCGTGCAGGACGACGTCCGGATACATCGTCACGAAGACGCTGTAGGCCCAAGCCGCGCTGGTGCCAACGGCAACGAGCGTGTCCATCGTGGCGTCGCCGTGTCGGAGCGCGCGCCACGCGGCGCGGTAGAAGCGGCCGCCCGCCCAGAACTGGATCGCGGTCGCCGGCCAGAGGACGACCTTGTTGAGATCCTCCATGGTCCAGGGCAGGCCCGGCCAGAACATCAGCAGCATGATCGAGCCAGAGACCGCGAGGCTCGCCAAGGACTGGATGGCGAGTTGGCGGCGCTCGCGTGCCCGTTCCAAGTCCTCCGCGGTCGGCTCGTCGACCAGCGCGCCGCGTGCCGTGGCGGCGTCGGCGTCGGCGAGAGCGCCCCCGAGGCCGCCGCGCACCTCGTACCCGGCTGCCTCGATCGCGCCGACCAGCTCGGCGCGGCCCGTGACACTGGGCAGGAATCGAATGGTGGCCCGCTCGGTGGCCAGGTTGACACTGGCCTCCTGCACCCCGTCTGTCCTGTTCAGGAACCGCTCGATCCGGTTGACGCACGACGCGCAGGTCATCCCCTCGATCGGCAGGGTGACCTCGACGAGCTCAGCGCCACCAGAGTGGGCGAGCGGGGCGGCGGACGAATACGACGGCAAAGACCAGCTCCCCAGCAGGCGAGTGCAGGACGGAAGGCGTCGCCCGTCTCGCCAGCTTCATACTCCCCCCGAGTATACGTCAGGGCGGGACCAGCACAAGCTTTACGAGCTGCAAGCCGCCGTGACCGAACCTTCACCTGTTCACGAACCTCGAACCGGAGCGTCACACTGGATGTGATGACCGCTGTGCCGACACCGGAGCGCGACGACGAGGGGTCCGCGCGAGGCGACGCTGGGTCGACGCGAGCCGACGACAGATCCCTGTGGGCCGACGCCGTCCCGCCGCCGTTCGAGGACCTCGTGACCTCGCACGGGGTGGAGTTGTACCGATACCTCCGCCGGCTGGCTCCGTCCGCCGACGACGCGGCCGACCTGCACCAGGACACCTTCCTGCGCGCGTTTCGCGCCTACCCGCGCCTCGCCGCCGGGGCGAACGTGCGGGCGTGGCTGTACCGGATCGCCGGAAACCTAGCTCGCGACGCGCATCGACGGCGAGCGGTGCGCTCGGCGATCGGTTCAGGATCCCTGGACCTGCTGGTGGACGTGGCGGCCGACTCGACGCGGGATCCGGGGACGCACGCCGCGGCCGCGGAGACGCGACGTGCTGTGCAGGAGGCCCTGCTCGAGCTGACGGCACGGCAGCGGGTGGCGGTGATCCGCCGAGTGTTGGAGGGCGACGACTACGCGGACGTGGCCGACGCCCTTGGGTGCACGGAGCCGACCGCACGACAACACGTCAGCCAGGGATTGCGCCGCCTTCGGCAGCTCCTGGCGCAGCGGATGGAGCTGGACCCGTGAACACGACTCGCGGCGAGTGGGGGGCCAAGATGGAACGCTGGCTGCGCTCGGCGGATCCCCTGCCAGAGAGGACGGCGCTCGAGGCCGAACTCGACGCGGCGCTTCGCGCCACGCGGGCGGTGGTCGGGACGATCGGGGCGGCATTTGTGCTGGAGCCCGCGCCATGGGGAGTTCTGCACATAGCGGCCACGACCCGCGGCATCGTGGCCATTGAGCTGATCTCGGAGACTGGCGAGTTCATGGCGAACCTGTCCAGGCGGCTCGGCAGCACCGTCGTGCCAGATGGCCCGGGTGTGCCCCAATCGACACGCGAGGCGCTTGCCGCAGCCCGGCGTGAGCTCGGCGAGTACTTCGCCGGTCGCCGCACGACGTTCGACCTGGCGATTGACCTGAACGCGGTGACCCCGTGGGATCGCCTCGTGCTGGACGGCGCGCGGCGACTCTCCTACGGGGAAACGACCAGCTACGGAGCGCTCGCCCGATCCATTGGGCGTCCGCGGGCGGCGCGTGCCGTGGGCGGCGCACTCGGCCGCAACCCCGTGCCCGTCGTGATCCCCTGCCACCGCATCCTGGCCGCGAACGGCACGCTGGGCGGCTACGGCGGCGGCGGTCACACGCCGCGCGCAGAAATGCTGGACGTCAAGCGCCGGCTGCTCGCGCTCGAAGGAGCGCCGGTGGGGGCCCGCTGACGGCGGCTACCAGTCGAACTCGCCCTCTTCGATCCGACCGCGCTGCTCCACGCTAAGGGCCGGCCAGATGCTGTCCATGAGCTCCCGGATTTGGACGGCCGCCTCCCGTTCCCCGGCCTGGTCCGCGGCCCTCAGCAGGCGAGCCAGCTCCGCGTAGTCCGCGAGGGCTGTGTCCTGGTCGATCCGGCGGGCCGCCTCGGCCGCGGCCTCGGGTTCGTTGTCGGTCACCTCCTGCACCAAATGCGACAGGCGAGGCTTCTCGGTTGCCGGCATGCTGCACCTCCGGTCGGGGTGGGGGCTTGCACGGACACAGAGTACGCGGCCCGACGCGGGGAAGACAAGGCTTGTCGGCCCGCTCGTTCGGACTCGTCCACGCGAGGATCCCGGCGGGCGCGACGACTGACCGGCTCCGCGAGCGAAGCAGTGCGCCGATTTGTGCCTGCGCCGCACGTTCGATGCCGCGCTGCACGTCACGGAGAGGCAGGACTCGCGTTCGAGCCGCGCGCCGCGGCGCATGTCAGGTGCGCGGCACCGGTCGAATGGGGTAGATGCCGACGACGACGCGAACGTCCGGGTCCGTGCAGAGCTCGACCCCGATCTCCCCCTGGCGGATAAGCTCCTGGAGCAGAGCGCACTCGCGCCGCGGCACGCCCACGTACGACCGACCCTCCGCCGTCTCGATGGGCCATACGTCGTCAGTCTCTCCGCCGAGCTCGAACCGACGCCGCAACTCGTGCATGGGCACGTACGGGCGCGACTTTATGAACCGTCGAAGCTGCGCCGCAGTACATCCGCGCGGCGTGGCGCCGGTTTCCGGCGCACCGCCCGGCTCCGGCTGTGCATCGAGCGGCCCGGCCTGCGCGGCCGCAGACGGCGTGGCGTTGTCGGAATCGGCGGGCCACTTTCGCACCGCCGCTCCGTCGTCGATATCGCTCACAGGCTCATGTCCGACGCGGGCCGCGGCGGATCGGGATCCGGCCGCTGGCGGCCCGACGCACTCCCGGATGATAGCAGTGGGCTTGCACCTTCTCGGTCACGCGGCGTGCTGGCCAGGTCGCTCTGCCTCCGGCGCAGCGCACTGGATCGGGACCCTCCACGAGGCTCTGTGGCGTCCACGCCTAGCTCGGGGACCGACGAAGCCCACCCTCCCGCCGCGGGAACCTGCCCACCGGCGGGCGGGCGCCGGTGGGCGTCAGACACCACGGACCGAGAGCAGCTCGCGGGTGACCTCGTTGAGGACGTCCGGCCCCTCCTGCGCACAGACGACGATGTCCTCAATCCGCGCGCCGTAGCGACCTTCGAGGTAGATGCCCGGCTCCACGCTGAACGCACAGCCCTGCCGCAGCAGCTCGCCGTTTCCGGACACTAGGTACGGATCCTCGTGCTCCTCGAGCCCGATGCCGTGTCCGATGCGGTGGATGAACGCGGGGCCGAACCCGCCGCGCTCGATGATGCCCCGGCCCACTGCGTCGATCCGCTCCGCCGGCACACCTGGCCTGACCGCGTCCGTCGCAGCGGATTGCGCCTCGCGCAGGACGCCGTACAGCCGTTCGAACTCGCCGTCCGGCTGGACCTCGTCAACGCCAGCTACCCAGATCGTCCGGGTGGTGTCGGAGCCATATCCGTGGTACGCACCCCCGATGTCGAGCACGACTGGCTCTCCCGCCACGATCCGGCGGTCCGACGCCTCGTGGTGCGGGGACGCCGAGTTCGGCCCGCTCCCCACGATGGCGAATGCGGCGGTCTCGTGGCCCTCGTCCAAGAGTCGCTCGCGGACCTCGCGAGCAACGTCCGCCTCCGCACGCCCGACCAGCCGTCCGGCGGCGACGGCGAGCACGACGCGGTCCGCGGCGTGAGCCGCCGCTCGCAGCAGCGCGACCTCGTCGGCGTCCTTCGTGATTCGCAGCTGCCGGAGCACCTCCGACGCGAGCCCGAACGGGACGGCGGGGAACGCCTCCTGCAGGCGCAGGACGAACGAGGCCCACAGCCGATCCGACACGAGCAGCGTCTCGTGCGCCTCCCGCCGCGCGCCGGGCAACAGCCCGGACACGAGTGTGATGGGGTCTTCCGTCTCCTCCCACGTGACTATCCGCACGATGCCGGCCGCGGCAGCGGGGGCAAGCGACGCGCGTGACGCCTCGAGCCGTGGGACGAGCAGGGCGGGGTCCCCGTCGCGAGGCAGGACGAGCATCGTCAGTCGCTCGAGGTTCATGGCGTCGTAGCCAGTCAGCCAACGGAGGTCGGCACCGACGCCGACAAGGAGGGACCGGCCGCCTGCCCTGCGCAGGCCTGCCTGCGCCGCCTGGAGGCGCGCACGATGTCGCTCGGCGGGAATCCCGAAATCGCCGGAGGCGCCTTCGGCAGCCGACCCGTCCGTCGCCGCCCGCGCGGGTCCTGCATGAGCCGGGGCCGGTGAAACGGCCGCTCCCGACAAGCCGCGCACCCACGCTCCCATGACGCGCGGCCCGCTCGCGAAGAGGCGCCCGTACGCGTAGACATCGCCGGCGCCGGCGGCGCGTGCAGCATCCCGGCCGACCCGATCATGGTGCTGGCCCACCGCGACCACCGGCACCCCAGCGGCGGCGGCCCGCCGAATCGCTTCCAGCCCCGGATACGTCCGGCTCGTTAGGTCGACGATCAGGCCCGACGGCCGCGAGCCAGTGGCCAGCACGACATCGAGGGCGTCAAGGCTGCGGAGCGGGGCTGAGTGAGCGCCCGCGTCGCGGACGAGCCGGTCCAGCCGCGCGGCCCAGATCAGGTCGTCTGCGAGGATCGCGACAGAGGGGCCGTCGATCACGGGACTGTCAGGGCGCCAGGTGCTGTCCGGCCAGTTCGATGGCCTGATTGGGCTCCACGCCGGCGAGCACGGCATCCGCGTATCGCTCGGCGAACCGACCAGCGGCCTCCTCGGGCACGATCTGGCGGATTTGGTCGGCGTCCAGCTCGTATCCATACCGCACGGCGCCGATGTTCTCCTCGCGGTACTTCGAGGGGAGCGCGGCGACCAGCGCGGCCTCGTCGAACGACACGTTCGAGAGCCTGAGCAGGCGGCCCAGCGCGATCATGTTGCCGAACAGGTCGCGCCCGAAATGCCTGACGCCGAGCTCGAGGAAGGGGATTTCCTCGGCCCGTTCGCCCGGCTTCGCGAGACCGATGTCGCACACTACGTAGCCGCTCTCAAGATGGGCGGGGCCATGGTCAGCGAGCCGCAGGGTCACGTTCGCGTGCTCCACCACCGGGTTCGAGATGGGCTCCTCGGCATATTTCAGGAACGCCTCGCTCATGCCGCCACGCACGCTCGAGTCGTAGTCGTAGAGGAGAGTGACTTCGAAACCCATTGCTCCCAGCAACGACGCCATCGTGTTGCCGATGACGCGGACGCCCTGGCCCCCCACGCCGTCGATGACGATTGCGCGCTCGGTCATGCCTCGCCGCTCCCCTTTCCCGCGCCCGCGCCGACCGTGGCGGGCTCGGGCCCGGCCGGCCGTCCCTTGACAATCCCGAGCTGGCGGTTCGCCAGCTGCGTCGACCCGGGCGGTGCCTGGCGGTACTCCTTCTTGTAGAAGTTGAGCATCTCGTTCGCGCTTGGGAAGCCGATCCGCCGGCCGTTGTTCTCGATGCACTGGCTGGCGATGTCGACGAAGGCGAAGCCGGGCCACTCGACGGCTTCCTTGATCGCCTTTCGCATCTGGCCCTGGTGGTAGACGGTGGTCTTCGCGTAGAACGCGTTCGCGTTCGTGTTGACGAGCCCCTGGAGGTTGATCGGGCTGTACGTGGCACCCGCCGGCGACGACACGGTCTTAGTGCCGATCGGCGTCGTGGGGCCTGTCTGACCGCCGGTTAGGCCGTAAATCTCGTTGTTGTTGCAGAGCACCGTGATGCGCGGGTTCCGCCGGATCGCGTGCAGTAGATGATTGCCACCGATCGATGAAATGTCGCCGTCTCCGGACGCCACGATCACGTTGAGCTCGGGGCGCACGGTGGCGATCGCCTCGGCGACGGGCAGCGTCCTTCCGTGCAACGCATAGACGGAATCGAACTGCATGTAGGCGCCCATCCGACCCGTGCATCCGATCCCGGTCACGATGACCGTGTTGGTCTTGTCTAGGCCGAGGTCGTCCATCACCATGGCCAGCTGCGTCATGATCAGGCCGATCCCGCAGCCCGGGCACCAGATCGTTGGGAAGAGCTCGGTCTTGACCTTGTCCTTGTACGACATTGGTGATGGGGACCTCGGTTCTTGGGCTTGTGGGTCAGACCGCCGCTTCGGCGAGCTCAGGCGGGAGCAGGCCGATCCGGTCGAGCCCTTCGCGGACCGCCTCAAGGCTCATGCGACCCCCCAAAAGCGGGACGCGATAGACATCACGGTACAGAACTCGCTCGACGACGCTGGCGTACTGGCCGTCGCTGCCCTCGATGACGACCACTCGCCTGTAGCGCTGCGCGATTTCGCGCAGATGGTCCTGCAGGACCGGCCAGATCCGGATGGGCCGGAACAGCGCGAAGTGCGGAGCGAGCGGTTGCGCGATACGGCGCGTGATCCCAAACGCGATTACGAGCGTCTCGGCGTCGGTGTTCCAGCCGTACTCGTAGAACGCGTAGCGGTCGGCGACTTCGAGCCGGTGCGCCTTGGCCTCCTCGTACTGACGGATGAACTCGTCCGCGTCGGCCGTCGCCGGCTCGCCGTCGGGATAGGTCGCCACGCCGCTGAACAGGCGGGTACTTCCGGAGGCCAGCGGCTCGAGGGTGCGCGCCACGACGGGGACCTCGATTGCGTCGAGGTCGACCACCTCGTTGAGGTGGCCGAGGAACGCATCGGACAGCACGACGACGGGCGAGCGGCTCTCCTCAGCGCAGTTGAAGGCACGGATCGTGTACTCGTAGCACTCGGCCACGCTCGAGGGGTAGAAGACGATGCTCGTGTAGTCGCCGGACGAGCCGTAGCGCGTCTGTAGGATGTCGCCCTGGCCCGGCATGGTGGGCATGCCGGTGGCCGGGCCCACGCGCTGGACGTCGATGATGACCGCAGGAACCCCGAGCTTGTGGGCGTACCCGATCGCCTCCTGCATCAGGCTGAACCCTGGCCCCGACGTCGCAGTGAAGGACTTAGCGCCGGCGAGGCTCGCGCCGATGATCGCGTTGGCGCTGGCGATTTCGTCCTCCGCCTGAAGAAACCGGAGCTCGGGATGGGAGGCGGCGTAGACGGACGCGGCCATCAGGATTTCGCTGCTGGGACTGATCGGGTAGCCGGCGAAGTAGCCGGCGCCTGCCCGGATCGCCCCGAGCAGCATCGCCTCGTTTCCCTGGAGAAGTCGCTTGGCCATCTCTCGTGCCTCCCTTCTACGTCGGGTTCGCGCGATCGACGTCCGGGCCGCTCTCGACGTCGGTGATACCCCGCCTGGGATCTGTGCCGGCGACGGCGGGGCCACGCGCCGTGTCGGGGAGCCCGGAGCGCAGCGGCAGGCGGCCCCGTGCGCCGCCCACCGACGCCGCGGGCTCGGGGCGCGAGCCGGCGCCGGCCACGGTGCGCGCGGGGATCATTTCGATAGCGAGGTCCGGGCAATAGCGCTCACAGAGGCCGCATCGGATGCAATTCTCGACCTCGATGATGGCGTCGTGCGTCAGGACCAGGGATTCCTTGGGGCAGATCTCGACGCAGATGTTGCAGCGCTTGCACCAGTCATCGACCCATCGGATGTTGACGAAATCGACGACGGTCGGGGCCCGTCGGACCCGCTGCGTCGTGGGAGCATACAGCGTAGCCGTCGCAGCTTCCTCGTTCGGGTTCGCCGGTCGCACGCGCGGGCCGGTCGGCACGAGGAAGTCTACCCACTTCGGTTCGGAACGGTGCGTGCCATGGGCCGGCCCGGCGCCGTCGGTAGTTCGGCGTAGGGCATAGCGCACTCGGACCGGGCACCCGCATGGGTCCGGGGACGCGGTCTAGGGCCGTCCGCAGAGGCCCGCGCGGCCGTCGAGAAGTGCCATCGGGCGCCTGCTAGCCTCCGCCGGATGCATCGTCGCCAGCTGATCGGCGTCCTGCTCGTTGCCCTGTCCGCATGCGGATACGGATCAGGACCGCTCTTGGCGAAGGGTGTCTACGCGAGCGGTACAGACTGGCTGACGCTGCTTGCATGGCGGTTTACGTTCGGAGCGCTCATCACCTGGGGCTGGCTGCTCGCATGGCCCGGGGGCCGTCTCGCACTCCGACGGTTGACGGCACGGCAGGCGGCAGCGATGGTCGGGCTCGGGGTGGTCTTCGCAGGCAATGCCGCCACCTACTATGCCGCGGTAGAGCGGGCTCCCGTCAGCCTCGTGGCGCTGCTGCTCTACGTGTACCCGACGCTCGTGGCCGTCGGCGCCATGCGGTTCGGGCGATCGTTCGAGGGACGCCGGGCATGGCTGGCCCTCGGGATCGCCACTGCCGGGGCGGTGTGCATGGTCGGAGGGATCCAGGCCGGCACTGACCCGCTGGGGGTCGTGCTGGCGGTCGCCTCGCCCATCATCTACAGCGGCTACATCCTGCTCGCCGCGCGCGTCGCCGGGGAGCGCAAGGGCGCCATCGCGGAGGCGCCACGGTCGGACGCGCCGTCACAGGTGCCACCTCTCCTCGCAGCAGCGCTGATGATGCTAGGGACGTGGCTCGTCATCGTCGTCATCGCCGCGGCTGTCGGCGAGCCGGCGCTGCCCTGGCAGGTGCCCGGCGATGCATGGCCCGGGCTGCTGGCCATCGGCGTGCTGGCCACCGCCGTCGCGATCCAGGCGTTCTACGCGGGCGTCGGCCGGATCGGTGCCGCCCAGGCGGCACTGGTCAGCATGCTGGAACCCGTCTTCGCCGTCACGCTCGCGGTGCTGCTGCTCGGTGAGCGGCTGGACGCCCTCCAGATGCTCGGCGCCGCGTTCGTCGCGACCGGGGTAGTGCTGGCGCAGATGGGCCGCGCGGCGGCCACGGAGGCTGTCGTGACGCGGGAGGCGTAGGCGGCAGGGCGCAGGAGCCACGCGGGCCTCAGTCCGAGTCGCGACCCCGGCGCTGCTCACGCAGCACGCTGCGCGCCATGAAGAGCACGTTTGCCGGCCGTTCCGCTAGCCGCCGCATGTAGTACGGGTACCACTCTGTCCCGAACGGCACGTACACGCGGACTGTGTAGCCGGCGCGCGCGAGTCGCTCTTGGAGGTCTCGCCGGATGCCGTAGAGCATCTGGAACTCGAAGCGAGAGCGGTCAATCCCCTCGCGCTCGGAGAACTCGCGGACCCAGGAGATCAGCACTTCGTCGTGAGTCGCCAGCGCCGGGTACTCGCCGTCTCGAAGGAGCGCCTCGGCGAGGCGCCGGAAGCTGTCGTCGACGTCGCGCTTATGTGGGAACGCGACTGCCGCGGGCTCGTCATAGGCTCCCTTGCACAATCGGACGCGAATCTGGTCGCGGTCGAGAGACGCGACGTCGTCCGCGCTGCGCCGGAGGTATGCCTGAATGACGACGCCCACGCCCGAGTGCCGGGCGTGGGCCTCGCGGACGAGTTCGAGCGTGCGCTCGGTGTGTGCGTGGTCCTCCATGTCGACGCGGACGAACGCGTCGAGCTCCGCCGCGCGAGCGACGATGCGGAACAGGTTCTCGCGGCAGGCGTCCCGGTCGACGTCGAGGCCGAGCTGCGTCAGCTTGACGCTCACGTTCCGGTCGAGCCGACGACCGGCTAGCGCGTCCAGCACTTCGAGGTACCGGTCGGCCGCCAGCCGCGCCGCATCGGCGGTCGTGACCGACTCGCCGAGCACGTCGACGGTCGTGGCCAGCCCACGATCGCGGAGCCGCTCGAGCGCGCCGAGAGCTGCTGGGAGTGTCTCACCAGCCACGAACCGGCGCACTGTGCCCCTCGTCAACGAGCTCCGGGCGGCGAGCCTGGCGAGGCGCTGCCTGTGCGCCGCCCACAGGAACGCGACCCGAAGAGCTCTTGCCGTGCCGTCCTGTGCCGCACTGCGGAGCCTCCCGGTCGGCAGCGTCGCGTTCACTTCTGCGCACCTCCGTCGGTCTTCTGCACTTCGCCCATTTCGGCCGCACGCTGATCCTCAGCGGCCAGGTCGTCCACGGCCGCCTCAAGCACCGCGGCGGCCACTTTCCTCGATTCCTCGCGCTGGAACGCCTCGAGGCGACCCAGCCGTTGCAGCCGCACCGCCTCGCTCAGCACCTGTTCTGGGATGCGGCCGGACAATGAGCCGTCCGGCTGCACGTATATGCGGCAGCCGGTGTTCACGGTGGAGCCGGCCGGGGGCGGCACGACGTCGGTACCGTTGAGGCGCACGCTCGGAGACCCGACGAACCCCAGGAACTCTGCGTCGTCCTGGTCGCCGACGAGCACAAGCTCGATGGGCGTCTCGATTGCGCCAGCCGACAAGGCGCGGTGCAAATCGGCCCGCACGGGCTCCCAGTGCGGGCAGTCGAGCGTGTAGAGCAGCTCGACGCGAAGGTCGGACACTTCAGGAGTCGGCTCCGGCCGGTGGCCAGGCGGCCAACTTGGAATCCCCTGGCTCCGCCGGCGGCGTAGGGTGCCCGGGGGCTCCGGCGCCAGTCGGCGACACGCGTGGATCGGTTCCGGCGGAGAGACGAATACGACGGACCGCCACCTCGCCGATCAGCGACTGCGCCTCGACCCGGATCCGCCGCGTGGCCCCGAAATAACCGTCGGTCTCGGCGCGGGCATCTCCCAAGAAGGCTCCGGACGTGCGGCCGAGCGCCTCGCTGTCGCCGAGCAGCGACGTCGCCCGCACGGATGCGGCGACGTCCGCAGGCAGCAGAACTCGCACCTCGCCAATCGCGGTGCTGACGTGGATTGGCGTCTCCCCGTCGGGGAACGTCGCCTGCGTAAGATCGAGGCGGACCTCGCCAATGAACGTCTCGATTTGCATCGGCCCGGCCTGCATAGGCCCCGTCATCTCGATCTCGCCGATGAACCGTCGATCGCGCCGCACCCCGGGGCCCCATGCCCAGGCCGCCGCACTCCAGCCTGACTGGTCCGCCGATCCCGGCGCTGCGGGGCCGGGATGCGCCGCGGGCAGCGGGTGGGCGGCCCATCCCCACCCATCTGGAACGTGGGCCGAGACGGCATGACCCCACGCGGACGACCTCACAGGCGGAGACGAGTGCCTCCTGTTGCCGGCGACCCACACAAGCCAGAGGCCCAACCCTACGATCAGGAGCGGCCAAAGGCAGCCGAGCGCATCGGCGAGACCTGCGTCCGCGCCGAGCGAGCCGAGTAGGGCGGTGACGCCGGCGAACATCAGGATGAGCCCGATGACCTCTCCCGCCGACCGCATGCGGCCATGCTACCCGGCCGGGTCTTCCGCGACAGAGCCGAACCGCACCCGCCGGTGGCCACCCAGGCCAGGCGACACCGGCGCCAGAGTCGCTGGAATCGCGCCTGGAAGAACCGCAGGTACGTCGGCTCGTGGACCATGCGCAGGTCGCCGACCTGGTGGCGCTGCGCGTCCAACCCCGCGACCGACTCGGACGTGGCTACAAATGCGCCTGCGCTTAGACGCGACGCGGCAACGCCAGCGCGCCAGTCCTGGCTTCGGGAAGTTGCGTTTGCGCGTCCGCCGGTTCCGTCCAACGGTGACGAGGTGGGCCGCTTCGCGCACGCCCGAGTCGAACTGCAGCCCGCAGACACAGCCTACCGCGAGCCACAGCCCCGCACCCTTTCTTCGGCCGGCTGTCCGACTACCCGGGGGCTGGCCGCCTCCGCCTGCCGCTCG